>DATHYN010000277.1:0-76166 GCA_035459145.1 Anaerolineae bacterium | reverse complement strand
CCCTCCACCACCCCCCGCGCCCGCCCCACTCCCCCTCCCCCCCCCCCCCGGCCCCCCCCCTCCCCACCCACATCGGACTAGTCCTCTGGCACGTCAGTGTTGCAAATGTTAATCGTTGTTAAACTTGTGGGGGGGGGGTTTGACAATGTGAAGAAAATCACTATACTACTCTTTAGGTTTTTTTAGGAAGGCCTGTTTTTTTAGAATATTACATTATCTTATCAGGAGCAGTGGAGGGATCGGCCCTTTGAAGCTGCAGCAACCACCACTATTTATATAGTAGGAAAGGTGCTAATTCCGACAGCGTAGGCTGAACGATAGGAGACAAACATGAGAAATGTTAGCCTCTTGCGTCAGCAAGAGGCTTTTTGTTTCTTGTGACTATGTTGAGCGGGGAAGCTCCTGATAAAAGTAGACCATTAAATAGATTTAGAGTTTTAGGAGAAAGATCATGAGTACAACCTTTATGAGTGCGCCATCGTTATTGTTTACGTCGGAGTCGGTGACGGAGGGTCATCCGGATAAGATGTGTGACCAGATTAGTGACGCGATTTTGGATGCGTTGTTGGAGCAGGACCCGATGTCGCGGGTGGCGTGTGAGACAGCGATTAAGACGGGTTTTGTGTTATTGTTGGGGGAGGTGGCGACGAAAGCGGATGTGAATTATGATGCGATTGTGCGCCAAGTGGTGAATGAGATTGGTTTTGACCATAGTGATAAAGGGTTTGATGGGAGCACGTGTGGGGTGCAGGTAGCGATTGCTAACCAGAGCGCGGATATTGCGCAGGGGGTGGATACGGCGCTGGAGTATCGGAACAATGGGGACGAGGAGGCGGCGTTAGAGGCGATTGGGGCGGGGGACCAAGGGATGATGTTTGGTTTCGCCTGTAATGAGACGGAGTCGTTGATGCCGTTGTCGGCTGATTTGGCGCATCAGTTGACGCGCCGGTTGGCGGAGGTGCGGCGGAATGGGTCGTTGCCGTGGGTGCGGCCGGATGGTAAGTCGCAGGTGACGGTGGAGTATAGTTATGGGAAGCCGAAACGGATTCATACGGTGCTTATTAGTACGCAACATGAGCCTGATATTAGTCAAGAGGCGATTCGTGAGGCGATTATCGAATATGTGATTAAGCCGGTGTTGCCGGCCGATTTGGTGGATGATGAGTTGTTGGTTTATATTAATCCGACGGGTCGGTTTGTGGTGGGTGGGCCGATGGGGGATGCGGGTTTGACGGGTCGGAAGATTATTGTGGATACGTATGGTGGGGTTGGTCGTCACGGGGGTGGGGCGTTTAGTGGTAAGGATTGTACGAAAGTGGATCGGAGCGCGGCGTATGCGGCGCGGTGGGTGGCTAAGAATATTGTGGCGGCGGGTTTGGCCGAGCGTTGCGAGGTCCAGTTGGCGTATGCGATTGGGGTGGCGCGGCCGTTGAGTGTGAATGTGGAGACGTTTGGCACGGGTAAGGTTGAAGCGAGCGAGTTGGTGGCGTTGATTAACAAGCATTTCGACTTGCGGCCGGGGGCGATTATTCGTGATTTGGATTTGCGTCGGCCTATTTTCCGGCAGACGGCGGCGTATGGTCATTTTGGGCGTACGGATGTGGATTTGCCGTGGGAAGATACGAGCAAGGCGGAAGCGTTGAAAGCGGCGGTTAGCGCGGTCGCGGCGTAGGTTTGTAATCATTCATGTTAAAAAGATGGTTCTCTGGTTTTGGCTGGGGGCCATCTTTTTGTTGGGGCCATCTTTTTGTTGGGTGGTTTGAGTAGGTTTTTAAGAGAAGGGTGGTGGGATTTGCTTTGGTGATGGTGTGTGGGGGGAAGGTTTGGTGGTTTTTGACGCGGATTTTGGGGATTGGACGGATTTTTTTTGTGTTGGTGAAGTGAGGATGGGTGTTTGGTTGGGGCTTGATTGAGGTAAAATTTGACGATTGGGCGGGTGTGGGTTACAATTGGAGGCCTTGTAGCTGTTAAGCTCTTGTTCATAATTAAGATCAAACGGCCGTTCATCTGTCACTTGGTTGGCGGGGAACGGCTTTATCTTGTGTAAATCATGTGTAAAGGCAAGTGGACTTGTGTTTGAATCACTTGGTAATCGACTACAAACTGTTTTTGATTCGTTGCAGAAGCGTGGCAAACTAACGGAAGCTGACGTGGATGTGGCGATGCGTGAAGTGCGTCTGGCGTTATTAGAGGCGGATGTTAACTTCAAGGTTGTGAAGCAGTTTGTGAAACGGGTTCGTGAACGGTCGGTGGGCCAAGAGGTGATGAAGAGTTTGACGCCTGGCCAGCAGGTGGTCAAGATTGTGCATGAAGAGCTGATAGAGACATTGGGGGAGGCGGGGCGCTTAAATCTAGGTATGCAATCGCCGGCCGTGATTATGTTGGTCGGTTTGCAGGGGGCGGGGAAGACGACGATGGCGGCGAAGCTGGCGCTTTATTTGAGGCGACAGGGGAAACGGCCGTTGTTGGTTGGTGCGGATATCTACCGCCCAGCAGCGATTGATCAGTTACATGCTTTGGGTAAGCAGTTGAATATCCCCGTTTATGACGAAGGGATTGATAGTAATCCAGTTGATGTGTGTCGCAACGGGATTCAAAAAGCGATTCAAAGTAATGCGACGACGGTTATCTTGGATACGGCTGGTCGGACCAATATCGACGAAATGATGATGGATGAGATCAAAGCGATAAAAGCGGCGACGAAACCAATCGAAACGTTGTTGGTAGCGGATGCGATGACTGGTCAGGAAGCGGTACGGGTCGCGACTGATTTTAATAACGCAGTGGAGATTACTGGATTAATCATGACCAAAATCGATGGTGACGCCCGTGGTGGTGCTGCTATATCGATGCGGGAAGTGACAGGTGTCCCCATTAAGTTTTTGGGTGTAGGGGAGAAGGTAGATGCTATAGAGGTGTTCCATCCTGACCGCTTAGCGGGTCGAATTCTCGGGATGGGGGATGTGATGACGCTCATTGAGCGGGCACAGGTAGAGCTGGATGAAGAAGAGACCCAGATAGCGGGTGAACGCCTTATGAGCGGCGAGTTTAATTTAGAAGATTTTCTGCAACAGATGCAGCAGATCAAAAAGTTAGGCCCCATTACTCAATTGATGGAGATGATTCCTGGTTTTAGTCGTATGACGCAAGGAGTCGATTTATCGAATGCGGAGGGGGATCTCAAACGGGTTGAAGCGATTATTCAATCGATGACGATTGAGGAGAGGCAGAAGCCCAAATTGATTAAAGCGAGTCGAAAACGCCGGATTGCGGCTGGTTCGGGCACATCGGTTCGTGAAGTGAATGATTTATTGAAGCAGTTCCGTCAGATGCAACAGATGATGAAGAAGTTGCGGGGTGCTGGAGGCCGCCGAGGTGGTGGCATGGGCGCTTTGCAACGGATGTTTGGCGGAAAATTTTAATTGAGACTATGGAGAAACGAACAATATGTTAAAAATTCGTTTAAGCCGAACTGGCAAGAAGCGTCAGCCTAATTATCGGGTGGTTGTCGCTGATTCACGTTCTCCGCGAGACGGCCGTGTCGTGGAACGTATTGGGTTTTATAACCCGTTGGTAGACCCGATTGAATATCGTGTCGATGAAGACCGTGCGCTCCATTGGTTGAGCGTAGGTGCACAACCGACCGATGCTGTAAAACGTTTATTGGAAAAACAAGGCACGTATGATCGTTTAGCTCGTTTACGGGCGGGCGAATCACATGCCGCTTTAGTTGCTGAATTCACCGGTGTGCCATTGGCTAGCACCGTTGAAGATGTTACTGATATCACCACTGAAGAAGAGTAGAAAAACCCATGTACAAAGATCTAGTAGAATACATCGTCAAATCATTAGTTGACAGCCCCGAAGAAGTACATATTACTGAATTGCACGAAGGGCGTAGCACCATTTTAGAACTTCAGGTTGCTGAAGCTGATATGGGCCGTGTTATCGGCAAGCAAGGTCGGGTTGTTAACGCAATTCGTAAAATCATCCAAGTGAAAGCGGCTCGCCAAGGCGAACGTGTCATTTTGGAAGTCGTCTAAGATAGATTGTTAATTGCTGGCTGAATGTCTATTTAGCCAGCAAAATTTATCTTTTATGGTGGCAATCGGGGCAAATTAAGCTTAATTTGTCCCGTTATGTCGTCAAAACAAGTTCAACAACGTTGAATATATAGCATTGTTGATAGCGGAGAAGGTTCTGTGACTAAAGACCAAGAGATGCCACGTTATTTGCTTATCGGTCGCATATTGCGGCCACATGGCGTGCGTGGCGAGATGCGTGTTGAACCACATACGGACGATATGGGGCGCTTTAAATCATTGGAGCATGTGTATATTGGTGCTGAAGATGATGAGGAGAGCTTGGTAAAAGCGACGGTTGTTAAGTCGCGTCCGCATAAAAATGTGGTGTTAGTGCAGTTAGCTGAATATCCTGATCGCGATGCGGCGGAGTCGTTGCGGAATATGTGGTTGCATGTGCCGTACGATGAGGCGATTCCTCTGGAAGAGGGGGAATATTATTTGTATCAGTTGTTGGGCTTGACTGTTAAAACAGAGACAGGTGAGGTTTTGGGGACGATCAGTGATGTGATTGAAACGAAGGCCAACAATGTTTTTGTGGTGAAGGCGGGGAAAAAAGAGTATCTGTTGCCAGATACGGATGAGGTTGTGCAGGCGGTAAATGTGGCTGATCAAGAGATGATTGTGCATTTGTTGCCGGGTCTCATTTAGGGCTGGTCAGAGCGGGTCAAATAACAGCCAAGCTTAGAGTAAGGGCTACATTGAGATAGGCAGGTTTTGCGTTGGCAAGCTGTCTTTTTGCTGTTTCTGCGGCCGAGGGGCGTGGATAGAGTGAAAGTGCAGTTGGTGGCGGATTGTCTGGTCTATTTTGAGGGGTCTTTGCTGTTATCGTGTACGGCTACCTAGATAACGGGTGTGGCTCAATCAACGGATCGTGGTTGATTGGGGGATGTTTGTTGTGTGGGTGGTGCGGGAGATGATGTTATGCATGATGTTAAGTATTGGTTGGCGTTTAGTCGGGTGAAAGGGATTGGGCCAGCACGGTTTCAAAGTTTGCAGCGTTATTTTGGCAATTTGGAGGAGGCGTGGCGGGCGGATGAGAAGGGGTGGCGGGCGGCGGGTTTGGATAGTCGTTGTTGTCAAGCGGTGCGTGAGGCGCAGAAGATGGGGGATGTGGAGGCGTATTGGGAACGGGTGCAGGCACGGGGTATTAAAGTGTTGACGTGGGATTGTCCTGAGTATCCGTCACGGTTGCGAGAGGTGCATCAGGTGGCGCCGGTATTGTATTATCAGGGGGAGTGGGCGGCGGCGGATGAATGGTCGTTGGCGATTGTGGGGACACGGCGTATGTCTGATTATGGGCGGCAGGTGACGCAGGAGTTAGTGAGTGAGTTGGTGGGGCAGGGGATTACGATTGTGAGTGGTTTGGCGCGGGGGATTGATGGGGTGGCGCATAAGACGGCGATTGCGGCGGGCGGGCGGACGATTGCGGTGATGGGGACGGGCTTGGATCGGGTGTATCCGTATGAGCATCGGGGGTTGGCGAGTCGGATTGGTGGTGGTGGTGGGGTGTTGTTAAGTGAATATGGTTTGGATACAGAGCCAGATGCGTATCATTTTCCGCAGAGGAATCGGCTGATTAGTGGGTTATCGCTGGGGGTGGTGGTGATTGAGGCGGGTGAACGGAGTGGGGCGTTGATTACGGCTGATTTTGCGTTGGAGCAGGATCGGGAGTTGTTTGCGGTGCCGGGGTCGATATTTAGTGGGGTGAGCCGAGGGCCGCATAAGTTGTTGCAAAATGGGGCGAAGTTGGTGACGAAGGTGAGTGATATTTTGGAGGAGATTGAGGTGGCGATGACGACGCAAAAGGTGGCGCAGACGGTGGCGCGGCAGTTGCCGTTGCCGGAATCGGCGGCGGAGGTGGCTTTGTGGCAGGCGTTGACGGGTCGGCCGCAGCATATTGATCAGTTGGGGCGGGCGGCGGGATTGTCGACGGCGGTTGTTAATAGTACCCTAACCTTGATGGAATTAAAGGGGATGGTGAGGCAAATTGGGGGGATGAAATATATTCGGGTTGGCGCGAAGTAGGGTTTTTGTGGTATTTATAGAATAAGGTATTTTTAATTAGCTAAAAGTTAAAAGGAATGTAGAAATCAATGAAAATCGTTATCTTTGCTGGTGGTTCTGGTCGGCGTTTATGGCCATTGAGCCGCCAAAAGTCTCCGAAACAGTTTGAGCCGATTATTGGTGAAAAATCAACATTACGATTGGCTGTTGATCGGGTTTTACCCAAGTATGGGGCTGAGAATATTTTTATCTCGACGAATGAGCAGTATGTGCCCTTGGTGGCGGAACAGTTGCCGGAATTTGGGGCGGATCAGTTGATTGGGGAGCCGACGCGGCGGGATTTGGCGGCGGCGGTGGGGTTGGCGATTATGCATGTGAGCAAGCGGGCCGAGGCGGGTGAGCCGATTGCGATTTTGTGGGGGGATAATTATATGGATCAGGTTGATAATTTTCAGCAAATTATTGGCGCGGCGGAGACTTTAATTGAAGAAGACAAGGCAAAAATCATATTTGTAGGGGAGACGCCACGGTTTGCAAATGATAATTTAGGTTGGATTGGATTGGGTGAGGAGCAAGAGAAGGTAAATGGGGTGACGGCGTTTGGGTTTAAATCGTTGAAATATCGCCCAGAATTAGAAATTTGTGAGCAAATGTTTGCACAACGAACACATGTGTGGAATACTGGTTATTTTGTAACGACTGCTGATTTCGTGAGTGAAGCGTATGCAGAGCATCAGCCAGAGATGTGGCAACAGTTGCAGATGATTGGGGCCCAAATTGGGCAAGCAGATTATCAAAGTCGATTGCATGAGGTTTACCCTCAGTTACCGGTTATGAGCTTTGATGATGCTATTTTAGAGCATTTAGACCCTGATTTGGCGTTGGTTTTGCATGGAGAGATGGGTTGGAGTGATCCAGGCACATTGTATGCATTGAAAGAGGCATTGAGTCGCGGTAGTGATGAAAATGTGACGAAGGGGGATGTACTAGTGGAAAATGTCACGGATTCATTGGTTTATAATTTTGAAGATGAGAAGTTGTTGGCAGTTGTGGGCGTATCTGGTATGGTCGTAGTTAATATGGCTGATGTGACCATGGTCGTGCATAAAGATCATATTCCCTTGGTAAAAAAGATGGTGAATGGTCTTGAAGGGACTGCTTACGAAAAATTTAGCTAAACGCGCTTTTATTTGTTGAGAAAATTAATAAATAAGATAGCGAAGCGATAAACTGTATTAAAGAGAAAGGTATTTATGGCGGAAGAATTACAATTAGAAGGGTATTGCTTAAAGTGTAAAGAAAAGCGGATTATGGTGTCGCCAAAGGCTGAATGGTCAGCGAATGGGGCGCCAGCAACGCGTGGCAAATGCCCTGAGTGCGGGACAAATATGTATAAACGGGGGCGGACACCAGCACATGAGCATTTGCCGCCGCCAGAAATCAAGCCCAAAACGAAGAAGAAGAAGAGCAAGAAGAAACAGGCGAAGCGTTCAGGGAAGTTGGTGATTGTTGAGTCCCCAGCCAAGGCGCGGACGATTGGACGTTATTTGGGGCGTGGTTACACGGTGAAATCGAGTGTGGGGCATGTGCGTGATTTGTTGCGGTCACGGTTAAGTGTTGATGTTGATAATAATTTTGAGCCGGAGTATCGGGTGCCGAATGATAAGCGGTCGACGGTTAAGGAGCTGAAAGCAGCGGCGGCGAAAGCGAAAGAGATTTTCCTGGCGACGGATGCTGATCGGGAAGGGGAAGCGATTGCGTGGCATGTGATGGAATCGGCGGATATGGAGCCGGAACGGACGAAGCGGGTGGTTTTCCACGAGATTACGAAGCCGGCGATTTTAGCGGCGTTTGAAAAGCCCCGTGAGATTGATTTGGAGCGGGTCAATGCGCAACAGACGCGGCGGATTTTGGATCGGTTGGTGGGTTACAAGTTGAGTCCATTGTTGTGGCGGAAGGTACGGAGTCGTTTGTCGGCGGGCCGAGTGCAATCGGTGGCGGTGCGGCTGGTGGTGGATCGTGAGCGGGCGATTGATGATTTCGAGCCAGAAGAGTATTGGTCGATTGAGGCGGAGCTAAAACAGCAGAAAGCGGGACAAAATGGGAGTGATTTGGTTAATTTCACGGCCAAGTTGTTGCGTTATCAGGGGGAAGAGCCTGTTTTGCCGGATGAAGAGACGGTTTTGCCCCATTTAGAGACATTAGAGACGAGTGTGTGGCAAGTAGAGAAGGTACGGACGGGGCAGAGACGGCGGCGGCCGGCGGCGCCGTTCACGACGAGTACGTTGCAACAAGATGCGTCGCGGCAGTTACGGTTTAACACGAGCAAAACGATGCGTGTGGCCCAGCAACTGTATGAAGGGGTCAACTTGGAAGATGAAGGGTTGACGGGTTTGATTACGTATATGCGTACAGATAGCGTATCGATTTCGCAACAGGCTCAGGATGAAGCGCGGCAATTTATTGTGCGGGATTATGGGGAATCTTTCTTGCCGGAGACACCGAATGTGTATAAGACGAAATCGAAGACGGCGCAAGAGGCGCATGAGGCGATTCGGCCGACATCGGTGATGCGGCGACCAGCGGATATTAAGAAGAGTTTGAAGCGTGACCAGTATCGGTTGTATCAGCTGATTTGGCGGCGGTTTGTGGCTAGCCAGATGGCGCCGGCGGTCTATGATACGGTATCGACGGATATTCGGGCGGGGGCGGAAGCGGTTCCGTTGCGCAAACGGCCCTATTTATTCCGGGCAACAGGCTCTAATTTACGTTTCTTAGGGTTTTTGCGGGTTTATGAAGAGAGTTCAGCAGATGATAAGCCGACGGATGATGGGAGTCAAATTCCGGTTGATTTGCAGAAGGAAGAGCTGTTGGATTTGTTGAAATTGATACCGAATCAGCATTTCACCCAGCCACCGAGTCGTTTTTCGGAGGCGACGTTGGTGAAAGAGTTGGAGGAGAATGGGATTGGACGGCCGAGTACGTATGCGAGTATTATTTCGACGATTCAGAAGCGGGGGTATGTGACGCGTGATGAGGGGCGTTTGGTGCCGACGGAGACGGGGGAATTGGTAACGGATATGTTATCGCAATATTTCCCATCGGTGATGTCGGTTGATTTTACGGCGGCGATGGAAGAGGATTTGGATAAGATTGCCGAGGGAGCGGAGTGGGTGCCGGTGGTGGCTAATTTCTGGGAAGATTTTGCGGAGAAGCTGGAAGCGGCGGATGAAGCGTTGCCGAAGGTTGATTTGCGGAGTGAGCCGGAGCCGGTGGGGCGTGAATGTCCTGAATGTGGTAATGATTTGGTTTATCGGCAAGGGCGATTTGGCAAGTTTATTGGTTGCAGTAATTTCCCTAGTTGTCGGTTTACGGAGCAGATATTAATCAAGGTGGGGGTTGATTGTCCGAATGATGGGGGTGATTTGGTGGAACGGCGGACGCGGAAAGGGCGTGTGTTTTATAGTTGTGCCAATTATCCGGATTGTGAGTGGACGAGTTGGAAACGGCCGTTGCCCCAAAAATGTGAATTTTGTCAAAGTGTGGTGGTTCAGCGGAACAACACGACGGCGCAATGTACGCAGTGTGGTGAGCGGCAGCCGATTGTACAGCAGCAAAGTGAGGAGTCGGCCGAGGAGCCAGAACGGATGATGGGATAGGCAGGCTTTTACGTGCGAGTGGCAAATTTTCGGGAGGTGGTGCGATTTAATAAACGCACACCTCCAGACAGGGGCAAAAATGAACGGGTTCATAAATTGCCTATTGCCAAAATCGCAAGGAGTTGTTATAATTCCATCCGCAATTAGCCACCCTAGCTCAATCGGCAGAGCAATCGCTTCGTAAGCGATAGGTTATCGGTTCAAGTCCGATGGGTGGCTCCAGCACAAGCCCTGGCTCCGCCAGGGCTTTTTTTTTGAGGAGGAGAGGGAAGATGAGTGATAGACCAGTTGTATTTGGGGTAGCGGGGGGCACGGCATCGGGGAAAACAACGTTTGCGCGACAGATTTTGGGGCATGTAGGGGCCGAGCAGGTCGCTTATTTATCGCATGATGCGTATTACAAGCATTTGCCTGATTTATCGTGGGAGGAGCGGGCTAAAATCAATTACGATCATCCGAATTCGTTGCAGACTGATTTATTGGTGACGCATTTAGAGCAGTTGCTAGCGGGAAAATCGGTGGCGATGCCGGTGTATGATTTCAAAAATCATCTACGGACAGAGGCGACGGTGGAGGTGCAACCACAGCGAATTGTGTTGGTGGATGGGATTTTGATTTTCACGGAGCCAAATTTGCGGCAGTTGATGGATATTAAGGTGTTTGTGGATACGGACGCGGATGTGCGCTTTATTCGGCGTATGAAGCGGGATATGGAGGAGCGGGGGCGGTCGTTGGATTCGATTGTGGCTCAATATATGACGACGGTGCGGCCGATGCATTTGGAGTTTGTGGAGCCGAGCAAACGGTATGCGGATGTGATTATTCCGCAAGGGGGGTTGAATCAGGTGGCGATTGGGATTGTGGTATCACGGTTGCGGGAGTTGTTGGGTTAAGCGCATGGGGACATTGGTTGTGCATTTGATTACGGAGTTGGACGTGGGTGGGGCGCAGATGGTGTTGTATCGTTTTTTGGAGCGAATGGCGGGGGATGAGCGGTATGAATTTAAGGTAGCGTGTTTGTTTAACGGTGACAAGGTGGTGGCGGAGCGGATTCGGGGGTTGGGGGTTGAGGTGTATGATGTGGGGATGACGGCGTGGTGGCGGGTGGATAGGTTGGTGCGGTTGTGGGGGTGGTTGCGGCGGGAACGGCCGTTTCTTCTCCATTGTTGGCTTTATCACGCGAATATTATTGGCCGGTTGGTGGGGCGTTTAGCGGGGGTGCCGCGTATTATTACGGCCCGCCGGAATGTAGACATCGGAGGGGAAAGGCGGGAGAAGGTGAAGCGGTTGACAGCGGGTTGGGATGATGGGGTGATTGCGGTGTGTGAGTTAGCGCGGCAGAAGGAGTTGGCGGCGAGTGGGCAGGCGGAGGCGAAGGTGGTGACGATTTATAATGATATTGATGTGGCAAAGTTTGAGCGGGTGGGGCAGGTGGCGTTGCGGGCAGGCTGGGGGATCGGGGCGGAGGATGTGGTGTGGGTGGCGGTGGGGCGGTTGCATGAGCAGAAGGGACATGAGACGTTGTTGGCGGCGTGGGCGCGGGTGTGTGCCGAGGAGGAGGGGTGTTGGTTGTTGATTGTGGGTGAGGGTGAGTTGGAGGCGGGCTTGCGACGGCAGGCAGCGGTGTTGGGGGTTGAAGAGCGAGTGATTTTTACAGGGGGGCGGCAAGATGTGCCTGATATTTTAGCGGTGTGTGATGGTTTTGTATTGGCTTCGTATTGGGAGGGGTTACCGAATGTTGTTTTGGAGGGGATGGCGGCGGGGTTGCCGGTGGTGGCGACGGCGGTGGGGGGGACGCCGGAGTTGGTGGTCGATGGTGAGACGGGGATGTTGGTGCCGGCGCGTGAGGCGGCGCCGTTAGCGGCGGCTTTGTTGGCGTTGACGCGGGATGGGGAGCGACGACGGGCATGGGGGGCGGCGGGGCGGCGGCGGGCCGAGGTAATGTTTGCGCCAGGGACGATGGCGGCGAAGACGGTGGCTTTATATGATTTAGTGATGGCAAGGGAGAGATAAGATGGGTGAAAAGATTCGGGTGGTGCATCCGATTACGCGGTTGATTATTGGTGGGGCGCAGGAAAATACGATGTTGACGGCGGAGTTGATGAATAAGGGGGTGGTGGGGAACGGCCGTTATGATGTAAGCGTGATTAGTGGGCCGCAAACGGGGCCGGAGGGGTCATTGATTGAGGAGGTGGAGAAACGGGGAACGCGGTTGACGTTGATGGAGCAGATGCGGCGGGAGATTAGCCCAGTTAATGATTTGGCCGCGTTGTGGTTGTTGTGGCGTCAGTTTCGGCGGGAGAAGCCGCATATTGTGCATACGCATAGCTCGAAGGCGGGGGTGCTGGGGCGGTTGGCGGCGGCGTATGCGGGGGTGCCGGTGATTGTGCACACGGTACATGGGTGGAGTTTTCATGATCGGATGGGGGGGCGGAAGTTGCGGTTGTATGTGGGGTTGGAGAAGTTGGCCGAGCGTTATAGTCAGGTGAGTATTGTGGTGTCACCGAAAGATATTGATAAGGGATTGGCGCAGGGGATTGGGCAGCGGGATGATTATGTGGTGATTCGGAGTGGGGTGGAGATGGATCGGTTTGGGCATCCGCAGGTGGCGCCGGCGGCGATGCGGGCGGGGTTGGGGATACCGGCCGAGGCGTTGGTGGTGGGGAGTGTGACGCGGTTATCGCCACAGAAGGCGCCGTTGGATTTGGTGGCGGCATATGCGGCGATTGCGAGGCAGCGACCAGAAACGTGGTTTGTGATTGTGGGGGATGGGCCGTTGCGGGCAGAGGTAGAGGCGGCGGTAGCGGCGGTTGGTTTGACGGAGCGGGTGGTTTTGACGGGGTTGCGGCGGGATGTGCCGGAGTTGATGGCGATGTTTGATCTGTTTGTGTTGAGTAGTTTGTGGGAGGGTTTGCCACGGGTGTTGCCGCAGGCGATGGCGACGGGGTTGCCGATTGTGTGTACGCAGGCGGATGGGTCGGCGGAGGCGGTGGCCGAGGGGGAGAATGGGTATTTGGTGACGCGGGGTGAGCCGTTGGCGTTGGCGGAGAAGGTGTTGTTGTTGTTGGGGGATGAGGGATTGCGGGGGCGGATGGGGGCCGAGGGGCAGAAACGAGCGCATGAATTTAGTGCGTTGAAGATGGTGCAAGATATTGATCAGTTGTATAAACGATTATTGCGGGCGAAGGGGTTGGCGAATTTATTAGATGAGGCTTAGTTAATGGTTGCTTGTCTGGCTTGGTTGCGGTAAGATCATTCGTTGTTATCTTAAAAGTATTGGAGAAATGACGGTAAATTTGTATCGTTATTTGTAATTAAACAGATTTAGAGAAGAAAAGTTGTTATGGATTCACGATTATCACGTTGGTGTGACGGTTTAATAGAAGCTGGTTGGCTAATTGCCGTTATGGCGATTCCTTTGTTTTTTAATATTCACTCGGATCGGGTGTTTGAGCCAGATAAGTTGACGTTGTTGCGCTCGTTGGCGTTGTTGATGTCGACCGCTTGGCTGACGAAGTTTGTTGATCAAGAAGGGTGGTCGCAGTTAAGCAAATGGCGTTGGCGGGATGAGAATTCAAGCTGGCGGAAGCCGTTTATATTGCCAGTTTTCTTGTTAGTGGTTGTTTATGTGGTGTCAACTTTCTTCTCAGTGACACAACAGGTGAGTTGGGCGGGGTCGTATCAGCGGTTGCAGGGGACGTATACGACGTTATCGTATATTGTTATCTTTGCGTTAATGATTGATACGATTCGGACGCAGGCGCAGATACAGCGGGTGATTACGATAGTGATTATCACGAGTATTCCGGTATCGTTGTATGCGTTGTTGCAGAGATTGGGGCATGATCCGTTGCCGTGGGGGGGTAATGTACAGAGACGGGTGGCGGGGCATATGGGGAATGCGATTTTTATTGCGGCGTATTTGATTATGGCGTTGCCGTTGACGGTGACGCGGATTATTGATGCGTTTAGTAATATATTGGAAGATGAAGAGTTATCGTATGCGGATTTGATTCGGTCATCGATTTATATTTTCACGTTAGCGATTCAGTTGATTGCGATTTATTGGTCGCGGAGTCGTGGGCCGTGGTTGGGTTTGGCGGTGGGGATGTTTGCTTTTGTGTTGATTTTGCTGGTCAATTTGCGTTTGGCGGCGAGTCAAGATCGGGCTCGGTTTGGGTTGACAGATATTTTGAAAGCGGTGGGGTTGGTAGCGATTGGGAGTGGGTTGATTACCTTTGTGTTGCGGATAGCGTTGGTGCCGGTGGTCAATAGTGGTCGGTTTGAGTCATTGACGGAGACGATGTCGTCGTTTGTGGCGTTTGCGGGCTCGGCCGCGGTTCTGATTGTGATTATGTTTGTGTTGGTAGCGGCACGACGTGGTTGGCATTGGCTGTGGTTAAGTTGGATTTCGTTGGGGGTTTTATTAGGGGGTTGGTTGGTTCTGTTCAATGTGGCGGATCAGTTTATTGATCAGTATGAAGATACGCCGGTGGTGGGTAGTTTGCTGGTGGAGTTGAATGAGTGGCGGACGTTGCCATCGATTGGTCGTTTGGGGCGTATTTTGGAGGCGGATGCGAGTACGGGGCGGGTGCGGGTTTTGATTTGGGAGGGGGTTTTGGATTTGATTAGTATCCATGAGCCGGTGGCTTATCCGAATGGAGAGACGGATCCGTTTAATGTGTTACGGCCGTTGGTTGGGTATGGACCCGAGTCGATGTATGTGGCTTACAATCGGTTTTATCCGCCGGAGTTAGCGACGGTTGAGGCGCGGAATGCGTCCCCGGATCGGGCGCATAATGAGACGTTTGATGCGTTAGCGATTACGGGGGTGTTAGGGTTCGTATTTTGGCAATGGTTGTACTTATCGGTCTTTTATTATGGTTTTCGTTGGTTGGGGGCGGTGCGGTCACGGCAGGATACGATCGTCTTTATGACGTTGTGGTTTGGGGGGGCGATTATAACGACGATTTTCTTTGTGCAATGGATGGGGCCGGTGTTCTTCGGGGTGTCATTGCCATTTGGGAGTATTGGTGGGTTAGTACTGTATTTGATTTATTATGCGATTTATACGCGGCCGGAGACATTGGGTTTGAATGTGCCGTTTGCTGATGACGAGGAGACGGATGAGGCTGAGCGGTTTAATCCGTTTAGTGTGAATCGGTTAACGATGATTGCCTTGGTATCGGCCGTGGCGGCGCATTACATTGAGATTCACTTTGGGATTGCGATTGCGGCGACACGGTTGCATTTCTTCACCTATTTGGGGCTTATCTTCTTGCTGGGGTATGTGTTTGAGATTAAGACGATTGGGGTGGATGAAGAGGATGAAGAGGATGAAGAGGAGACGGCAAGCAGTAGCCAGCGGAGTAGTGGGCGTCGTCGTGGGCGTCGTACGGGCCGTCGGGGTGGGGCACCAGAATGGTTAGGTCCGTTGTTGGGTGCGGGCATGATGATGATGCTATTGATTGCGTTATTGTCGTTTAATTTCGTCAATTTTGCGACGCGGCCGGGCGAGCAGTTTGCCTCGGTACAAGATTTGCCGACGCAGTTTGAGTTTGTACAGCGTTCTTTCTTAGAAAATAAGGGAGAGGCGTCGCCGTATGTGTTCATGATGATTATTTTGTCATGGGGTTTTGGTTTAGTCTTGTATTTGGCCGAGATGGTTAAGAGCAATTTGTTAAGTTTTGGCGCTAATATGAGCAAATTAGACGAAAATCGGAAAAATATGGCGATGGGCGGGTATGCGTTGTTAGGGGTGTTGAGTGTGGGGGCGATTTTCTTGTTCCCGAGTACGCCAGAGACAGCGGTGGTGAGCAGTGTGGCTCGGTTGCTGTTGATTAGTTGGGCGATTTTATGTTTGTGGGCGGCGTTGTCGTTGTATTTTAATTATGAGAGCGCGCAAGTGGTGGGTGGGGCCGTGGCGGCGGTGGGCTTCTCGATGTCGTTGGTATTGTTCTTAACGGGCAGTAGTTTGTACGGTATTGGGTTGTTGTTAGTGAGTTTAGGGTTGTTCTATTTGTTGTGGGATGATCAGTGGATTGGGTCGTTGGTGCCAACGATGGGGGTGGCGGTGAGTTCGTTGGGCTTAGGTTTTGTGTATGCGTGGTTCCAATCGAATGCGGTGCGTAATTCGATTATTGCGACGGCGGCGATGGAAGTGTTGCCGGAAGTGGAGCGGCGGATCGCGGAAGCGGATCGTGGGGCGGCGATTTTGACCCAGTTTTATGTATTTATCGGTATCTTTTTGTTGGTAATGGCTTTTGTCTTGTGGATATCGCAACGGCAACAGCCACGGCAAGGGGGGCAACCGGCGGCGTTTGTTGCCTTTATTGTCTTGTTTATGGCGGGTGCCTTTTTGGTGACGACGACCAATTTACGGATTATTCAGGCGGATATTGTGTATAAGCGGGCGCGGCCGTGGGAACAGCAAGCGTCGCGGGCACGGGATGCGGCGATGTGGGATAATGCGATTGGCATTTATGAGCATGCATTAGAGTTAGCGCCGGACGAGGATTTTTATTATCTATTTTTGGGGCGGGCGTATTTGGAACAGTCTTCTTTGATTGGGGATGAGAATCAACGTAATGAGTTGTTAGAGGAGGCGGAGCGGCGGTTGAAGCGGGCGCAGGAGATTAATCCGCTGAATACGGATCATACGGCTAATTTGGCACGGTTGAACGTGCGGTGGGCACAATTTGTGCAGGGGGATGAGCGGAAGGAGCGGTATGAGTTAGCGAAAGAGTATTATGTGGATGCGTTGAAGCTGAGCCCGCAGAATTCGATTATTCGTAATGAGTATGCGAGTATTGCGATTACGTTGGGGAATGATTGTGAGTTGTCGTTGGCGGTGTTTGATGAGTCGGTGGAAGTAGATCCATATTATGATCAGACATATTTCCGGCGGGCGGATGCGTATACGCAGTGTGCGCAGGAAGTTGAGACAGCGGAACAGGATTTTTATTATGGGCAGGCGTTAGAGAGTTTACAAGGAGCGCGGGAAGTATCAGGTGAGAGTGAGTATTGGCGGGTTGATTTCTTGACGGCGCAGGCGTATTTGCGGCTTGATGAACAGGAGATGGCGATTGAGGCGGCGGAGCAGTCGTTGGAGACGGCGCCGGCGGAGCAGAAGGGTCAGATTGAAGGGTTTATTAATAATGTGAGGGCGGCGGAGCAGGGGGCCGAGGCGATTGAGTCGGGGAATGTGGTTGAGGTGGATGGGGGGAATGAACGGCCGTTGGCCCAGATTGAGCCAGCGGCGCGTAATAATATTTTTAATGCGCCCCCGCCTATGGTGATTGATACGAGTTTGAATTATCAAGCAGTGATCAAAACGAATAAGGGGCGGATGCAAATCCAATTATTTACGGAACAAGCGCCGATGACGGTCAATAATTTCATCTATTTGGCGCAGCAAGGGTTCTATGATGGAACCACCTTCCATCGCGTCATCGAAGATTTCATGGCGCAAGGTGGTGATCCGACCGGCACGGGGACTGGTGGACCTGGCTATCGGTTTGAAGATGAGGTTGATAATGGGTTGGCATTTGATCGGCGCGGTTTGTTAGCGATGGCTAATTCGGGACCGAATACGAATGGTAGCCAGTTCTTTATCACCTTTGCGCCAACGCCATGGCTGGATGGAAATCATACGATTTTTGGGGAGTTAGTGATGGGTGATGATGTGTTATCTGATATCACGATTCGGGAACCGAGTAGTGGGGTTGAGAGTGATGTCATCGAGAAGATTGAAATTGTGGTGGTAGCGGAATAGTCGTTTATGGCCACATTTAGTTTTATCTTTCTGTTGGCCTTGAGTATAACGCTCTTGGGCACGCCATGGGTACGGAAGTTTGCGTTATGGGTAGGCTTCGTGGATATACCAGCGGCGCGCAAGATGCATAAGAATCCGATGCCGTTAATGGGGGGGGTGGCGATTTTTTTGGGGGCGATGGTGGCGATTTTGTTGTTAGCGTGGCAAGATATTCGGCCGATTAATTCACCTCAGGTACAGGGGATGGCGTTAGCGGGAACTTTGATGGCGTGTGTGGGATTGGTTGATGATCGGCGGGGAGTGCCAGCGCGGATCAAGTTGTTGGCGCAGTTGGGTGGGGCGTTGATTTTGATTTATTATGGGGTTCATGTACGGTTGCCGATTCCACAGTGGTTAAATTATGGGGTAACGATTGTGTGGATTGCGGGGATTACGAATGGGATTAACTTTTTAGATAATATGGATGGGTTGAGTGCTGGGGTAAGTGGGGTAGCGGCGGCGTTTATTACGTTGTTGGGGGCGTTGAACGATCAATTTTTGGTGGCGGGGGTATCATCGGCATTATTGGGGGCTTGTTTAGGTTTTTTGCGCTATAATTTTAAACCAGCGCAGATTTTTATGGGGGATGCGGGCTCTTTATTTTTAGGTTTTTTGTTATCGGTATTGGCGTTGCAGTTACGGTTTACAAATAATGCGGTTATTGTGACGTGGATGGTCCCTGTTTATATTTTAGGGATACCGATATTGGATACGACTTTGGTTACCTTTTCGCGGTTACGGCGTGGGGTTAGTCCCAACACACCGGGCAAAGATCATCTAAGTCATCGTTTAGTACGCTTGGGTTTTAGTCAACGGGAAGCGGTGTTAATCATCTACCTGTTAGGTGGCGCGGTTGGCATGGTAGCGATATTTTTGACGCAGGCGACAGCGATGGAAGCATATGGTATTGCGGGGTTGACGGCGTTAGCGGCGATGGGAACTATTTGGCAATTAGATAATATCTCAGAGGAGGTTGTGCAATGAGTCAAGCGAAGATTTGGCGTGTATGGATGGTATTGGTTTTAGGTTTGTTGCTGATGGTGGGTTGTGGAGGGACAGGCGATGAGCCAGTGGCGGTGGAGAGCGGAAGTGAGAGTACGAATACGGAAGGGTATAGTGAAGGTGATGTTGGTGAAGTTAATGAAACTGATGAAGCTGACGAAGCTGACGAAGCTGATGAAGTTGATGAAGCAGATGAGGGTGATGAGACCGAGGTATCTGATAGTGGTGATGTGATGGGATGTACGATGGGTGAGGAGTTGGTGACGGAACGGCCGTTGGCCGAGATGGCGCCTACTGAGCGTGATGGCTATTATTTTGAGCAACCGCCCGCTGATTTCATTGATACGAGCAAAAGTTATTATGCATTAATGGAGACGGAAAATGGGAGTATGTGTATTGAGTTGTTTGCGGATGATGCGCCGCTTACGGTGAATAATTTTGTTTATTTAGCGACGCAAGGGTTCTATGACAATACGACATTTCATCGAGTGATTCAAGATTTTATGGCCCAAGGTGGGGATCCATCAGGGACGGGGCGTGGTGGGCCTGGTTATTCATTTGCTGATGAGTTTGAGGCTGATAATCAGTTTGATAAACGGGGTGTTTTGGCGATGGCTAATGCGGGGCCGAACACAAATGGTAGCCAATTTTTCATTACGTTTGTACCAACCCCCCATTTGAATTTCCGACACACAATTTTTGGTCAGGTCGTTGATGGAGATGATGTGTTAGGGGCGATTGCGATTAAAGATCCACGTCAGCCAGGGAGTGGTGATATTCTGAAACAAGTACGGATTTTTGTGCAATGAGTTTAACCCAAAGTTTAGATCAACAGACGATATTAGTAACCGGGGGTACTGGTTCATTTGGCAAGAAGTTTATTCGTTATATTTTGAGCCAATCTTCACCGAAAAAAGTGATTGTTTTCAGCCGTGATGAGTTGAAACAGCATGAGATGCGGGTGGCTGGCTTCAATGATATGCGTTTGCGTTATTTTATTGGGGATGTGCGTGATCAAAGCCGATTGTATCGGGCGATGCAAGGGGTTGACATTGTGGTACATGCGGCGGCGTTAAAGCAAGTGCCAGCGTGTGAATATAATCCGATGGAAGCGATCAAGACGAATATTAATGGGGCGACGAATATCATTGAAGCGGCGATTGATGCTAAAGTCAAGAAGGTTTTGGCGTTAAGTACGGATAAAGCGGTGAGCCCGGTTAATCTGTATGGAGCGACGAAGTTGGTGGCAGAGAAGCTGTTTGTACAGGCGAATGCGTACTCACAACCTGAGGGGACGCGGTTTGCGTGTGTGCGGTATGGGAATGTGGTGGGGAGCCGAGGGAGTGTGGTCCCGTTGTTCATGCGTCAGCGGGAGACGGGGCGTATTACGTTGACAGATGAGCGGATGACCCGGTTTTGGATTACGTTGGAGCAAGGGGTGCAGTTGGTGTTGAAAGGTATCAGTTTGATGCAGGGGGGGGAGGTGTTTGTGCCGAAGATTCCCAGCATGCGTTTGACAGATTTAGCCTCGGTGATTGCGCCTGATTGTGAACAGACGATGATTGGGATTCGGCCAGGGGAGAAGTTGCATGAGGTGTTGGTATCGGAGGATGAAGCGCGGCATACGTTAGAGTTTGACGATATGTATTTGATTCAGCCGGTGCATCCGTGGTGGCGTGAACCGACATATGAAGGGGCGCGGCCGATGGCGCAAGACAAATCATTCGCTAGTGATAACAATGAATGGTGGTTGAGTGAAGATGGATTGGTGCAGATGTTAGAAGAGACGAAAAATGACATTAGCTATTGATGGTGGTGAAGCAGTACGAGGCAGTTTTTTGCCTTATGGGCGGCAGTTGATTGGGGAGGATGATATTGCGGCGGTGGCCGAGGTGTTGCGTGGCGATTGGTTGACGACGGGGCCGATGGTAGGCGCGTTTGAGGAGGCGTTTGCTGAGGTGACAGGCGTTAAGGAGTCGGTGGCAGTTAGTAACGGGACGGCGGCGCTTCATGCGGCGATGTATGCGTTAGGTATCGGGCCGGGGGACGAGGTAATTGTACCGACGATGACGTTTGCGGCGAGTGCTAACTCTGTTTTGTATCAGGGAGGGAGGCCGGTTTTAGTCGATGTAGAGCCGACAACGATGTTGATTGATGTGGCGCAGGTTGAGGCGAAGATCACGGCTAAGACGAAAGCGATTGTGGCGGTTGATTATGCGGGGCAGCCGTGTGACTATGAGCGTTTGTTGGCGTTGGCGCAGGCGCATGATTTGGCGGTAGTAGCGGATGCTTGTCATGCCATTGGGGGTAGTTATCAGGGGCGGCCCGTTGGGTCTTTGGCCGATTTGAGCACGTTTAGTTTGCATCCGGTGAAGCATATGACGACGGGAGAAGGGGGAATGATTACGACTGATAATGAAGATTGGGCGAGACGGATGCGGGTTTTTCGTAATCATGGAATTACGACAGATCATCGTCAGCGTCAAGATAAGGGGTCGTGGTTTTATGAGATGGTTGATTTAGGGTATAACTACCGATTGACTGATTTTCAATGTGCGTTGGGTATGAGTCAGTTGAGGAAATTAGAGGATTGGGTAGTGGCGCGACAGATGTTGGCCGGGGTATATGATGAGGCGCTGGCTGGTTTAGACGGGGTGGAACCGTTGGTGGTACGACCGGAGGTGGAACATGCATATCATTTGTATATGGTGCGGGTGGATATGTCACGGTTGCGGGTAGACAAAGCGGCTGTTTTTCAGGCGATGCGGGGGGAAAATATTGGGGTAAATGTGCATTATATTCCGGTGCATTTGCATCCATTTTACCGGCGGGAGATGGGGACGAAGGTGGGGGATTGTCCGGTGGCGGAAGCGGCCTATGATGAGCTGTTGACGTTGCCGTTGTATCCGCAGATGGATAAGGAAGATGTTTGGGACGTGGTGGCGGCGTTGGGCAAAGTGATGAGGGCGTATCAACGATGAAAGTGGTGGCGATTATTCAGGCGCGGATGGGGAGTAATCGTTTGCCGGGTAAGGTTTTGGCGGATGTGGCTGGGCGGCCGATGTTAGAGCGGGTGATTCGGCGGGTTGAGCGGGCCGAGTGGGTGGATGAGGTGGTGGTGGCGACGAGCACAAAGGCTGGGGATGATGAGGTGGTGACGGCGTGTGAGTATTGGGGGGTGAATTATTGGCGGGGGAGTGAGCAAGATGTATTGAGTCGATTTTATGCGGCGGCGCGGGCGTATGGAGCGGAGGTAGTGGTACGGATTACGGCGGATTGTCCATTGATTGATCCGGATGTGATTGATCGGGTGGTGGGGGCGTTTATGGTGGGGGCGGTTGATTATGCGAGTACGGCGTTGGAGCGGCGTTATCCGCGGGGTTTGGATGCGGAGGTGATGAGTATGGCGGGATTGGGGCGGGTGTGGGCCGAGGCGAAGGCGGATTATGAGCGGGTGCATGTGACGCCATATTTTTATCAGCATCCGGAGTTGTTTTCGTTGTTAGCGGTGACGAAGGAGGGGGCGGATTTGAGTGAGTGGCGGTGGACGGTGGACACGGCCGAGGATTTGGCTTTCATTCGAGCGGTTTATGAGCATTTTGAAGGGGAGGATGATATGGGGTGGGAAGCGGTAGTAGATTTATTGAAAGCGAAGCCTGAGCTTAGACAGATAAATGCGCATATTGAGCAGAAGGGGTTGCATGAAGGGTGAGTTAGACGGCGCGCTCTTGTTAATTCGGGCTGATGCTGGGGTACGTATGGGATGGGGGCATGTGATGCGATGTTTGGCCTTGGGGCAGGCGTGGCAGGAGAGGGGGGGGGAGGTGGGATTTGTGATGAAGGAGCCACCATCCGTTTTGGTAACGCGGTTGAAGCAAGAAGGGATGTATGTTCAACGATTGCCTAGCCATCTTGATGAGAATGAAGAGATAGATTATCTTATTAAGTTTGCTCGTAAACAAGGCGTGTCTTGGCTGGTACTCGATGGATATCATTTCGAAGAAATGTATCAAAAGTTAGTACATCAATCAGGGATAGCTGTTTTATTACTGGATGATAATAGCCATTTAAGTGAATATAGCGGGGATGTTTTGCTTAATCATAATCTGTATGCTGACGAAAAATTATATGACGGGTGTTTGGCAACAGATGAGATGAAGTTGTTGTTAGGGAGTAAGTGGGTTTTGTTACGTCGCGAATTTTGGCCCTGGCGTGGGTATGATAAACGAATAGTAGAGGTTCGGCGCATTTTGGTGACATTGGGAGGAAGCGATCCAGATAACATTACATATTCTGTTCTTGCTGGTCTAAAACAGCTTGAGGTTGAAGGAGAGCCGATTCAAGTTGATGTTATTGTAGGCGGAGGCAACCCACATTATCAACAGTTATTGGCTCAAGTAGTAGATAAACCAAATTGGCGTTTGTTAAGAGATGTGGATGATATGCCTAGTCTGATGTCACAAGTTGATTTAGCGATTACAGCTGGGGGGGGGACTTGTTGGGAGCTTGCTTTTATGGGTGTACCGATGTTGATTATCATATTAGCGCCCAATCAGCGCCAAATTGGGAATGTTTTTATGGAGAAAGGCATAGGGCGATTATTGGGAGAAGGCACAATATTAGAACCAAATCAGGTTGCAGAGCAAATTATGACATTACAGGCAGACAAAGTTTTGCTACAAGAGATGTCAGTTAAATGTCAACAATTAATTACGGGCTGGGGTGCGGACCAAGTTGTGGGGGAATTACAAAACCGATTTCAATGGTATACACGTTTGGCGATTGAATCTGACAAACAGTTATTGTTTAAGTGGGCAAATGATTCGTTAACACGGCAAATGAGTTTGCAATCAGAGCCAATTCCGTGGGAAACACATGATAAGTGGTTTAATCAGGTGTTAACTGATGATGGGCAAATGATTATTATTATTATACGTCGAGAATTAGGAAAGTTCATTGAAGTAGGGCAAGTGAGATTTAATAGAAAAGGGGTGGTTTCGATTGTTGTGGCACCGGAGTGGCGTGGGCAAAATTTGGGGGTTTCAATATTGATGTTAGGGATACGTCATTATTATCGTTCAGGGGGAGAGGGCATGATTAAAGCGTATATTAAACGGGAGAACAAGGCGTCACAAAAGATATTTGAGCGGGTGGGGTTTGAGCAGGCAGGGGAAGAGATCGTAACAGATATTTCATGTTTGGTTTATAAGTACAGAGAGATGAGCGATGATTTATATTAATGGTCGGGCTGTTGGTCCGGGGGAACCAACTTATATTATTGCAGAGATGTCAGCTAATCATAATCAATCATTTGAGCAAGCATTGGCATTATTGCGGGCGGCGGTTGAAGCTGGGGCTGATGCGGTGAAATTACAGACTTATCGGGCAGACACAATTACGATTGATAATGATGGCCCATTATTTACAGTGGGAGATGGTACGATTTGGGCAGGAAAGAATTTATACCAGTTGTATGAAGAGGCGCATACGCCGTGGGAGTGGCAACCGAAGTTGGCGATGGCGGCTGAGGATTTGGGAGTTGATTTATTCTCAACTCCATTTGATGAGACGGCGGTTGATTTTTTAGAGGAAATGAATGTACCAGCATATAAAATTGCTTCGTTTGAGAACATAGATATTCCGTTGATTCAGTTGATTGCACGTCAAGGGAAGCCGGTTATTATGTCGACGGGGATGGCGTCGTTGGCTGAGATTGACGAAGCGGTACGTGCGGTGCGTGGTGCTGGCGGAGAGCAGTTAGCATTATTGAAATGCACAAGCGCATATCCGGCTTTGCCAGAAGATATGAATTTAAGCACAATACCACATATGAGTGTAGCGTTTAATGTACCAGTTGGTTTATCGGATCATACATTAGGAGTAGCGGTGCCGGTAACGGCAGTGGCTTTGGGGGCTTGTATTGTGGAAAAGCATTTCACATTGTCTCGTAGTGTACCGGGTCCAGATGCAGCCTTTTCTTTAGAGCCTAGTGAATTCAAGGAGATGGTTAAGGCAATTCGGGTAGCTGAAAAGGCGTTAGGAAAGGTACAATATGAAGTGACAGAGCGGGAGAAAGCTAGTCGTGTTTTTCGGCGGTCGTTGTTTGTGGTCAAAGATGTTAAGAAAGGGGAGATATTGAGTGGCGATAATGTTCGTTCGATTCGGCCGGGGCAAGGGTTGCATCCACGGCATTTACCAGAAGTTTTAGGACAGTATGCGCGTCAAGATATTATGAAGGGGACGCCGTTGCGTTGGGATTTAGTGGTGGGTGATGTGGATAGCTAATCGGTAGTGGTTTTTATTGAGTTGATAATCGAGTTGAGATAGTTATGGATTGGTCAAGAGAGTGGCGACGGCTTAAGGATCGGTATCATTTGGTGAAGTTAGCATTGGCTCCGTATCGGGGGCGTTTGCTGGTGTTGTTACCCTTGATGTTTTTGCGGGCTGGGTTAGAGGCTTTTTTGGCTATTTTATTGGTGCCGATTTTCAACTTGATTTTAGATGTGCCGTTGGATTCGGGGGATGAGGGAGGGATAACGGCCGTTATCCTAACCCTCCTTACATTCCTCTTAGGTGAAGATAATTTAGCCAACAAACTCGTCTTCTTTTTGTTGTTTTTATCATTTATTATGCTTGTGGTTAGTGTGGGTACAAATTATTGGCAATATGCGTTACAAACTAGTTTTCAAAAAGAAAAGCGGGATATGCTTTTTCAGAAATTTTTGAATGTGAATTGGTTGTATTATTTGGAGATGCGGGCGGGAGATAGCTTGAATAATTTGACGAATGAGGTTGGCCGAGCGCGGCAATGGTTGGTGAGTATGTTGCGTTTATTTGATACGGCCGTGGCGGTATCATTTTATGTGTTAGCTTCTGTTTATATCGCGCCAGGTTATTTAGGGGCGTTGGTAGCAATGTTTGTTGTTTTAGCTTTATTTGTGATTCCTATTTTTCGCGCTGTTTCACGGTACAGTCGTCGTATTATCGGAGTGAATCAGCAACTAATGCAACACTTTAATGAGTTTATGGGTGGTTTTAAAGTGGTTAAGGGGTCACGAATGGAGCCGATGGCCCAACATTTGATTGAGAGAGAAACAAGCCTGTTGGCAACGTTAGGCCTGCAATTGGGGATTTTGAAAACATTACCCTCGGCGATTTTAGAACCACTTATTTTAGTAGTGGTTGTTTTGATGTTGTATGTGATGCAGTCGTATGATTTGGGCAATGTATCGGAATTAGCTATAACGAGTTTGATCTTATTGCGTGCTTTTCAACGCTTAGCTGGTCTGCAATACCAATGGATTAGTATATCGGAGATGTTGCCTAGCTTTGCTTTAGTAGCTACATTGCCACGTCAACTTGACAATCATCGGGAGGCAGAGGCGACGCAACCGATTACTCATTTTGAGCGATTGCTATTTAAACAAGCGACATTTGCTTACACAGCTGATAAACCGAGTTTGCAGGATATTGATTTGGCGATTGAACGGGGAGAATTTGTCGGTATTGTGGGCCGGTCGGGGGCAGGAAAAACGACATTGGTTGATTTGATTTTAGGGTTGTTGACGATTACTGAAGGAGATTTATTAGTTAATGGAAAACCTTTGAGTGATATTAATCGTCTTCAGTGGCGAAGTATGATTGGCTATGTACCGCAAGATACGATTTTGTTTAATGACACGATCAAAAATAATATTACTTTGCTACAAACGGATATTCCAGAAGAGAATTTTTTATGGGCGACTCAAATTGCGCAGGTGGATGCGTTTGTTCAAGAGTTGCCGCAAGGATATGAAACAGTTGTGGGGGATCGTGGGGCGAAGCTATCGGGGGGGCAACGGCAAAGATTGGCGTTAGCAAGGGCATTGGTGCGACGACCGCAAATATTGTTACTAGATGAAGCAACGAGTGCTTTGGATTCGGAGATAGAGTATCAAATTCAGATGGCGATTGAAAATTTGCGTGGAGAGTTAACGATTATTGTGGTTGCCCATCGGTTGTCAACAATTATGAATACGGATAAGATTGTTGTTTTGGAGCAAGGTGAGATAGTTGAGTTAGGGTCGCCACAGGCGTTGTTGGCGAATTCAACACGTTTTCAAGAGATGTATCAATATCAGGGTGGGGGAGAATGAGAAACTATTATGCGTATTTATTCTTTATGGAATTTACAATCACATACGTTACTTTGTCATGAAATGGTAAAGATCTGGCAAAATGAGTATGGGTGGGGTGGTTTTGGTGGGGTCTTAGCGGAAAAAGGTATGCCGGTCGGGGATTATATGAAGACGCAAACAGATGTGCAATATGATTATGTTGATGTTTTTGATGAATTAGAAGAGCAAGCGCTTCATTATTCAGTAGATTATCAACGTTTGAAGCTTTGGGAAGAACGTTTAGATTGTCCTTTATGGCAGTTAGTGATTGCAGACCGTCAATTAGGTAGAGCCTTTGTTAAGGGAGCACTGTTGCCAGATACAAAATTAGTGAAGATTAGTAATCATGAGATGATGCAACGATTTGTTCTCTATTTTCTGGATTTTTTTGAAGAGAGATTGCAGTTGATGAAACCAGATGCTGTCTTTTGTATTGCCGTTGCATCATTGCCATCATTAGCATTAACAAAAGTGTGCGAGTATTTACAAATCCCACATTATACGGTGCGGCCTTTACGCATTGATAATAAATTTGTTATCTTAAAAAACAGTGTGTTTGATCAATTTACGCATGCGGAAAAATATTATGAGGCATGGCGCACTGGCAAACTAGATGTTCCTCCAATTAGTGCTGAAGCACGCTCGGTGCTATCAAAATTTCAAATGGAACAACCGCCTCGACCTGATTATGAAATTACGAGTCAGAAAAGATTAAAACAACAAAGCGAGTTTAATTGGTTAAAAGTTGGCGGCTATATTAGTTATTGGGGTGTAGGGGCTTTTTATTTATGGCTACGCGGAGTGTGGCAGGGTGAATCCTATTTGCGGCAAGAACAGCCACTGTCTAAATTTTATGCGAAGACAAAGAATTTGCTAGCATTGAAACAATCTGGGCGTTATTGGGATGATTTACCACCTTTAGGCGAAGAGCCGTATGTTTTATTTCCTTTGCATATGAATCCGGAAGCCTCAACTATGATTTATGCACCTAACTTTGTGGATCAAGAAATTGTTATTGCTAATTTAGTTAAAAATCTTCCTTTAACCCACAAGTTATATGTTAAAGAACATCCTATTATGGTTGGCCGTCGCCCCCGTGGTTTTTATGATTCATTAAGACAGTGGCCCAATGTTCGTGTTGTTATAGCTAATGCCGATAGTTTTGAATTAATTCGCTATTCTGATTTAGTCACAGTGATTACAGGTACAATGGGATGGGAAGCGATTTTAATGGGCAAACCAGTTTTAACGTTTGGACGGTGTTTTTATAGTGGAATTGGTTTATCTACTTATTGCACTGATTGGGAGCAGATGGGGGATGAGATTTATAAACTTATTACTGGTGTAAATGCTGTCACAGGTGTTGAGCGGCAAGAGCGACTCGAGTTATTTATCATGGCGTTGTTGCAGAATTCATTTCCGTTATCAACGGCGGCAATGTGGCCACCGAAGCCATATGAGTTAGGGGATTTGCCACCAGAAGCGGTTAAATTTAGTCATGATTTAGCCCATCAACTGGCGAAAGCGATGCAGACTGATGGTGATGATGAATCATTTTTGCTATAAAACATAGTCATAATATATTGTTGTGAAAGGATAGGTGTTACGTGCCTAGTATGAGTGCAGAAGCAAGCGCATTTTATGATGCGTTACGACAAGAAGTGTTGGCGGATCCACCAGCTACATTTTCAGAAGAGAACATATTTTGGTTTCATAAATATTATAAAGGTTTTCGTAAGAAGCCGAAGCGTTACCCATTTTATAAATACAATTGGGGGAGTCGTGTGTCACGAGCGCAAGAGGTGATTAGGGGATGGCCACGGCAGGCTGGTAAGACATGGCAAGTTCTTGATGCGGGTAGCGGCGTGGGGACTGAATCGTTTTTCTGGTCATCATTGCGTGATGATGTGATGGTGACGGGGGCGGATTTGTCGATTCAGCGGGTAGAAACGGCACAGGCACGGATGGCGGGATTTGCGGAGCAGTGGCAACGGCCGTTTTCCGGCCAATTTGTGGAAAAAAATGTATTAGATTTAATGGCCGAAAACAGATATGATTTAATTTGGGCGATGGAAGCGATTTCACATATCGATCCAGCTGAGGATTTTATTCGGTTGGCGGGGCAAAGCGTAACAGATGAAGGGGCGTTGGTTATCTCTGATTCTCATCGGCTTAATCCGATGATGTTGTGGCGTATTTTTGAAATGCGACAAGAAGGGGTGCCGGAACGGTCGCAGAAGGAGCTGTCGACAGGGGAGGAGGTATCATTGGCGAATGAGCGTTTGTTTTCAGTTGGAGAGTTGACACCGTTGTTGCGCGAGGCGGGTTTTAAACGGATAGAGCATCAGTTGACGATTTTCTTTCCGCCGACTTTGGCTGATTTTGGCTTGTTATCTTTGGGTCGGATTATGGATAGGGTGGGTAATGCGTTACCAGGTATGCGCTTATTAGGTGGTATTTATACGACAGTGGCTTATAAGCGCCCTTAAATTGGGCTAGGTGTAGCTAGCGTCCCGAAATGTTTTGGGTAACAGCGGCGTTTAAGACAACCTTCTGACAAGATGGTGGTGGTGGATTTGGGTGGCAGTGGTCAAATTAGGTGATTAACGGTATAATAATCACTTTGAATAATAAAATTGATAAACAGATTAATGAAAAAATTTGTTTATGGATATAAGAGGTATAAGAGATATGGATATTGGTAACTTTGCACCTTATTTAAGTGCTATCGAAATTATTTTGTCAATTGCGGTGACCGCTTTGGTTTTAGTCACCAGTAAAGGGTCTGATTTGGGTGGCTTTTTAGGTGGTGGCGGTACGGATCAATTCCGGACACGTCGTGGCTTAGAGGCGAGCATGTTTCGGGTGACGATTGGGACGTTTATCGCCTTCTTTATTTTCACGATTTTGACGTTTATCTCCTTAGGTCAAGCGGGTTAGGCCGTTGGCCATATGGTTGGGGCATAGTTTGTGAAGCCCAATTTACGTTGGCAAATTTTATTAGCTGCCGTTTGTCTTGGATTAGTGGGCGCATTGCTTTCTTTCCAAGTACAAACGGCCGGTTTTTGTACCATTTCTGTACCAGCGGCTGGTGGTATTTTCAGCGAAGGCATGGTGGGTAGCCCTCGTTATTTAAATCCTTTGTTAGCTGGTAGCAATCCGGTTGATCGTGAGTTAGTCGATCTGATTTTTGATGGTTTGACGCGTTATGATGAGCGAGGGGAGTTGGTGCCATCGTTAGCCCGTGATTGGAATGTGGGTGCGGATGGTTTGACGGTTCAGATCTTTTTGCGGGAAGGTATGGTGTGGGCGGATGGGACGCCGGTGACAGCGGCAGATGTGTTGTTTACTTATGATCTGTTAAAGATGGGTGGGGAAGGGATTCCGGAAGCTTTAACGACGTTTTGGCAAGAGATTGAAATTGTGGCCACGGATAATTACACATTATTGTTTACATTACCCGAGCCGTATGCGCCGTTTATGGCGGCCACGACGATTGGTATTTTGCCGGCACATGCGTTGGTTGGGGTGAATGGTGATGGTTTAGCGGCGGCGGCGTTTACGGCGCGGCCGTGGGGGACGGGGCCATTTATGGTGGCGGCGGAGAATGATTGGCAGGCGACAGGGCGGTTGCGGTTGGTGCCTAATCCGCAATATTGGCAACGGCCGTTTCAAATTGACGCCCTTGAATTCCGTTTTTACCCCAATATTGTCACTTTAATTGAAGCGTATCAGCGGGGTGAGGTCCAAGCAATTAATGAATTGCCATCCTATGCGATGCCATTGATAACTGAGTTGCCGGATGCCCGTTTTTATACAGCCACAGAGCCACGTTACACACAGTTGTTGTTTAATTTAAGTGATTTAGCACCAGGTAAATTGCCTGAAGTTGAAGCACGGCAAGCGTTGGTGCAGGCGTTGGATCAGGAGCAATTGATTGCGGAAGCGTTATATGGGCAGGCATTGCCGTTAGAAGGGCCGTATTTGCCCACGTCATGGGCGTATAATCCGAATTGGTTGACAGATTATGAGTATAATCCTGAGGCGGCGGCGGCGACGTTGGCCGAGGTGGGGTGGAGTTTACCGCCATCGGAGACGATTCGCTATCGTGAAGAGGTTAGTTTGACATTGCGGCTGTTGTATCCGGATACGGTAGAGCATGAGGCGGTGGTGGCGGAGTTGGGGCGGCAATGGGCGGCCGTGGGGGCGGGGATTGAGCCGTTGCCTGTGTTGCCGTTAGAGTTACCTAATGCGTTAGAGAGCCGTGGTTTTGATATCGCTTTGGTTGATGTGATTCCGGGGCAGGATCCAGATTTGTACGATTTTTGGAGTCAAGAAGCGATTGTTCGCGGGCAAAATTATGCTAGTTGGAATAATCGGCGGGCGAGTGAGGCGTTGGAAGTGGGGCGGCAAAAGGTGGGTCGAGAGTTGCGTTTGCCGTATTATGAGAAGTTTTTGCGTTTGTATGATCGTGATTTGCCGGCGGTGACGTTGTATCAACCGGTGCGGACGTATGTGATTACGAGTGAGATTGAGAATGTTGATATTGGGTATGTACAGCGGCCGAGAGAACGGTATATGACAGCTGATGATTGGTTCTGGTTGTACCGTAATGTGATTGTTAGTTGTACTGCTTTGGACGAGTCGGCGAGTGAGAGTAAACAATAATTAATAAAGAGGCTAAAGTAGTTAATTCTATGATATGATATAGGTTACTATTTTATGCATAATTAAGGAGCGATTGATAATGGCTACATTAGGTGGTTGGGAATGGATTATTATATTAGCAGTGGTTTTGATTTTATTTGGGGTGGGGCGTATTGGTAAGTTAGGTGAAGAGTTGGGGCGAGGTATTCGTTCTTTTCGTCAAGGATTACGGGAAGGGCAAGATGACTCGGCTAATGAGAGTGATAGTTAAACAGATCATTTATCGTTATGGATAGTTTTTTTGGTGTTGGTCCGGCCGAGCTTGTGATGATTATGTTGCTTGCTGGTTTGGTTTTGGGGCCACAACGGATTCGTGATGTGGCACGTTATTTGGGTCGTTTTACAGCGGCGATGCAAACTGTATCGCGTGAATTTGTGCGACAACTGAATGCGGAGCTTGACGGGAGTGAGGGGGGAGGGGATATAAAAGATGTGATGGCGGAGATGAAGGCATTGCGAGAAGAAGTGGTGGCTTTGCGTCAGCAAAATATGAGTGTACCACGGAGAGCATTGGATAAAGTTAAGGAAGAGGTACAGGCTAATCAGGCGGCGGTGGCGGCTGTTTTAGCTGGGGAGAAGTTGCCTGAAGAGGAATTATCTAAAAAAGAGACGCAAACTATTGTGGCCGAGCAGGATGATGGGGCTCTGGATGAGGATAACGGTCCAGAACCACAAATTGCACCGCCACAAATGAGCCAGGCTCCGCAGCTGATTTCATTACCGACAGCAATTGAGGTGGCTGACGATCCAGAGTAAATTATTGTTACATTGAGAGAATAGAACATGCCCTATCGCGCTTTGCAGTATGCTCAAGAACATGCATCGGAATATTTAGCTGATTTGCGCGCTTTATTACAAATACCAAGTGTTAGTACGCAACCGGAGCATGAGGCTGATATTTTAGCGGCGGCGCAATGGTTGGTGGCCGAGTTAAAACGGATTGGTTTAGAAGAAGTTAAATTATTAGAGGCGGGGGGCAATCCAGTTGTTTATGGGGAATGGTTAGGAGCAGGGGAGAGCGCGCCAACGATTTTGATTTATGGTCATTATGATGTGCAACCAGTGGGGGCATTAGCGGCTTGGTCTTATCCTCCATTTGGGGCGGAAGAGGCTGATGGCAAAATATATGCGCGGGGAGCTAGTGATAACAAAGCCCAATTGATGACACATGTAAAGGCGGTTGAGTCGTATTTAGGCGCCCACGGCCAACTGCCACTTAACATTAAAATGCTTTTTGATGGCGAAGAGGAGATTGGTTCCCCTTATTTAAATGCGTTAGCCATAAAATATAAACATTTGTTAGATGCTGATTTACTGTTCATTTCGGATGGGGCGATGTTTGCGCCGAATTATCCAAGCATAGATTATGGGTTGCGTGGTTTTTTGGCAGTTGAACTGTTGTTTGAAAGTGTGGCCCGTAATCTACATTCAGGGAGCTATGGGGGCTCGGTGCATAATCCGGCGCAAGCGTTAGCCGCTTTTTTGGGGCTGTTGCATGATGATAAGGGGCGTGTTGCTTTGCCTGGTTTTTATGATGATGTAACGCCCTTAACGGCTGGTGAACGGGCTTTATTAGCTGATGTGCCTTATTCTGAAGAGCAATGGCTGGTAGAAACAGGGGCGCAAGGGGTGTGGGGGGATGGTGATTATTCCTTATTGGAGCGGATGGTGGCGCGGCCAACATGTGAGATAAATGGGTTGACGAGTGGTTATCAAGGGTTGGGAATTAGTACGATTATTCCGGCTTGGGCTCGGGCTAAGCTGAGTTTTCGTTTGGTGCCAGATCAAGATCCGCAGAAGGTGTTAAAGCAGTTGGAAGCGTATTTGGCGGAGAAGGTGGAAGATACGATTGTGACAACTGTGCGTTATCAGGGTGGGGAGCGGGCGGCGGTGACACCATGGCGTTCGTCGGCGGTACGGGTGGCGATGACGGTTTTGACGGAAGTGTGGGGGCAGAAGCCGGTGGTGAGCCGAGGGGGAGGATCTTTGCCCGTGGTCTCAATTTTACAACGAGAGTTAGGTTTACCTTTTATTTTAGTGCCGATGGGTTTAGATGATAATCGTCACGGTCCAAATGAGCATTATCATTTGGTTAATTGGGAGAAGGGGTTGGCGGCCGCGATTCATTTTTATGAGGCGTTTGCGCAGGCTTGATGCTATTTTTGCTGGGTTGGGGGTGAAAAAATCATTGATAACTGGAGATAAATGTATTATGGCGGTTGAAAGAGAAAAAGAAGATGGTTTAGCGAATATGGTTACGGCGTTTGGATTCGTCTTGGCGATTTCCTATCCTGTGTTAGCCTTGTCAACAGGGGTTCGTTCTTTGTATCAATTGCTGTTTAAAGAAGGTGTCACTGATTATTTGCCACCTACTTTAAGCGGCGTGGCGGCGGTTTGTTATTTGTTAGCGACAGTTGGTTTTGCTTATCGGCGGAAGTGGGCGTGGCGTTTATCAGTAGGGGTATTGGCGTTTGAAACGGTGATGACGTTGATTGTAGGGGGGATGAGTTTTATTTGGCCGGAGATGATTGGCAGTACAGTTTGGCGTCATTTTGGGGCTGATTATGGTTATTTTCCTTTGGTACAACCGTTGTTGGGTTTGGTTTGGCTGTTTTGGCCCGCTACATTGGCTTCTTATAAAGATTGATTTTTGTACGCATCTTCTCGGATGGCTTATGAAAACGGTGCTGTTGATAATATCTTTCCAGGAAGAGCTTTGTTACTGATTGTTATTTAATATCTCATCGTAAATGAGGGCGACACGGCGTGCGTATTCGTTAATGCTAAAATTTTCTTTGATTGTTTGGTAGCCGTTAGTCGTTAGTTTTTGCCGGAGGGTCTTATCGGTTAGCAATCGATTCCAAGCGTTGGTGAGAGCGTTGACATCATTATAGGGGACGAGCAGTCCATTTTGTTCAGGGGTGACGACTTCGCGGATACTACCAACATCGGTAGCAACCAGTGGTGTTTGGGCGAGGAAGCTTTCAAGGACGACACGGCCAAAAGAATCTTCTTTTGAAGGGACGACCATGATATCAGCGGCGGCGGCCATCTCTTTGGCGTTGGTGACGTAGCCGGCAAAGGTTGTTTTGTTAGCGATGCCTAGTTGGTTGGCGAGGTTTTCGAGTTTGGGTTGGAGGGTGCCGCCGCCAATGATGAGGAGACGGGCCGAGGGGTATTGTTGGTGAAAGTGAGCAAAGCCAGCCAGTAAAAATTCTTGACCTTTATCAACGGTTAATGGGGAGATACAGGCTATAACGGGTGTGTCGGCATCCCAGTTGAATTGTTGACGAATAGGAGCGGCTTTGATTGGTAATAGCGGGATCCCGTTGTGAATGAGATGGGTACGGGAGATGTCAATATGCTTAGTAGCCCAATAATTTTGGGTTGTTTGGGAGTTGGCGATGTAGGTGGTTACGATTTTATCAGTATAAGTGGCTCGTTGGTGGTCAAAGCCAACGGAGCCACGCATAGAGCGCAGATGACTGATACAGGGGGTATTGGTGGCCTCGGCCGCCATAATCGCAAATAAATCCCGATTCGCATGATTGTTAAGGTGAATCAGATCGACCCGTTCTTGGCGTATAAGGGTGACAATTTGGCCGATAACCGGTGCATGTACTCGGCGAATAAAAGGGAGATAAAGCGACTTCGCGTAGCGATCAAACAGATAGTGGGTAACGCGCCAAAACTGTCTCTGCCAGACAGGGCTAGTTAAACTATAATGACGGTCATAAAGAAGATGAACCGGGATATCTAAGGCACGAACACGCTCAATAAATGGTGTTTGGTTGAGATAAACAACCAGTGGACGATATTTTTGTCGGTCAAGGACGCACAAATGTTGGTACATGCTTTCAAAGGAGCCGCCACCGTAAGTCCCCGCTTCGATATATAGGATAGTTTTCATATGTTTATGTAAAGCTTGATGTTAGGGGTGTGCGTAAAGGGCGATCGGTAATACCATTTAAGAGATGGCCGAGGTAATGGGGGTAATAAAGCTGAGATTTGTCTTTTTTGGATTGGAGTTGTTGAGAAAAGCCATATGTATAAGCTTGTTCTGCTTGATAGCCGAGTAGTTGTCGCTCGCGGCGGGTTAGCCACCCAATAATGTTGATTTCTCGTGGGGTCAATTCTCGCTTATAGGCGATTAAGGAATCTTCCCACACCAACTGTTCTTCTTGGCGATCTTTGTAGGATGTGACCCCCCCTCGGCCCCATTTCGCTTGGTTAATGGTTAATTTAGCGGCAACATCAGCTGATGACAAGCCCAAGAACGTCCAAATCGGTTTAAGCGCTTCATGCAGATTAAGCACTAAATCTTCATAAAAAACAAGATGGAATGTGTGCTTGGGTAGTTGATTGTAGTAAGTTAATGCGCGTCGAATCGATAAAACCCAGCGAAGAGTAGGTCGTAGGAAGCCTTGTTTATACCGGCGACGGCTCGAGGCAACTACGGCCCATGGGTCGCGAACTGTATATAAAATTTTTGATTGGGGATAAAAATGAAGAATATTATCAACGAAATATTCATTGGCTGGCGATTTCTCACCCCACCATTGTTTATTTTCTGTTTGAGCCAGCGCTAGCATGAGAGTGGCATAGATGGATGGCCAGTTGTCGTATTGGCTAATGGTGGCAATCATCTCGCTGTTTTGGGCGACACCGGTATGGTGAAGAACGGGGCGGTATTGGGCATAATCGGCGATAAATTGTTGGATTGAAGCTGGTTTTAGCGGCTCGTAGCGGGCTAATTTATGATGATAGCGGACAAAAAACTTCATCTCAGCTGGGGGCATATAGATAGGAGTGTTGCTATCTATTAATGAGCGTAGTAAAGATGTGCCCGAGCGTTGGGTTCCGCTAATAAAAATAGGGGAGGACATTGTTTTCATTACTCCGTTGAAGGATATGGGTCGGTTCTATTCGTGGGGGGGGTGTAATTTGGCCAGTTGTGGATAGAGTGTTTCGAATAACCGTTTGATTTGGCTGAGCGCGGTTTTGGCCATGCTTAAATTGTTTTCTTTGACCTGTTTTTCGAGGGTGGCGGCTGTTTGGTGAACGGCCGTTAAACCAAAGTTAGCTGAATTTGATTTAATAGTGTGAACTGCCCGCCGAAGTTCAGATTGATCGGCGGCGGCTAAAGCAATCTCTGCGCGCGCAAACAGTTCATAAAACTCATCGTTTAACCGTTGCACAAGATTGGGTAGCATCTCGTCCGCACCATCGCCTAATAATTGGCGCAATCCATCAAGCGCTGTCATATCAATGGTTAATGTTGGTTGCTTATCAACGACGAGAGGATCATCCGCAGGCAGTGCCTTTAGCGGTTCTGATGGTGATTTTTGTCTAGTTTTGAGCAATGCTTTGATCAAATTGTTGATTTGAAATGGTTTGCTAATGTAATTGTCCATGCCTGCTTGCAGACAACTTTCACGATCTTCAGGTAAGGCGTTGGCTGTTAGGGCGATGATATGGGGCTGTTTTTCAGGTGGGAACTGTGCTCGAATTTGGCGAGTAGCAGTTAATCCGTCCATTTCAGGCATTTGGACATCCATGAGAACAACATCGTACTGTTGACGGTTTAAGGCTGAAATCGCTTCTAACCCGTTAGCGACCACATCGGGACGATAGCCTAAACGGTTTAAGGTTATGATGGCTAACTTTTGGTTAATGGCGTTATCTTCAGCTAACAAGATACGTAATGGGTGTTTTTGGGCCAACTCCGCATCATATTTGGTTTCTTTGGTTTGTTTGCTGATAGAGATTGGGCGTCGGTCCTCGTTGAGTGCTTGGGTTAACGTGTTGTAAAGGGTTGACGCTTTGATTGGTTTGGTGATGTGGGTGATAAAGTGAGCATTTTGTTCATCTTCTATGGTTGCCCCCATCTTGGTTAACAGAATCAAGGGTGGGGGAGAGCTGGTTCGCTCTTTAAGGGTGTTGGCTAAGGTAAAGCCGTCCATTTGAGGCATCTCTTTAGCAATAATGGCGGCATCAAAACGTTGCTGTGTTAGTTTTTGCAGGGCGTCTTGGCTAGATTGGGCAATTGTTGTTTTCATGCGCCAATTATTGGTGTGGGTGGTGATGATTTGCTGGCTGGTGAGATTGGGGTCGACAATTAAAACATGCTTGTTGGCGAGATTGACAGCTATTTCATCCGCCCATTCATCTTCAAGTTCGACGATATTAGCGTGGATGGTGAAGTAGAAGGTGGAACCAACACCGACTTGGCTTTCGACCCAAATTTCACCACCCATCATCTGGGTTAGTGTTTGACTGATGGTGAGGCCGAGGCCAGTACCGCCATAGAGGCGGGTGGTGGAGCTGTCGGCTTGATTAAATGATTCAAAGATGGTGGCAACACGATCGGGGGGGATGCCGATACCGGTATCACGCACTGAGAATTGGATTTCGATATCATTTTCAGCGGTGGTTAGTGGGGAGCTGGTGACGGTGACGATAATTTCTCCCTCGGCCGTAAACTTAACCGCATTACTCAACAAGTTAACCAACACTTGCCGAATACGTGTGCTATCACCGCGAACGGCGGGTGGCACCTCTGGCGCTAACAAATAGCCCAGTTCTAACCCTTTTTGATTGGCGTTGGGTGCCACTAAGTCGAGACAAGATTCGATAAGAGAGCGCAGGGGAACGGTTGTCATTTCTAAATGGAGTTGTCCCGCCTCAATTTTAGAGAAATCAAGAATATCGTTAATGATAGTGAGCAGATTGTCACCACTTTGGCGTATGGTGGCGACGAAATCTTCTTGTTGGACGGTCAAATCGGTATCGAGGAGGAGATTTGTCATGCCGATGACGGCGTTCATGGGGGTGCGAATTTCGTGGCTCATGTTGGCTAAGAATTCGGATTTGGCTTGGCTGGCATTTTCGGCGATTTGTTTGGCTTGGCCGAGTTCTTCGTTGGCTGTTTGTAAAGCGGCCGTTCGTTCGTCAATACGTTGTTCTAATGTCTCTAAAATCTCTTGTAATTGAACCACCATCTGACGAAAACTTTGGTTGAGCTGACCAATTTCATCATGCCGAGCGGGTGGCAGAGGGGTGTCAAGATTGCCTTGGCCGATCGCTTGAGCCGCATCGGTGAGGCTAATCAGAGGGATAGCGATGAGATGTCTAGTTAAAAAGACGAGCACGGCCACGATAAGGAAGGCGATAACGGCTAAAATGATCAGTAACCGGTTACGGACTTGGCTTTCGAGTTCTTGGATTTCGGCCGTGCTGATTTCGAGTGTGTACACGGCCGCAATTTCATCATTGATATGTAAAGGGGCATATAAAACGCGATACCGATCTAGCTCATTGGTGTAAATAATCTGTTGTGTATTGCCACGACTACTGGCTCGCCATAAGGGATCATTCGGTTCGATCTCATGAATATGCTCACCAAGATGGGAGCTGGCTACAATCTGTCCTTGGTTATCATAAAGATGCAAAATGGGTGATGCGCGCCCAATATTCATTTGCAATAACATTTCATTATCGAGTAACCGACCAATGGCGACCGCCCCCACTGTCTCGACAGGGCTGTTGATTTTCTGGGTTGTGATGAGAACCCAGCCAGCATCTGTTTCTAGCAACTTAGTTTGGGACTCATTGACTAAGGTTGCTAGTAGTAGTGGCAGGAGTTCATCTTGATTGACGTATTGGGGTTCGCTGGCTAGATTGTCATCGGCGTTAATGAAAATAATTTCGTCGAGATCGTTTTGTAGCCGATAACTGTTGCCTAATTGTTGTAAAGTGGGGACATTATTGAGGGCGAGATTGTTAATGATAATATCATCGGTTGCAATTTGTACCGCTAAATTTTCTAACCGACTTTCAAACTCTTGGACGTGAAAAATGAAAAGTTGGTTTTCTGATTGGATTTGTGAAGCACCTACCCGTTCTTCAAAGCGTTGCACAGCAGTGGCAATGGCGATGGTAGTAAATGGTACCGCTACCAGTAATGTTAACAAAACAATCGATATCAACTTTTGTTGAATTGAAAAATGGTGCCAACGTAGCCGATGTAAGATAGGTGGGGTGTCACTGCTCATAGGAAGAGTTTACTACTTTATGGATTGCCAATCAATCCTTTTTGACGCCATTTATCATAAATGACATTAATTTCTGCTTCAGCGATAGCGAGTGCTTCTTCAGCTGTTTTTTCACCGGTAGCGACATCACGCATCATGGTGGTGATGATATTTTGGGCGAACACCTCGGCCACCGCCGGATTCGCCGTGCCCGGATAGCCAAGATGGATGCCCCATTCATCAGCTGTGGCTAAAACATTCAATTTGTTAGCTGGGGTTGAGTTGAACGGATCGGTGGTGAGCCAATCATCTAATTGCGGGACTGTGCTAGGAAAAGCGGGGAAATTATAAAGTTCACTGTTAAAGGTTGCTTGATCATAGTTAGCTGTTAGGTGGAGCAAAAACTCTTGTGCTGCTTCTAGTTCTGCCCCTTGGACATAGTTAGGAATGACATAGATTGACCAGACATGAGAAGAGGCGTAGCGACCAGCTGGCCCTTCTAAAGCGGGTACAAAACCGATATTATCAGCAGCAGGCGCATCAATTTTTTGCAAACTACGATAGGCGGAAACAGAATTAAGGATATATGATAAGTTGCCGGCAATTAACTCTTGGTTATTGGTAGCGGGGTTCCAATCAAAAACATCTTGAGCCATACTTGATTGGTATAAGTTAGCGATATATTCGAGGGCGGCTAATGTTTCCGGGGAATTGATGACAACATTTTCATTTTCGTCTTGTACGGAGGCTCCGAATGACCATAAAATCGCTCTTTGGGCCATTTCGGAATCCATTTCGGGGGAGATGCCAAGGCCAACACCAATACCGTGTGTATCCCGAATGGTTTGCCCACCGACGAGCAAATCTTCCCATGATTGCGGGCCATCGGGGAAGCCCGCTTCCGTCCATAAGTTGATGTTATAGTTGCCGGGGTCAGGGGCCCAAGCGACACAGTAGCCATAATATTGACCAGTGGTAGGCAGATAGGAATTAGCATGACAGGTTGAGACTTGTTCCCCAAACTGTTCTTGTGCTTGCAAGTTAAGATCGGTGAGGTCATGGACGCCCTCAACATGAACGGAGGCGGCAATAATTAGTTCTACCAATGTTGGCCCTTCGCCGGCAATAATAGCTGTTTGTAAACGGCTACTTAATTCAGTTAAAGGGATATGTTCAATACTTGTTTGGACTCCAACTTCATCCCCCCAAGCGGTAACGAAGGGGTCAAACCATTTATCATATTGGGGCACAAAATGGTTCCATTGGAGAAACCGTATCTCTGTACCAGCGGGGTACCGTCCTGAATCGGTGGTATCGCTATTTATGATGGTGGGAGGTGGGGTTGATGATGGGGTTGGGGTTGGAGCGGGAGCGGTTGTTTGGCAGGCAACCATCAAAACCATTAAAAATATGCTGGAAATTGAAGATTGAATCTTTGTCGACCACATAGCACACCTTTGTTACACGCTTGAGAAATTTATGACTGATATAAGTTTGTTTCAGCCTGTGTTATTTTAACAGGTTTTAGGGTGATCGCAATTGCGTTTTTATTCTGTAGGGCGGTATTTAGTCAAAAGATAAGCGGCGATGCTCCCGCCAATGAAGCCGAAGAGGTGAGCTTGCCAAGAGATGCCTGCGCTTTGGGGCAGGATGCCGCGCAGGATGCCACCGTAAAAGAAAGTGGTAATAAGCGCTAGGGCGATAGCGACCAAACTGCGCTCGAAATAGCCACGTAATAGTAAATAGCCTAAATAGCCAAAGATTAAGCCACTGGCACCAAGATGAACTGTTTGCGGCGAGGCAAACAGCCAAACGCCTAAACCACTAATGATGGCGGTAATGATGCTGACGTTGACAAAGTCGGAGAGGCTACGGAGCATGACGAGCCAGCCGAGGGCGAGAAAAGGTATGGTATTGCTAATCAGATGGCTAAAGCCGATATGTAGGAATGGGGCCAAAAAGATACCTCTTAGCCCAATGAGAGAGCGTGGGGCGATACCAAAACGGTCTAAGGAGAAGGTAAAGAGGATAAAGTCGATGATTTCAAGGACCCACATTAGTATCAGCATGCCAATGAGGAGTGAAAGTCGTGATTGAATTGCATTTTTCAATTGAGCCATAAGGTTATAATTACTTTATATAAGCGTAGGATTGTCGAGATATGCCTGAACGGCATCTTTTAAATCGAGTTGACCGTCAAGTACGGCTTGGTAGTACCGTTTATTCCAGTGAGGGAGATGGGGGCGGCCTTGGCGCAATTCAAAAGCCATGATGTGACTAAGTAGCCCGCTGTCGGCGATGAAACCAGAAGTTAACATATCTTGATATGCTTTATCAAGATCATAAGGTACGCGAACAAGATTGATGTCCCATTTTTGGGGGGCAAGCCATTCGATTTGGGCATAGCTAGCGCGGGTATCCCCATCACAGGAGATACCCACACCACCGCTATTGATAATTTGGGTGTGGCCAACTTGTCGATGGAGGGGATAGTGAGTGTGGGCGGTGACAAAGACAGCTGGTGGCGGGCCTATTTTCTCCCGAATCTCGTCATCGGAGGTGTGGGTGTAGATACCATCTTGGCGATTACCCACGGCCGCGTGCGTTGCCCGCAACAGTTCGCCACTCGGCGCCTGCCATTCATACTGCTCAACCATTAATTCAATGGGGGTGACATCATAATTGAGTTGTTGGTATGTCCAAATTGAATTGTAGAAAATTTGTTGATCTAAGGAGGAGGGGGGTGGGTTGGGGTCGATATTATCGAGCACATAATCTTCGTGGTTGCCTCGGGTTACCACCCAGCCATCACGTTGACAACGGTCCATGACAAACTCTAAACATTGACGTGGGTACGGCCCCCGATTAACGGTGTCACCATTCACGATGACTTGGTCAGGGTTCCAAGCATCAATATCAGCGATAACGGCGTTGAGCGCGGTTAAATTGCTATGAATATCAGCAATGATGGCAAACTTCATAACTAGATTATTGGGCTGAATAGGCCCCATCGACGGGAATAGCCGAGCCATTAACAAAGCTGGCGGCCGAGGAGAGGAGCCAAGCGACCAAAGCACCCACTTCATGTGGTTCACCTAAGCGGCGACTAGGGTTGCCAGCGACTAATTTTTCGCCTAATTGGGGGGTGATTGTCAGGATACGTTCAACCATCGGGGTGCGGATAACAGCGGGGCAGACGGCATTGATACGGATGCCATAACGGGTATATTCAAGAGCGGCGCTTTTGGTGAGTCCGATGACACCATGTTTACTAGCGGCGTAGCCGGCTAGACGGGGGGCACCGACCAGCCCCGAGACAGAGGCGTTGTTAACAATAGCCCCATGTTCTTGCCCAACCATCTGTTTGAGTTGATATTTTAAACAGAGCCATACCCCTTTAAGGTTGGTATTCATAACACGGTCAAAATCTTTTTCCAAAATATCGGCTGCATGGACGGGTGGGGGTTCGATACCGGCATTATTAAAAGCGCCATCAAGTTGTCCATAATGATCGACAGTTGCCGTTATCATTTTTTCGACTTGTTCGGCCGAGGTGACATCGGTATGGAGAAAAATCGCCTCATACCCTTTTTCTTGAAGCATATTGGCGGCAGTTTCGCCCGCTTCTTGGTCATAGTCAGCCAGAGCGAGACGGGCACCTTGTTGGGCGCAATATTCGGCAGTGGCCCAGCCAATGCCTCCGGCCGCGCCTGTAATGAGGATGATTTTATCTTTAAGCATGGTCATCTTTAATCTGATAAGAGGTAAGCGTTGATGAGATTGGCGGTGTGGAGGAGGGCATCACGGTGGGTGCGTTCGTAATGGTGGGAAGCGGCCACGCCGGGGCCGATGAGGGCGACGGCGACATTGGCGCCGGCTCCCCAGAAGGCTTCCCCATCAGAGCCATAGAAGGGGTAGATATCGGTTTGGGTTTGGATATCGTGTTCGGTGGCTAGCTGTTCGAGACGGCGGCGGAGGCCGAGGTGGTATGGGCCGCGCGAATCTTTGGCGCAGATGGTGGCTGAAAATTCATCAGACGTTTGGTTAGGGGCGACCACGGCCATATCGATGGTGAGTAACTCGACGATATCGGGAGGGAAGCCGGTGGCCGCACCATGACCGACCTCTTCATAGTTGCTGATATGGATAGTGGTCCGTTGTTTCGGTTGCAAACCAGCTTTGTGTAAAGCGGATAAAGCGCCGTAAATGGTAGCGACACCCGCTTTATCATCGAGATGACGTGAGCGAATAAAACCGGTATCAGTGACTTCAACGCGAGGGTCAAAGGCGATAATGTCGCCAACGCGGATGCCGAGGTCGAGGGTTTCTTGGGCATTACTGGTGCGTGCGTCGATGCGTACTTCCATGTTGCTATCGTCACGTGTTTTGGTTTGTTCGGCGCGGGGGTGGGCATGGATGGAGGCGGTGGTGGGCATGATGGCGCCACGGTAGGTTTTTCCGTTGCTGGCAAAGATGGTAACACCTTCTCCTTCGACGGAATTCCAGAGCCAGCCGCCGAGTTGGGTGAGTTGTAAACGGCCGTTGCTCTTAATCGACCGCACCATCGCTCCCAACGTATCCGTATGGGCAGTCAGGGCACGAGGCGCATTGTCTTGTTGACCAGCCACATCACCAGCCATCAACCCTTTAGGCGATTGAACCAAAGAAACATCAATTTTAGCGAACGCTTCTTGGACGTATGCCATGGCGCGATCTGTATCACCCGTGGGACTCGGTGTATTTAAAAGACCTACTAAAAACTGTACCATACCATCGATATCAATTGGGGGAAGTGCCATCATTTTTACCTTTTCTGATTATTTTTTGCCGATTCTTAAATTTATCGAATATAATAAGAACTGTCAACTATTCTCTAATATTAACAACTTGTCGTTAAAATGTCTTGTGATTGGTAAGAATCAATAAAAATTCTTATCATTAAGAGGATATGTTTTATATTTTTTAGCTAACCCACGGAGTGTCATGAATGAGTGAAAAAAACAAAATGGTCGGAGATGTATATTATCCCGCCCCTGAAGTTGTTGCGGCGGCCCATATCCCTAATTATGATGAAGTTAACGAAGCGGCTACCAAAGATTTAGCTGGTTTTTGGGATAAAATTGCCCGTGAAAATTTTGAATGGTTTGCCCCTTGGTCGCAAACTTTAGATGATAATAATGCCCCTTTCTACAAATGGTTTGTTGGGGCTAAAGTTAACATTGTCCATAACGCTTTAGATCGGCATCAACGGACGGCCACACGGAATAAAGCGGCTTTGATTTTTGAAGGGGAAAAAGGGGATACCCGCGTTTATACCTATCAACAGTTGAACCATGAAGTGTGTAAATTCGCGAGCGTTTTGCGTTCGATGGGGGTGCAAAAAGGGGATCGGGTGACCATTTATATGGGACGGATTCCTGAATTAATGATTGCGATGTTGGCTTGTGCTAAAGTTGGCGCGATGCATTCTGTCGTTTATGGTGGTTTTTCTACAGAAGCGTTATTAGGCCGGATTGAGGATAGTGCATCTAAGTTATTGATTACGTGTGATGGGGCTTGGTTGCGGGGCAACATTATCGAATTAAAGAAAATTGCGAATGCGGCCGTCGAACGGGCGGGCACGATCCAAAGTGTGATTTGTGTGAAACGGACGGGGCAGGAAGTAGAAATGGTGCCTGGTCGTGACCATTGGTATCATGATTTAATGGCGTTGCCAATTGCGGATGCCAAAGCGCATACGGAAGTGATGAGTTCCGAAGATCCGTTATTTATTTTGTATACATCGGGGACGACGGGCAAGCCGAAGGCGATTTTGCACACGCACGGTGGTTATATGGTTGGGACGGCTACAACCTTGAAATGGGTGTTTGATTTGAAGCCAGATGATGTTTGGTGGTGTGCAGCTGATCCTGGTTGGATTACGGGACACAGTTACATCGTTTATGCGCCATTGGTATTAGGGGCGACCAGCTTTATGTATGAAGGGGCACCGACCCATCCGTATCCTGATCGGTGGTGGTCGATGGTGGCCAAATATGGGATTACCGTTTTATACACGGCCCCCACGGCGATCCGCGGCCTAATGCGCTTTGGCGAAAGCTGGCCGAATCGGCATGATTTGTCTAGCCTGCGCCTCTTAGGTTCGGTGGGGGAACCGATTAATCCGGAAGCATGGAAATGGTATTATCGGGTGATTGGTAGCGAAAAATGCCCAATCATGGATACATGGTGGCAAACAGAGACGGGGAATTTCATGTTGACCCCATTGCCTTCAGTACCGTTGAAGCCGGGCTCGGCCACGCGTCCCTTCCCTGGTGTCGAAATGGATGTTGTTGATGAAGAAGGGGAATCGGTGAAACCGAATGAAGAAGGGTTCTTGGTTATTAAGACCCCATGGCCCGCGATGTTGCGGACCTTATATGGTGATCCGGATCGTTATGTCGAGCAATATTGGAGCCGTTATGCGGAGCAGGGGTGGTATTTGCCCGGTGATAGTGCCAAGAAAGATGAAGATGGTTACATTTGGGTTATTGGCCGGATTGATGATGTGATTAAGGTATCTGGTTATCGTTTGGGGACGGCAGAAATTGAGAGTGCTTTGGTTAGCCATACGGCGGTGGCCGAGGCAGCGGTTATCGGTATCCCTGATGAATTGCGTGGTAATGTGGTTCATGCCTTCTGTATCTTGCGTCAAGGGTTTGATGGTAGCACTGCCTTAGAGGCGGAGTTAAAGACCCATGTGGCCGAGGATATGGGGCCTATTGCCAAGCCCGCAGTGATTAAGTTTGTGGATAACTTGCCTAAAACGCGATCCGGCAAAATCATGCGCCGCGTTTTGCGGGCGCAAACGTTAGGGCAAGAAGTTGGTGATTTATCGACCTTGGCTGATTAAGGCTTTGTAACCAAAGTTTTAATTAAATCGTCGTTAATTTCCGATTTTCCTTTAAAATGAGTATGGGCCTGTGTGAACGTTGGTTTGCACAGGCCATCTTTTTAAGTGAGACGGATACTATGATTTTTATACAGGTGATTTCTTCGTAGTTTTGGGATGTGATTTAAATGGGTAATTAAGCGTGATAACTTACGTATAAATTACTATTAAAGAGCAATTTTTGTATTTGTGAGCAAACCTTTGTACAATCAATGAGTATCTACAGGCAACAATCATATATTTATTCAAATTATTCATATTAGTAGTTGTTATTAGTTGAGTAATGGATTTCCATGAGGAGAGGAGTTTCGCTATGGCAGAAACAATTTTACATCGATTGCACGAGCAAGGTCGGACACGGCCTAATGCTCCAGCTTATTATCATAAAGCGAACGGGGCTTGGGTAGCGACGTTGTGGCGTGATTATGTGGCTCAGGTGCGGCAGGCTGGCCGAGCTTTAATTGCGTTAGGCGTTGAACCAGGCGATATCGTCTGCATTTTAGGTTTTAATCGGCCTGAATGGGTTATCATGGATTTGGCGGGGATGCTCGTTGGTGGGGCGACGGCTGGTATTTATACCACGAATTCAGCCGGTGAGGTTCAATACATCACCAATCATGCCGAAGCTAAAGTGATTTTGCTTGAAGATGAGGGTCAATGGGAAAAAATTGACCAAGAGCGAGATAATTTGCCTCATTTAAAGCATATTATCATGATGAAAGGGACTAAAATTGATAATGACCCGATGGCATTGAGCTGGGATGAGTTCATGGCCAAGGGGGATGAAACGGATGAATCAGAGGTGGATGCTCGTTTAGACGCATTAAAAATGGAAGATATGGCCACCTTGATTTATACATCGGGGACGACAGGACCACCCAAAGGGGTGATGTTGTCACATGAGACATTGGCGTGGACGGCCAAACAGGCTCGGTTTGTGTTTGATTTGCAACCAGATGATAGCACGCTGTCTTATTTGCCATTATCGCACATCGCTGAGCAAATGTTTACCATTCATGCCCAAGCGACGTTCGGTTATCAGGTTTATTATGCGGAATCTGGTTTGAAAGTTGCTGATAACTTGAAAGAGGTTCAACCCTCGATTTTGTTTGGTGTACCACGGGTTTGGGAGCGTTTTCATGATGGTGTACGGGCACGATTAGCTGAAGCGACTGGGGCACGGGCGAAAATTGCGGAATGGGCACAAGGGGTTGGGCATCAAGTGACTGGTTTACGCAATCAAGGTCAGGAACCAGCTGGTTTATTGGCGATTCAATATGCAATTGCGAATAAGTTATTCTTCAGTAAGGTGAAAGAGGCTTTGGGTTTATCGCGGGCGATTTACTGTGTATCTGGGGCTGCCCCGATTCCGCCTCATATCTTAGAGTTTTTAGCTGGGCTAGATCTTGTTGTGTATGAGATTTATGGTCAGTCAGAGGGGTGCGGGCCGACGACGACGAATCGGCCTAGTATGACCAAGTTTGGGACAGTAGGGCCAGCTTGGCCTGGTTCCGAAGTCCGTCTGGGCGATGATGGCGAAATCTTGATGAAGGGTCCCAATGTTTTTATGGGTTATTATAAGAATCCAGAGGCGACGGCCGAGACCTTGATTGATGGCTGGCTTCATTCTGGTGACTTAGGTAAATTCGATTCCGATGGTTATTTAAGCATTGTTGGTCGTAAGAAAGAGATCATTATCACCTCTGGCGGTAAAAATATTGCACCAAAGAATATTGAAGCGGCTTTACGTAAGTTAGATTTAGTCGCAAATGCGATTATTGTTGGTGAACAACGCCGGTTCTTGACGGCATTGATTACGTTAAGTCCGGAAGCAGTGGAAAAATTTGCGCAAGATAACAATATTCAAGGTGGTAATTGGCATGAAAATCCAGCGATTGTTGCCGAAATCCAACGAGGAATTGATGAGGAAGTGAATCGTGAATTTGCGCGGGTTGAACATGTGCGCGGCTTCCGTATTTTACCTGAAGACTTTAGTGTTGAGGGTGGTGAATTGACGCCTACCTTGAAATTAAAACGGGCGGTGATTTATAATAAATATGCGGATACTATCGAGACTTTGTACGATAGTTAGTCGCATGTAGGTACTTAAGGAAACGATGGCAAGCTGGGTAATACATTGTTACCCAGCTTGTTTTTTTTGTATTGATAAAAGCGGAAATAACATTTTATTTGACCAAATCGCTTACCTGCCTTATAATTTTGACCATCTTATGTCTGATTCAGAGAATGACACCGATTTAGCCGATCAGCCTCCCTCTTGTATTTATTGGCCTCTTTCCTCTTGGGTGCCATCTACTTTGCTGTTTGTTGATGGTAAAGTACTCTTTTTTAATCCTCATTGTTTGGTAAAAAAAATAAAAAATCATGTCCGCATTTTTGTTCATTGCCGCGACTATCGCGTTATTGGTATTTATTAACGGGTTGTATGTTGCTGCCGAGTTTGCTACGGTAGCAGCACGCAAGACCCGTGTTAGTCAACTAGCTGGTACCGGCAACCGTGCCGCCCAAGCATTGTTAACTGTTCTTGAAGATGGTGTTATGCTTGATAAGTACGTTGCTGCTTGTCAGCTAGGTATTACAGCATCCTCTTTGGTTTTAGGGGCGTATGGACAACGTTCATTAGCGCCGGCGCTAACACCGTTATTAACTGATTTGTTGGGTGGTGTTGTTTCTCCGGCACAGGCCGAGACATTAGCCACGACGATAACAGCGACAGGGGTGTTGGTTTTTATCACTATTTTGCAAGTTGTTTTAGGCGAGTTAACGCCCAAGTCCTTGGCCGTGCAGTATCCAGAGCAGGTGGCGATGGGTGTTATTACGCCGATGCGTTGGTCGTTACGTATTTTGCGCCCGTTCATTTGGTTTTTCAATGGTAGTGGCAATCTTATTTTGCGACTACTGGGTCAGGAGCATGGGGAAGGGCATGGTGCTCATATCCATTCACCAGAAGAGATTGAGCTATTAGTAACAGAAAGCCATGAAGGGGGGTTGTTAGATCGGGATGAACAGCAGATGTTGCGTAATGCGTTTCGGTTACGTGAACTGCATGCCCAAGAAGTGATGGTTCATCGCACACGCATGTTGGCGATGCCTGTTGATAGTTTAGTAGATGATGTGTTGAGCACAGCGATTGATGCGGGTTATTCACGGATTCCATTGTATGAAGAAAGTATCGATAATATTGTTGGTTTTGTCCACATTAAAGATGTTTATCGGTTATATGTTCGCCAACAGGGAGCTTTAACTGATATTATGCGTCAGGTGATACGTGTGCCAGAACTATTGTCAGTGATTGATATTTGGGAAAAATTGCAGACACGGCGTCAATATGTGGCCGTTGTCTTTGATGAGTATGGGGGCACCGCCGGTTTAATTACGTTTGAAGATTTAATTGAAGAGGTTTTAGGCGAGTTGCAAGATGAATTTGACAATGAAACGGCGATGATGTCGCAAAGTAATGGTCGCCTTTATCTACGGAGTGATGTCTTGGTAAGTGACGTCAATGAATATTTTGGGTTTTCGTTACCTGATGAGAATGCGGTTACAGTTGGTGGACTGGTGTTAAGTGAATTGGGGCATCCGCCTCATGAAGGTGATGTGGCTTTGGTGGGGGAAGTTGAGATTCGAGTGGAGGGGATGGAAGATTTAGGGATGACAGAAGTTTCTATTCCGTTATCAGCTGCTTCGTCTGATCATGTGACTGACGTTCATGAATGGGGGGTGAGCGAAGATGAGTAAGATTATAGCTTTGTTATTTAGTTTACCAGGGTTGGCTTATTTGCTTGGTTTTATGGCGGCGGAGACAACAGCTGAAGATGAAACATCAATCTTTTTTGTCTTGGTTGTTGTGTTTGTTTTGGTGATTGTGAATGGGTTGTTTGTGGCGGCCGAGTTCGCCATTATTGGTGTACGCCGTAGCCGTATTGAGCAGATGTCCTTGGAAGGGAATGTCCAAGCCAGTCACGTTTTAGATGTATTAACAACGGATGGTGAGCAAGATCAATATATTGCGACGGCGCAGTTAGGGATTACAGTAGCTTCATTAGGTTTGGGGATGTATGGTGAACCACAAGTGGCTCATTTTATTGAACCCTATTTGAAGAACTTTTTGGGTGAAGGGACAAGTTCAGCCGCTATTCATTCTATTGCTTTTGTTATCAGTTTATCATTGCTCACTTATTTACATATTGTAATTGGTGAGATGGTGCCTAAATCATTGGCATTGTCTAGTGCCGAGCAGGTCGTGATCTGGGTTAGCCGGCCGATGCGCTGGATCCAAGCGGTCTTGATCGTGCCTGTTCGTGTTTTAAATGCGATTGGTAATGTGATTTTGCGTTTATTGCGTGTGCCGCCAGTACATGGACATGCGCATCTTCATTCGCCGGAAGAGTTAGAGTTGATTGTGACGGAAAGTGCTGAAGATGGGTTGATTCATGCCGATCAACAAGAGATGATTCTGAACATTTTTGATTTTAAGGATCGGCAAGTGGGGCAGGTGATGACGCCTCGGCGCAAGATTTCAGCCTTGGCACATGATATGAGTGTGGCCGAGGTGCGTAAATTTGTGGCTGATAGCCGTTATAGCCGTTTCCCAGTTTATAAAGAGGATTTGGATCATATTGTGGGCGTGTTGCATGTGAAAGATTGGGTCCGAGCTGAAATTGAGGGGCGAACTGATGTTGGTTTAGCCAAGTTGTTGCGGCCGGCACCGGCTGTGCCTGAAGCACAATCAGCGGCAGTTTTATTAGCTGTTTTCAAACGCCAAAGACAGCACATGGCCATTGTTATCGATGAATTTGGTGGTGTAGCGGGGATTGTTACGCTTGAAGATTTAGCGGAAGAGATTGTAGGTGAAGTGCGTGACGAATTTGATGTTGAGAAAGAGCCGTTTGTGCAATTATCGCCAGGTTTAATTGAAGTAGCCGGTGATTATTTATTAGAAGATTTGCAAGAAATCGTTTATTTAGGTAACGAAGAAAAATTGCCTGATGTGGAAACTGTTGGGGGTTTAATTGTTAACTTATTAGGTCGCCCGCCGCAAAAAGGGGATATTTATCATCTGGAAGATGTTTTATTAACAATTCTTGATATAGATGGGTTGGCGATTAGTCGAGCAAGGGTTCAATATCCGGATCCAGATTTGGGAGTGCATGAAAATAGTCAAGAAACGAATAATATAGCTAAGAGTGAGGAAGAGTAAGATGGATTTATTTCAAATGGTGCATGGTTCGATCCGTTGGTTTGTATTGATTGTGGCGGTTGTTGCTGTGGTTAAGTTTGCCATTGGTTTGGTGCGAGGTGAATCATTTACCTCGCGAGATCGTGCTTTGATGGGGGCATTTACCGGGTTTGTTGATCTTAACGTGTTGTTGGGGATTATTTTGTGGCTGCTATATGGCCTTCTTTATGGGAGTTGGGCGCTATATCGGATTGAGCATGGGGTAATGATGCTGATAGCCGTCGGTTTTATGCATGGTACGAGCAAATGGCGCAAACAGACAGATAGTAAATTGCAATTTCGCAATAGTATTATTGTGATTGCGGTTACCTTTGGGTTGATTTTGATGGGGGTTTTGCGCTTACCACAAGGGTGGGCAGGTTTTTAGCCACTGGTAGCTTCGCGGATAACACGTACTAAAACATTCCAAACACGTTGCCAAACAGTTTGTGGTTGTTGTGTTTGTTGACGTTGTTCCGCTTTTAATCTTTGGGTACGGGTAGTGGTGAGGGGGGGAGCATTGGCAACATCAGCATGATCAATTGTTAGCACGTCAGCGGCGGCTTCGTTATAGGGGCGGCATTCGGTATGGTCGCAACCAAGCATAGCGCAGACGGGCCCTTTTTGTTGCCAACAGGCATAATGGTAAAGGGTTTCACAGCCTTGGCAAGCAACAGGTGCGAGGCTGGATTCATCAGTGTAGCGATGAACGGCCGAGGCACATATAGGACAGTGCAGGCTGAGTTTGTTAGCTTCTTCAATATCATCAAATGTGATGCGAATAATTGGTTCTTCATCCATCGTTCTATTATACCTCTATTCCCAATAAATATGCTACCATGAATGAGCGGCCCAATATGGCCAGGGAAAATCATAAGGGCTAACGCGTGTTTGATGACGATCCCAGCAGAAAAAACCACTTGTTCGCCCAACGGGGTCAAGAACTAAGGCGATATGCCACAATTGGGTGAAAAAGTTTTTGTGGATAAAAAGATCCATGCCCGATAAAAAGATACCAAAACCGGGATGAGTATGGTACCAGCCGACCATAACCGCACTTTCGTCGGGATAACGTTCGTGCATAATATCGTTTAGATAGCGCCAGCTTTCAGGCGTGTAGGTGACACTGGCACCTTGCATGCGGGTATGTTTGGCGATAATCATATCGGTGATATGGACAAGGTAGCGATTGTCGGGCTGTTTTTCAGGTGGTGGGCCGATGAGAACACCAGCTACTTCGCGGCGCATACTGCTGAGGGCATGGTCTTGGCAAGCACGAAAGACGGGTTCGTCACAGAGGATGTCGACAGCGGCCCAGGTGCGACTGCCCGGTGGTTGTTGGCGGCCGGCAACGCGGATGTTATCGGGCCGAGGGGGGCGTGGTTTTATAGGTTTTGATGGGTCCCGTTCGGTATGAACGGGTTCGGTGTCGTAGAGGATGATGCCATCCGTGGAAGCGGGTTGGACAGGAGGGGGTGGTATCGATGAGATAGATTCTGTATTTTCGTCAGATGCAGTTTTTGTGGTTAACTCGGCCTCAGCTATAAGTTCTGTTGTCACCTCTTCCTCAGCCAATACCTCATCGGTCGCGGTTTCGTCCTCAACAAGCTCTGCTACCTCTTCTGTAGACAAAATCAAAGCATACTTCTGCCAATCAGTGGTTAGCGCCTCATCCGTCTCTTTAAGGACAGTGATGTTGACTTGGGCATCCGGCGCATTGGCTAAATCTTGGAATTGAATCGATTGATATTCTTGACTAATATCATTTTCGATACTGTCCGCATACGCTTGAATATCAGCTAGGGTGCATTGACTTAGTGGTCGTAACCCCTTATCGGTGGGGATTTGGTCATAGGGGGCTAGACGAACCACAACTTTAGCTGGTTGGGGCATGTTGGGTAACGTGATGGTGATAATCGCACTGTAGGTGATTTGGTCGATGTCGATCATAGTTGTGACCTCAAGTAAGTAACTTTATTAATTGGTTAAACAACTTCAATAGGTAATGGAAAGATTGAGATGAATATTAGGGCCCTAATTTGACGGGAATGGTGCAATGGGCGATATCCTTGGGAACTTGAAGTTGAGTGGTGCCAGCTGGTGTTGGGGGAAAAATGGGCAGGGGTTCGCCGTTGCTGTCAACGGCCGTTAACCGTAGCCAATAATTCCCCGCCGAATAGTTTTGTGTGGCCCATTGGCCGATGGCGCGTAACTCTGCCGGACGGCGCACGGAGTCAATTAATTGCCAAGGCCCATCTGGTTCGGCGCTAAGTTCAAGCTGATAGCGGGCGGCGCCTGGATATTGCATCGTGGCCATCACGGTTTCGGTTTGATTGCCAATCAATGTTTGTCCCGCTAAGGGAAAGATGATTTGCAGTTGGGACAAGGCACAATCTTGATTGCTGGCGAGGGTTTGTTGTTGGGTGGCCAAAGCGACCGTCAATGATTCTAGTTGATTGACCCGACTGTTTTGGTTAAGGATGATCATAAAGAGCATAACAATGATGCTCATAACGGTTAGAGGGACGAGCCAAGGGGGGAGTAGGAGGCCAAGCTGTTCCGGTTGGTAGGTTGGCACCCAATCGGTGATTGTTGTCATCGGGCCCCAGACTTGAGTGGCCACAAATTGCCAGGGTAGGGAGGGTTCTGCTTGTTGGTCGCCCAGTTCATAACAGCCATCTAGAGGGATGATTGTTTCGTTGTGCCAACCGAACAGCCCCATATCTTGGCGACAGGGGTCGATGACGATACCGACATGCCAAGGGAGGACGAAGGCGGCCGAGTGGACGACGACATCATCATTTGAATAGAAAACACCTAAATCGGGATGGGTGTGAAACCAACCGACAATGGCTAGTTTGGGGTAGTAGGCCGCTTTATCCTGATGAATTTGAGACCAAGCATCACCAGTGAAAGTGAAATGGACGGGGCCATTATCTTCGCTGGTGGCGGGCAGAGCGGCCAGCACTTCGGTGAAGAGTTGGCCATTATGCTGATAGGCATGGCCTAATAATACACCACCTAGCTCGACATTTAGATCGGAGTTGGCGTGGGCTTGGAGTTGGGCGAGGGCGGTTTGGTGGATGAGGGTGCGGGGTTGATGCTGGGGTAAGTGCCCGTATTGCCAATGTGTATATCGATTCCAAGGAGGTTCTTGATGAGGGAGTTTGTCCCGTTCTACTTGTTGCGAGCTGTTGTGAACGGTGACGCCATCAGTGTCTTCAGTTGAGTCGATGTTATCCTCATAAGAAGTTGATGTTAAGCTCATCGCTCTCTGTTTCTCCGATCTTGATGAGATCGCTTAGGGAAGGGCCTTTTAGTTCACGGTTGTCGACGGGGAAGAGATGTTTTTGGCGGAGAGCCCAGTTGGCGGCGCGGGAGTTCATTGGGTCTTGGGGGTCGAAGTTTTTGTATTGGATCATTTGGCCGAGGGTGAGTAACAGTTCGTCTAATGTTTTGGCTGGCCACCAAGCGCCGATGCAGACAGCACCAGTCACATGGATGTTGGGGTGATAGATGGGGGTGAGCCATTTGAGTTGTGGTTGTTTGAGTGGGTATTCGGCATGAAGGTACATACTGACTTCATGTACATCGCGTAGGACGGGCCGACCACTGGGGGCGACTTTTTCGACACCATTACAGGTGTAGCGAATGACATATTTTTCTGGCGGGGAGCCTTCCGTTTTAACGATATGAATAAATTCGCTACGGTCGGTTAAGCCTTTTACATGTTCATAATCATTCTTTAAACGGGTTTCACGCATATTGAAGGTCATAAGGTTATCCTTTCATAAAATAAGCACACCTCCGGCACGGCTGTGACCGGAGGTGATGATGACAACAGTTTCGTTCTGTTGTGTCTTGTCACGACGAGAAGGGTGTTATCGCGCTATATTGTTTGTGTTTGTACAAACCAGTAGGAGTGACAACGACCCTTTGACGGTGTTTAGCCAGCGGTTACTTCGGGGAAAAGGCTGAGGATGGCATCTTCTTCAACGCCAGCATCTTGTAAAGTTTGGTCATCAGAAAGTCGTTTGCCTGAAGCACGATCATCGAGACGGTAGGTGATAGGATTGCTACCTTGTGTGGTGGGTAGACCCATACGACTGACGAGGGCGGGAATAAGCCGGCGCATCGGGACATCGTTGGGTAGTTCGACGGGGGTTTTTTTCGAGCCGGTGGGATCGTAGATAATGACTTTTACACTTGCCATGAGATTTGTTGCCTCCAATGTGGAATGAATGGGTTATTAGCATTGTTGTTAGGGTGAATACGCTAATAACATTGATTTTTATTGTAACATTATTTTGAGATTATTGAAACAAAATTTTATTTAACCATTATATCAATTATTGTAGAGAATGGTTTTGTTTGCATTAATCGGTTTATTAAAAAACTAACTTATATAGCTATACGTGGGTGATTGCCGAAAAGTTGCGATTTTGGGCTGTTTTTGTATTAGATATGTGTAAGAAATAGGGAGATGGTTGGGGAAATTCCATACAAGCATAGTATTTGCTGAGAACCAGACTAGATTAAAGGTGAGGTTAGGCGTGGATACCTGCCTACGCAGGTCATAATTTATGGGGAAGGGATAAGGAGAGTCCTTTGTCACATTTATCAGGTAGTCAAAAGATAGTAGATTTCTCGACTTCATTCAATCCTTATTTTAAATGTAATGCGTGTATCGTGTGAAACGGATTGAATTTCGCTCGAAATGACAGTTGGGCGTGTATAAGTTCGATGACGCATGTTTGTAAAAAGAGTTAGACTAGAAGCAATTGTTACTTGTTTACTGGAATTGGAAGAAGGTTTCTTTATCGCCTGTGAGTTCGAGGAAAACCTGCTGGTCATCGGCGCGGGCGCGGATGATGGAGAGGGGGGGGATGTCTATTTCGGCGAGGGTACGGTCGAGGAAATCTTCTTGGCCGGTGATGCGGTGGGTGAGGGACATGTCGCGACGGCCGCTACAGTTGGGGCAGGCGAAGACGGTATCGAAGAGGCGGCCCATGCGTTGGAAGATTTCTTCTTGTTGGCCGCAGTCGGGGCAGGTGAGGTGGGTGACGAGTTCGAAGCCAAATTCGAGAGAGATGTCATCGTGATTGAGTTGTTGGCGGGCGTGATCAAGGGCTTGGGCGAGGGTGGTGGTGGCGGCACTGGCGGTGGGGAGTTCGACGATGGGGTCGAGCATGGAGTGGCTCATACACCCTTTTTTGACGGGGTATTCGGTGGTGTAGACATCGTTGGTGAGGCCGTTGATCATCATCGCTTTACCGGGTTGGACTTCCATATCATGAATCAGTTTGAGCGCTTCTTGGGTTTGGAAGGCGGCCACGATGGAGGCGCTGGTGGGGGTAGTGGGTACTTTGCCTTGGAGAATGTTTTGGCGGGCGAGAAGGGGGCAGGAGTAGCGGAGATTGATAATTTGGTAGTCGAGGTCGGTGAGGGTGCATTCGTAGCAGGCGCCTTGATTGGGCCAGAAGACGCGGACGATGCCCATCAGTTCTTGAATGGCGCCATCGACCCATGGTTTGTTAATGGCCCAGCTGAAGCGATTGAGGGAGAGGCGGGCTTCGCGGTTATCGAGACAGCCGATAATGACATCGACGTGGCGGAAGACGCCGAGGCCGAGTTCGAAGTTGATGTTGCCGTGCCAAGGCATGACATTGACATCAGGGTTGAGTTCTTTGACGCTTTCGGCGGCGGCATCGACTTTGCGGCGGCCGCGGTCGCTGGCGCGGAAGAGAACGGAACGGCTGAGATTGCTATCTTCGATGGTGTCGAAGTCGGCGATGATGATATTGCCGAGGCCCATGAGGGCGAGGTTTTTGAGAACTTCGTTGCCGAGGGCGCCGGCGCCGACGACAAGAGCGGTAGCGTTGCGGACAACTTCTTGTTGCCACCAGCTGATGTAGCCAAAAGTGTGGTAACGATCGGTATCGGGATCGGTGATGACGATGGTCATGATTGCTCCTTAGGGTTCATGTGGAATGTTTTTTATGTGGTTAATAGCCGATAGAAAGGGAGGGTAAATTCGGGGTTATCGGCATTGAGGGTAATGGATTTGCGTTCCCGTTGGGGTTCGGTGTGGCGGGGCCAAGTGAGGGTGATGTCGTAGGTGAGGCCACGCCCATTTTCGGGGACGGGTAAATCACAGGTAAAGCGGCCGTGGGCGTCGGTGACACCAGCGACATGGCTTTTGATGTTTTGACAGTTTATTTGTACTTGAAGCCCTTCGTAACCAGGGCCGTTGGGGGATTCTTGGGCGATGACGCGTAAGCGGGTGGTGCCTAATGGTTGGCGCTGGAAGAGGGCCCGTACAGCGGTGGTGAACTGTTGGCCGGCTTCTTTGACGGCGGGGGGGATGGTGAAGCTAGGGGTCGTTGATGATGAAGATGAGGGGGATGGGTTTGGGGTTGCGCGTCGTTGGGCTGGGGGGAGTTCCTCTTTGGTGATGGTGATGGGGGTGCCTAAAGTGATGGGGGGTGGGGTTGGTTCATCCTCATCGAGACGTATTTCGGGGTTGTATTCGGGGTAGCGAACGGGGATGAGGGGGCGGGTTTGGGGAGTGGGTGAGATGGTAGTGGTGGTGGGGCTTGGTGGTGGGGATGAGGGGGGGCCGAGGTAGCGGGCACGGCGGGCTAATTTGTCCCGTTCGGTGGCGGTGCGGTTAATTTGTTGGCGGAGGAAGTGGGCGGTACGTTGTAAGATTTGGCCGGCTGGGGTGTGAAGTTGGGGCGGGGAGGCGGGGTCGAGCTGGTCAACGGGATATTGTTTGAGCTGGGCGTGGGCGGTTAGGATGAGAGGGAGCCATTGATCAGCGGCTAGATGGGTGGAGCTGGGGGTTAGCGTAGCGGGAGGGGGGGCGATGTCGAAGAGATCGTACAGGGCAAGCCGGATAAAAACAGGCTGGGAGAGACCGTTTTGGAAGCGGTGCCAGGTTGGTTCGTCGAGGAGGTCGTGGGTATTGAGGAGGGCACGCGCGCGGCTAATGGTGAGACGAGGAGAGGTATCGAGATGGTCATCTTGATGATGATAGTAAGCATGGGCCAGGGAGAGGAGGGCCTCGTCAGGGGTGTGATTGAGGATGTTGTTGGTTGGCATGATGCTTTTCCTTTATGGATTGGTATCGGTTTAAGTAAAAAGGGGCTGTTGGCCCCAGAAGGGCACCCGTGAGGGGTGCCCTGTCATGGTTATTAGGCGAGGGATTAGAGGATAAGAGATTTGTCGAGACCGTCGAGACCTTCCCAGACGCGGAGGAGTTCTTCGATATCGGAGACGGATTCGAGGTCTGGTTCCATCGCTAGGCGGAGGGTTTCATCTTGGAGGGAGCGGTCGTGTTGACGGAGCATTGGTTTGATGACGAGGTTGTTGATATCTCGTTCCGCTTTGGTGGTTTCGAGCCAGAAGAGGCGACGGAGGCGGGGGAGGAGGTCTTCTTGGTTGAAGAGGTTGGTGATGATATTGGCGAAGATGCGGTTGGTTTTATCGGCGATGTTGTCGAGTTTATCGGCGTAGCTACGTTCGACGGTGACGTCGGCCGAGGGGGAATCGGGGAAGCTGATGGCGGTGCCGAGGCCATCGTCAGCAGCTTGGGTGGGGTCGAGAATAGTGATGGTGAATTCATCGTCATCATCGGTGGCGGCTTGGTTACGGGTGGCGGCGTGATTATTGTTGGCGGCGACAGCGGCTGGTGGGGCGGGCATTTCTTGTTGAACCGCTTCGACACCATTGAGGGCGACATCGAGGAGACGTTCATTGGTGGGGAGGGCTAACGCTTGTTCGCCGGTTTCGATGATTTGGCTGACGGAGCGGTTGGGGCTCATCATTTCGTACATGGTGGCTTGACGGCAGACCTGTTTAAAGTTTTCAGCCACTTGCTCGATGAGATATTGGTAGGCTTCATCCAAGGAGAAGGGTTGCGCTTGCTGGGGCATGGTGTAGGTGTAATCTTGCCCATAGTTGGCGCGTTCTAGTTGCGGATAAACCTCGTGGCTAGCCAAGGTGCTTTCCAGTTCACGGATGACGAGAGTGGCGATTTGGGGCATGGCGTTGGCTAAGGCGTCGTGCATGACCAGTTCGACTTGGAAAAGAATGCGTTTGATAGGTACTTCGATGCCGCTATTGCCCCAGACGAGGTTATCGTAGGTGACATCACGGTCGTCCCAATATTCGGTGCCATAGTTATCAAGGAGGCTTTCGATTTCGCGTTGGACCGTCTTTTCGATTTGGGTACGGACAGCATCAAGACTAGGACGAACAAGGCGACGGAATTGGGAGTCGCTATTGGTTCGTTTGCTGAGGTCGAGAAGGGCGTTGTGGAAGATGCGGGGGAGATTCTTTTGGTGACGGGTGATGAGGTTTTCATAGCGCCGTTCTTGGAGAGTTTCCCAGCTATATTCGAAAGGAGGGTGCATGCCACGCTCGGCCAGTTGAGCTTGGTAGTATTGGCGCAAGCTGGATAAAGCGGTGCGGACACGGCTGGAAGCTTCGCGCAATTGGGTGCGTACCCGTTCGTTGGTGATGAAGTTGATGAGACTTTGGCGGAGATGGGGGACTTCGCTGAGGTTGAGGAGGGCTTGAGCGGTGGCTTCATCAAGGGGGTTGGTGATATCGACATCGCCTAATTCGGCGGAGAAGACTTTGGCGATACGTTCTGTTTCGCTGGCGAATTCAGAGGGGGCGTTGTCAGGGTCTTGGACGTAGAGGGCGGGGGGGGCCATGATGAGGAAGTAGGGGCGGTTTTGGCCGCGGTCGCGGTATCGTTCCCAATAGTTAGGGGCGATATGGCGGGTGACCTCACGGACTTCACGTTCACTTTCGGGGTTGCCGCTGGTGAGGCGGTCATACGCTTGGCGGACATTGGCGCCGTTGACGGCGACAAAGATTTTGGCGGCGGCTTCATCGAGGTCGACGCCGGAGAGGCCGCTGAGGCGATGTTCTTTAATCCAGTTAACAGCGGCGAGGGATTTCATTTCGTCGATCCGTTGGCGGCCGGCATCGGTGACGAGGACGATCATGGCGTCTTCACGTTTCATCTCTTCGAGGGTGATTTCTTCGTGGAGGCGCATACCGGCGCCGAGGCCGGGGACGTCGACGATACGGAGGTAGCCGTTCATGAGGAGGTTGGGGTTATCGGGGTGGGGGTGGATTTTGAAGGTGGCCGAGCGGACGATGCGAATTTGGCGTTGGTCGCTGCCTTTATAACCGTCTTCGCGGAGATGTTCGAGAGCGGTGGGGTCATTGAGGTCAAAGAGTTGGGGCGGGGGGCTATCAGCTTTGAATAGTTCTTGATGATTTTCGAAGGTATCGAGACAGTCGATGAGGATATCGATATATTCATCCCGGTCCGTTTTGGCTTCTTCGCGGGCGGCCTCTTGGATAGCGGCGATATCGGCACGGGCTTGTTCCCGTTCGCCGGCGTTGGTGATATCGAAATTATTGACATCAGCTAATTGGCAGAGGCGGGAGACACGTTGGGCGAATTCGTCTTGGGACCAGTAAGAGAGGACGAGGGATTCTTGTTCGTTTTCGGCGGCTTGTTCGATGTAGACGATGGTGCCGGTGACGGCGGTGACGGCGCCAGTGGGGAGGAGGTTGCGGCCGAGGAGGGAGTTGATGAGGGTTGATTTACCAACGCCAGTGCCGCCAAAGAAGACGAGGGTATATGTTTTTTGGGCAAGAATTTTTTGAGCGGTGTCGATATTGACTTGGGCTTCAGGTACGGCGCGAATAAGATAATCACGACTTTGATCGATGACCTGTTGCATATTGACCCATTGATCGACTTGGGTGGGGCTGACATGGGGGAGGGCGGTGAGGGATTGACGAAGTTCTTGATAACGGTCTGTGGGAGCACTCATGATTTTAATTCCTTCCTATTATATTAACTAATCCGTGGGGATTTATGATTATTGACTTTGATTTGATGTATTTAAGCCAAATTAAGTATTGTTTGAAAAATGTTTTTATTTTAGAAGTGATTCTAGTAATGCTATACCTTTATTATAGGGGAATCTCTTCTTTTGGGTAACCCTTTTATGGTTACATTTAATAATACGTAGCGGTGGCGAGAAAGTTGCAGTTTGGTTGAGATATAGCTAACAGTTGCCTAATAGGTGTTGGTTATATTGGCGTTATGGTTCTTGATTTTACAGCTGTTTTTAGTGGTGAAATTTAGTTGACAAACAAGAGTGATACGCCTATAATGAAGCTATTAATCACTCTTGTGTTGTGTGTTTAAAATATGTTCTGTCGATAGTCGCAAACTTTCCGACATTTTTTTGCATATCAGTTTGCAAATTTTCAATTTACGTTTAATTATTACAATTTCATTTTCAATATCAATAAGCTATAGGCATCTGTTGTTGCCGTTGGCGTAGGTTTTCTCTTGGAAGTGGTTATGTTTGCTTTTGATGAGCAGCGGCCATTTACATTTGGGATGTCTACAGAGCGCGTGAAACAGTTATTTGATGGTTTTCTATTAATTTAGAAGATTGTTGATTTAGTTATTGTTGTTGTTTAATGAAATTGTTACAAGGAGTAACTATATCCCATGGTTTTAAAGTATAGCAAAGCATTATTTATGGCTCTGTTTTTGTTAGTAGGCATCTCTGTCTCGAGTGCATACGCGTTTGTGCCGGAACATCTGCCTGGTCAAGGGGGGGTGAAAGTGATTGATGTTGAGCGTCATCCGCAAGGGGAAACGCAACGGATGCCTTCGCCGGCCGAGGCGTGTGGTGATATCACGACCACGACTTTGTATGCGGGTCAACATATTAATTCTGGTTCGGTGACGATCTGGAATGATGCAGACACTTTGTATGTTCAATTCGCGACGGTTGATGGTTGGACGATGGTGGAAACCCATGTTCATGTAGGGGAAACGTTGGCTGATGTGCCAACGACCCCAGCTGGCAATCCAAAAATCGGTTTGTTTGATTATCAAACGCAACATGATCCAGCTGTGACTGAATTCACCTATGAAATTCCATTAGACGGGTTTGTGGGTGGTGATTCGTTGGTTGTGGCGGCTCATGCTAGCTTAGCTTTGGTTGATGATAATGGTGACGTTATCCAAACGGAAACGGGTTGGGCTGATGGGCCAGATTTCCCAGGGAATAGCTGGGCAACCTATGTTGAATTCACTGTTCAAGAATGTGAAGAAGAAGATGATGATGGTGGTTGCAGTTTGACGCAAGGTTACTGGCGGACACACTCCACTTATGGTCCAGCACCATATGATGAAACATGGGCGACCGTTGGTGAAGACACAGCCTTCTTCAGTAGTCCTGAAACTTGGTACAGTGCGTTATGGGTATCCCCAGAAGGTGACGCTTACTACATTTTGGCGCAACAATACATTGCAGCGACATTAAATGTAAATGGTGGCACGAGTACGACAGCTGATGTGGATGCGGCGTTATCGTTGGCGACTAATTGGTTCAATAGCCATGACCCAGGTGTACCAGCCTCCAGCGCTGATGGTCAAGTGGCGGTGGCGTTATCGGAAATCTTGGACGCGTACAATAATGGTGAAATTGGTCCAGGTCATTGCGACTAGGACATGGTTAGTGGATATTACTTGGTAAATAACGTTTATGATAGGGCTTATTTGTAGTCAATCTTGAAAGTTGTTGTCAAACAGTAATGTCGTTTAAATAAAAAAATAATAACTGGCTCAGGTTTATTTTAATCTGAGCCAGTTTTTTTTGGAGAAGTGAGAAGTTTCATGTTACAACAAAAGCGTTTGATTGTTTTGTTCTTAGCGGGTGTGTTGCCATTTATGATGGGGGTTTTGCTCTTGTCTGGGGGGCAAGTGGTAGCGGGTGAGCCGGTGGCGGAAAGTGGGGTTGGTTTGTCATCAGGGGTGGGGGGGACGTTGGTTTACACGAGTACAGATGGGCCGTTGGCGATTACAGATATGACGGCGGTGACATCGACGATTAATATATTAGATGGGGATATGATAGGAGATGTGGATGTTATTCTTAATTTGACTCATAGTTGGAATGAAGATTTAGAGATTAAAATAGTGGGGCCGACGGGAGCAGAGGTGCTTCTGAGTCAATATAATGGTGGAGATGGGGATGATTATACGGGCACGATTTTTGATGATGAAGCGAGTTGTGCGATTACGGATACTGGTTGTGCGGCGCCACCATTTACAGGGCGTTTTCGGCCCGAGGGGAGTTTGGATCTGTTTGATGGGGAGACAGTAGCGGGGAGTTGGCAGTTGGTGGTGTATGATGGTGGGGTTGGTTCGACGGGGAGTTTGGTTGAGTGGCAGTTGGTGGTGGAGCCAGCTGGTGGGAGTCAGATTCAGTTGGTGCAGACGGTGGGGGGTATGGGGGATGGATGCGATGGTGGGGATAGTGTGATGGTGGCCGAGGGGGCGGATGTGTATTTTTGTTATACAGTGCATAATTTGGGGAGCACGACGTTAACATTGCATGATTTGGAAGACAGTTATTTGGGGATGTTGTTGGATGGACATTCGTTGTCGTTGGCTAGTGGGGAGATGGCGGTAGTGACGGCGACGGCGGCGTTGACGACGAGTATGACGAATGTGGGGATGTGGACGGCGTATAATGCGGGGCCGACGGATGTGGCCACGGATGATGATAGTACGACGGTGACGGTGGTGCCACCATCTATTGCGCTTGAGGTGACGGTGGGGTTGGACAAGAGTGTGTGTGCGGAGACGGACACGGTGGGGGTAGCGTCGGGAACGGCGGTTACATTTTGTTATCGGGTTACGAATACAAGCTTAACTACGTTTTATTTACATGATTTGATTGACAATGAGGGGACGATATTCACGGATTTTGAGCAGGTATTGGCGCCGGAAGCGGCCACGTTTGTAACGAAGACGGTGGTGGTGACGACCGATATAGCCAATGTAGCGCAGTGGACAGCGTATAATCCGGGGCCAACAGATGTGGTGATGGGGCAAGATATGGCGCAAGTGTATTTGGTTACGCCGGCTATATTTGGGAGTTGTGAGGGGTTTGAGGGTGGGATTTTGCCGGGGAGTATGTATGCGGTGGTTAGTGAGAATGGGAGTAGTACGGGCCGAGTGGATGTGACATTCAATTATCCATTTACCGGCAATTTTGCCTTGAATCTGGATACAGATTGTACTAATTGCACGTTAGCGACGACACAGGCGGCGGTGCTAACGGTGGATATGGATAATGTAACCAGTGCTGAATTGTTCTTTGCGGTTTGGAATCATGGAGATGAAGCAGATGCGGCTGATGGGGTTTATCTAAGTGATGATGGATCGAATTTTGAACGTATTTATAGTTTTAATGGGTTACCGAATGAGTATATCACGGTGACCTTGGATTTGGCGCAAGCGGCAGGCAATGTTGGTGTGGATTTGGGGGATTCATTATGGATTAAGTTCCAAGGGTATGATGATGGTGCTTTACCACAAGATGGGTATAGTTTTGATGATATTTGTGTGCGTGATAGTGTGCCACGGTTAGGTGTGGCTCCACCAGCATTGTTGAGTTTGCAAAATGTGGATCAATATCGGTACCGGGATGTGGTGGTAGAGAATGAGGGGACAGGCACATTAGAGTGGACGGTAGTGGAAGCGCCGGTGAGTTGTGATGCACCAGGAGATGTGCCATGGTTGAGTTGGTCACCGAATGGTGGGGAGTTGGCGAGTGGCGAGAGCGCGACGATGGAAGTTGTGTTTGATTCGACGGGTATGGGAGCTGGTTCGTATACGGGTTGGTTGTGTTTGCAGAGTAATGATCCGGTGTCGCCGACGGTGCCTGTATCGACGTTGATGGTGGTTGATACGTCTTTGCCTGAGGACCCGACATTGGGGTTGGCGAAAACGGTGAGCACGGATGGTAGTTGTGGTACGGGTAGTACGTTGACGACGGAATGGAGCTTGGGGTTAGAAGTAACGTATTGTTATGAGGTATCGAATACGGGTGGGGTGACGGCGACGTTGCATACGTTGGTGGATGAAGAGTGGGGCACGTTGTTGTCTGATTTAGAATATGTGCTGGCACCGGGGGCGTCGTATCAGCATTTGGAGACGGTGTCGGTGGCCGAGCCTGATGGTGAGGTGACGACGGTGGCGTGTGCGTATTGGGAGGGTGAGAGTGAAGAAGGGGGGATTGGGCGGTCGGCCGAGGCGTGTACGACGGTCACGGTGACGGGTGGAGAGGTTGATAGTGCAGTTTATTTGCCTATGGTAATTAAGCCGTAGTTTAGTTGTGTGGGGGGGAGCTGAAGTAGTAGACAGAATGGGTAAATTCCTATAGTATAATGATGATTTGTGCCTTTGTTAAGCTTATGGTGTGTGAAATGATGGTAGATTTTTTGACTTCGTTCACTCCTTATCTTAAATGTGAGGTTCTTTACAAAGTCGTGGTGGTGATATGATGACCGATATATTTTTGCCGATAGGGGCGGGGTTGGTGATAGGGGTGTTGATTGGTTTAACCGGTATGGGAGGCGGGGCGTTGATGACGCCCTTTTTGATTACGGTGATGGGTTTGAATACGGTGTTGGCCGTGGGGACGGATTTGGTTTTTGCCACGATTACGAAGTTGTTTGGTAGTATTGAACATCGGCGGGAGAAGAATGTCTCGATTCGGAATGTGTTGTGGATGGCGTGTGGGAGTTTGCCGGCGGCGAATTTGTCGGCACGGTATTTGATTGGTCAAATTGAGAATACGGAGTTGATTGAAGTGACATTGCCCCGTCTTTTGGGAGGGGTATTGTTGTTGGTGGGGGGAATTATTCTGGTGCGGAATGTGTTGGGTGAGCGGCCGCCGGATGATATTGAAGTGGAGATGCCACGGCCGATGGGATTGATTGTGATTGGTGCGATCGGGGGAACATTGGTGGGGTTGACATCAATTGGGGGAGGGACGGTGATTATGGCGTTGTTGATTTTGTTTTATAGTTTGCCGGTGCAGTATATGGTGGGGTTGGATGTGGTGCATGGGGCGTTGTTGGCGGGGACAACGGCGGTGACGTATGCGTATAATGGGCAGACGAATTGGGGATTGGTGGGGTTGCTGTTGATTGGTTCGTTGCCGGGGGTGTGGTTTGGGGCGTGGAGTGTGTCGCATGTGAATCAGACGTATGTGCGGTATATTTTGAGTGGGATAATTTTGTTGACCGGCCTTAATATGTTTTGGGGTGGGGGGCATTAATTTAGGGGCCATAGCTGATGCGGTAGATACCTCCGTTTTGGTAGTCGCCGACGTAGAGGGCGTTATCGGGGCCGACGATGAGGCCGAGGGGGCGGCCGTCCCAGCGGGCGAACCATTCGTGGGTGGTGGTGTATTCATCGCCGTGGGGGGTGAGGATGACGCGTTGGATGCCACGGGGGAGTTCGGTGAGCCATGAGCCGAGGATAGCGACGAAGAGGTTGTGGTGGTATTGGTTGGGAAAGGGGCCGGCATTGGGATAGAAGTCGAGGCTGTTGGCGGAGGAGTGGGGGGTGAAGAGGGTGATAGCGAGGGTGGTATCGGCGCAATCGCCTTGGCCATCGCCCCAGCAATCGGGCCAACCGTAATCGTGACTCTTTTTGATGTGGTTAAGTTCTTCGTGGGGGGCATCGAGGCCGAGGTCGTCACGGCCGTTATCGGTGGCGAAGAGGTGGCCGCTTTGGGGGTGGAAGGCGAGGTCGTAGGGGTTGCGGAGGCCGGTGGCGATGATTTGGCCGTAGCCGGTAAGGGGGTCGAAGCGCATGATGGTGGCACTGCGGAGGTCGTTTTCGAAACAGGCGTCGCAGGTGGAGCCGATGCCGATGTAAAGTTGGTTATCGGGACCGAACTTGAGGTTATTGTTTTGGTGGAGGCCGAAGGGGAGATCGGTGACAAAGGTTTCGACGTCGTCGGCGACGAGGTCATTGTCTAGGTCGTAGAGGATGTCGATGCGGCCGCTACTGGAGACGTAGATGTCGCCGTTGGTGGGGTGGATTTCGATGCCGAGGGGGGTGGTGAGGCCGCGGTGGAAGCGGGAATGGGTATCGGCACGGCCATCATTATCGGAATCGATGAAGATGTGGATTTCGCCATCGCCGGTGTCGGGGTTGAAAGAGGTGGCGTAGAGACGGCCTTGGTTGTCGAAGGCGAGGCTGGTGGGGCGGAAAATATCGGCAAATTTGATGAGGGAGAAGCCAGGAGGGAGGGAGGCGCCGGGGATTTCGATGGTGGCGGGGGGGATAGTGGGGGGTGTGGTAGGCAGAGCGGTGGGTGTGGGGGTGGTAGAGGAAGTGGGTGTGGGGGTATTGGTGAGAGAAGAGGTGGTGGTTGGTGGGTTGTCATCGGGGGTAGGCGTGGCGGGAGGTTGGGTTGGTGGGGGTGTGGTGGCGGAGATGGTGATGGGGGGAGGGGTGGTGGTGGGACGTTGTTGGTTGTTGGGGGTTGAGCAGCTGATGAGGAGGGTGGTTAAGAGTAGGTAGAGGGCGACTGGCTGTTTCATAGCAGAATCATCCTTAGTTCTTACAAGAAAGTTAAAAATCGTTACAGCACCCTAAAGAGGGACGGTATCTAGAGTGAATTCAGTTAAAATCATATCATCACTTAATGTGTAAGTAAATTTTTTGGTGATTTTTGTATATTTGGAAATTTCGGGATGATTTCATAGTCATGGTAATCATAGAGTGTAGATGAAAGAAGAATCTAGAGTGAAAAGTTTTGCATGTTGGCAGATTATAAGTGGATTCCTGCCTGCGCAGGAATGACAGACTTATGGATTAATGGGTTGGTTTTGGGAATGATTTCGTTTGCAGTCTAATAAACAAAGTTGAGAAATGTGATGGAACGAGATGAGATTTTAGTCGTTGATGATGAGGCGGCGGTGGTTGAAGTTGTCTGTTTGTACTTGAAGAAGGAGGGGTTTGATGTACGGACGGCACGGACGGGGCGGGAGGCGTTGATTTCGATTCATAATAAGCGACCGACGTTGGTGATTTTAGATTTAATGTTACCGGAGATTGATGGGTTGGAGATTTTACGTCGGTTGCGGCAGGAGGAGAAGGTGGATATTCCGGTAATTTTGTTGACGGCGCGGCGTCAGGAGACGGATCGGATTTATGGGTTGGAGTTGGGGGCGGATGATTATGTGGTGAAGCCATTTTCGCCGGCCGAGGTGGTGGCGCGGGTGAAGGCGGTTTTGCGACGGGCGCGGAGTAATGAGTTGGTGACGGAAAGTGAGAATAAGCCGATTGTGTTTGATACGTTGCATATCGATCCGATTACGCGGCAGGTGACGGTACGAGATGAGTTAATTGAATTGACGGCAACAGAGTTTAATTTATTGTTTTTTATGGCGCAGCATCCACGACAGGTATTTCGGCGTAATCAGTTGTTACAAAATGTGTGGGGGTTTTCTGATTATGTTGACCCGAGTACGGTGACGGTTCATATTCGGCGGTTGCGGGAGAAGATTGAATCGGATCCGAGTGATCCACAATGGTTATTGACAGTGTGGGGTGTGGGGTATAAGTTTGAGCCACAAGTAGAAGAGCAAGATGCGTAGAGTAGGAAGAGAGTTAGGTATTTATGCGACGAAAAAGTCGATTTTATATGGGGTCGGTACCCTTGAGTAAGATGAGATTGAATAAGAGTGATGGTGATAGGGGGTGGGATGGACCTAGTTTCAAGTTGGTTTTGAGTGGGTTTGTGTTGGTTTTATTAGGGAGTTTGTTGGTGCGGTCATTGATGGATTTATCACCAACGATGGTGCGCAGTTTGTTGCGTGAGTTGCTGTTTTATACATTGGTAGCGGTTGGTAGTAGCTGGGTTGTATCAAAGATAGCGTTGCGTTGGTCACGGGAGTTGCAGATCACATTGTGGGCAACGATTTTTGTGTCGTCGACGTTAATTGTGTATGTCACGGCGAATATGGCGGGGGTGATGTTTGAGAGCAGTCATGATCGGGATTTGTTGTTAATATTTTTGTTGGTGGCGGTGATTGTGGCGGCGGCGTTTGGGTTTTCGGTATCGACACGATTGACGAATGATTTAGAGAAGTTAATGATGGGGGTGCGGGCGATTGAGAGGGGGGATTTACAGGTACGGATTGATGTTGAACGTCGGGATGAGATTGCGGAGTTAGGTTTGGCGTTGAATCAGATGGCGGAGCGGTTAGAGAGTGCGGCACGGATAGAGAATAATGCGCATTTGTTGCGGCGTGATTTGATTGCGTGGACGTCACATGATTTACGGACCCCGTTGACGAGTGTGCGGGCGTTGGTGGAGGCGTTGCATGATGGGTTGGTAACGGAGCCGGAGAGCGTGCAGCGTTATTATAAGATGATTCGGACGGACATTATTGATTTAACGGCGATGATAGATGATCTGTTTGAGCTATCGCAGTTAGATACGGAGAGCCAGCCGTTGGAGAAGAATTATCATTCGTTGAGTGATATTTTATCGGATACGGTTGAGCGGTTTCATTTGATAGCGGAGCAGAAGGGGATTAGTTTACGGGGGGAAGTGGCGGGTGATATTGATCCGGTGATGTTAAATGCGGTGAAGATGAGTCGGGTGGTGAATAATTTGGTGGGGAATGCGGTGCGGTATACGCCGAAGGGGGGTGAGATTGTGGTGTGTGCGGAGCGGCGAGAGGCGTATGTATGGGTTGAGATTCGGGATGATGGGCCGGGTTTTTCGGATACGGATTTACCGCGGGTGTTTGAGCGGTTTTATCGTGGGGAGCAGGCGCGGACGCGGGCGACGGGTGGGGCTGGTTTGGGGTTAGCGATTGCGGAGGGGTTGGTCACGGCGCATGGGGGTGAGATTTGGGCGCGGAATCGGTCTGAGGGTGGGGCGGTGGTGGGGTTTATGTTGCCGGTGGATGGGTAGGGGGGAAGGGGCGGGAGGCCGAGGGGCGGAGGCCGAGGGGAGGTGATGAGAGAGGGGAGATGATGGGGGACGCGGCATCCCGCGAGAGGGGGGATCGAAGCTGTGGGTGAGGTTAGGCGCGTGATGCCACGTCATTACGGGTGGTGGGGGGGGGATTAGGAGTGGCCGAGGATGCGGTGGGGGATGTAGGGGGTTTCGAGGGTTTGGCATTCGTCGGGGGTGAGGGTGATGTTGGCGGCGGCGACGGCTTCTTCGAGGTGGTGCATTTTGGTGGCACCGATGATGGGGGCGGTGACGCCGTCTTGGGCGCAGAGCCAAGCGAGGGCGACTTGGGCGGGGGAGATATCACGGTTTTGGGCGATTTTTTTGACGGCGTCGAGGACGGCGAAGTCGGCATCGGCGAAGTACATGGCGTCGGCGAAGCCGTCGCTTTGGGAGCGGGCGGTGGGGCCCTCGGCCGGTTTGGCGCGGTTGCCGGCGAGGAAGCCGCGGGCGAGGGGGCTCCAAGGGATGAGGCCAACGCCTTGGTCGCGGCAGAGGGGGTTCATTTCCCGTTCTTCTTCACGGTAGACGAGGTTGTAATGGTTTTGCATGGAGATGAATTTGGTCCAGCCGTTTTTGTCGGCGGTGTGTTGGGCTTTGGCGAATTGCCAAGCGTACATGCTGGAGGCACCGATGTAGCGGGCTTTGCCGGATTTGACGACATCGTGGAGGGCTTCCATCGTTTCTTCGATGGGGGTGTCATAATCCCAGCGATGGATTTGGTAGAGGTCGACGTAATCGGTGTTAAGGCGTTGGAGGGAGGCGTCGATGGCGTCCATGATATGTTTGCGAGAGAGGCCGCGGTTGTTGGGGTCATCGGTGAGGGGGAAGTAGAGTTTGGTGGCGATGACGACGTCTTGGCGGCGGACGAGGTCGTTGAGGAGGCGGCCGGTGACTTGTTCGCTGACGCCGAGGGAGTACATATCGGCGGTGTCGAAGAAGTTGATGCCGAGGTCGAGGGCGCGTTTAACGAAGGGGCGGCTGGCGTCTTCGTCGAGGACCCAGGGGCGCCAGGTGGGGGTGCCGTAGCTCATCATGCCGAGGCAGATTTGGGAGACGCGGAGGCCGGTGCGGCCGAGGTTGCGGTAGTTCATGGGGGAGACTCCTTGTTGAGTTGAGTTGAATATTTGTGAAAATCAAACAATTTTGATATTTGGTTTGGAAAATATGCCGTACTTGAGTTTGGTAATTGATTAAGCCGGTGTAAGAAGTTGGCTAAGGTGTCATTAGGGCAGATTTCTCGACTTCATTTTGCCCTGTTTAAGGTGGGTGGTTTGAAGTGGGGTGAGACGGGCAAGATTTCGCTCGAAATGACGTTTGGAGGGGGGGATGGATAGTTGAAATTCAGGTTAGGTAGATAATGTTGGGGAAGTTGTGTAGAGTAGTGAGTAGGATATGATTTGCGGAGAACAAAGCCGAGATGGGGGTGATGTTAGGAGTGGATCCCTGCCTGCGCAGGGATGACAGTACTGAACGGGTTGTAGAAAAGCAAGTTGTTAAGGATTGTAGCGTAAGTGTAAATAATTATAGGAGAAAGTGTGAGTAAAGAAAAGAAGTTTGGAATGAGTTGGGGGATGGTTTGAGTAGGTTTGGTGGGATTTAACGCGGATTTTGGGGATTGGACGGATTTCTTTTAGTTGGCGAGGAGAGGAGGGGTGTTTTGTATGAGGGATGTTTGGTATGGGGTGGGGTTGTAAGTGGATCCCCGCTTTCGCGAGGATGACAGCCCTGATCGGGCTGTAAATGGTTGTTGACATAAGAAAAACGGACAGCATCTGCGCGGGAATGACAGGGGAAGGGTGGTTAGCTTTCGGCGTGGAGGGTGTAGTGGTGGGGGGAGAGGCCAGCTGTCCAGGCAACGGCGGCGTGGGCGGTGGTGATGTGGGGGGGGACGCGGAGCATATATTTTTTGTGGGTGCCATCGGGTTCGGGGGTGGTGTTGGTGACGAGGATGAATAGGCGGGGCTCGGCCTCAGCGGGGATGTCTTGGCGGTAGAGTTGGCCGTATTGGTCGTGGTGGATGAGTTGGGCTTTGGTGTGGCGGAGGTAGCGCGCGGGATTGTAGCGTTCGATGAGGAGGCGGCGGATTTCGATATTAGCGGTACGTTCGATGAGGCGGGTGGTGATTTTTTCAGGATGGGTGATGTACCAAGATGGGATTTGGATATCGCGCCAAGCGTAGAGTTGCCAGCCGTTGTCGTAGGCGAGGGCGGGGCCGTCTGCGGCGTGGAAGCGTTGGTTGTCATCTAGTTTGAAGGTGGTTGGCCGAGGGGTGAGGAGGCAGAAGTCGGGGGTGGGCCACCACCAGCCGGCGTGTTCAGCGACGAGGCGGAGGCCAGTGGAAGGTTGGGCTTGGGGGAGGTTGAGGATGTGGTGGCAGTAGTCTTGGGCGATGAGGCGGAAGGCGTCGTGGAAGCCGTAGATGGCTCGGCCGAGGATGAGGCTGATGTTACGTGATTTTTCGAGGTCACGTTTGGGGTTGGTGGCACGGTTGATAGCGCCCCAAAAAACGGTTTGGTAAAAAGGGTTGAGTTGGAGATTGCTGTGGAGGTGGAGGCGGGGGTTGTGGCGAGGGTTATTGGTGGTGAGGAGGTCGGGGATGGTGAGGGCGTCGACGATTTCTGTCCAGAGGTCGGGGGTGATGGCTTGGCGTAGGGCTTGGTTGCATTGAGATAGGATGGCATAGCCGACTCTTTTGTTGAGCCAGGGGTGATGGCCATCGATGAGGCGCGGGAATTGGCGGCGGTAGCGGGTTTGGGTGAGTTGGTAGTGGCGTTGGTGGAGGAAGTGGGTGAATTGGTGCCAAAGACGTTGGTAGGTATGGGCTTTGTCGATGCGTTCTTGGTTGAATTTGAGGCGGACGGTGTGGTGGATAAGTTGGTAGTGGGGGTAGTTGTGGAAGAGCCATTGGGCGGCGGCCGAGGGGTCGGATTGCCAGATGATGCGGGTGGGTGGGGGGAGGTTAGCTTGCTTGTAGGCGAGGCGGACCCCTTTTTCGGCGAGGGCATGGTTGGTGGGGGTGGTGTTGGTGGCGATTTGGCGCCATTTGTCGCGCCAAGCGGGGAGCATAAATTGTTGGTCGAGGGTGAGGGTATTCAGAGGCACGATTAGCTTTCCGCATGAAGTTTGTATTGGTGGGGGGAGAGGCCAGCGGTCCAGGCGACGGCACCATGGGCGGTGTGGATGGTGGGGGGAACGCGGAGGAGGTATTGTTTGTGGGTGCCATCTGGTTCGGGGGTGCTGTTGGTGACGAGGAGGAGGTGTTGGGCGGGGGCGCCGCGACGGGGTTGGCGGTAGAGTTGGCCGTATTGGTCTTGGTGGATGAGTTGGGCATGGGTGTTTTTGAGGTAGCGGGCGGGGCCGTAGCGTTCGAGGAGCATGCGGCGGATTTCGGTGTTATTGGTTTGGTCGATGGTGTTGGTTGTGATTTTATCGGGTTGGGTGACGTACCAAGAGGGTATTTCGATGCCTTGCCAGGCGTAGACGGCGTAATCGTGGTAGGCGAGGGCGGGGCCGTGGGGGTTGTGGAGGCGGCCTTGGTCGTCGAGGGTGAGGGTGGTGGGGCGAGGGGTGGCGAGGCAGTAGTGGGGGGTGGGCCACCACCAGCCGAGGTGGTGGGCGGTTTGGATGAGGCCGGCGGCGGGGCGGGCTGAGGGGAGGTTGAGGATGTGGTGGCAGAAGTCGAAGAGGGGGAGTTGTTGGGGGGCGAGGTGGCCGTAGATGGCGGCTTTCATGGTGTGGCTGACGTCGAGGTTGCGGTTGTTGTTGAAGGCGTTGGCGGCCGAGCGGTTGAAGTGGCGGTAGAGGAGGCTGTTTGTGTTGTGGGGTGGGTTGGGGAAGATGTGGAGGTTGAGGGTGAGGATTTGTTGCATGTGGAGGAGGAGGTCGTTAGGGATTTGGGTGGTGATGGCTTGTTTGGCGGTGGTGAGTTGTTGGGTGTGGATGGATTTAGTGAGGAAGTGGGGGCGGTTTTTATGGCGGAGGTGGTTGGTATCGAGGGGGAGTTGGGCGGCTTGTTCGAGGTCGTGTTGGATGGTTTTGATGACGAAGAGGCCGCCGATGAGGAGGTTGAGGAGGGGGCCGTGGCGGAGGTCGTTGGGGCGGAGTTTGGGGCGTTTAGGGGTAGGGCGTTGGGGGGTGGCGTGGTAGGGGGGGTATTGGTTGACGAGCCAGGTGATGGCGGCGACGGGGTGGGGTTGCCAGATGATTTGCCGAGGGGGTGGGTGGCCAGCGAGGCGGTAGGCGAGGTGGATGGCTTGGGTGGCTTCGGTTTTATCGGTGGGGGAGGTATTGGTGGTGATGTGGTGCCATTTATCATGCCAGAGGTGGAGTTGGGCTTTTTGTTTGGGGGTTAATTTTAAGTGTGTCATATTTTTATTATAGAGGAAAAGTGGAGGGGAGGATGTGATGTGGGTCACAGGAGAGGTGTTTTGTTTGAGGCAGGGTGGTTTGAGTAGGTTTGGTGGATTTTGACGCGGATTTTGGGGATTGGGGGGATTTTTTGTTGTTGGTGGGGTGAGGAGGGGTGTTTGGTGGGGAGGTGGTTGATTGGGTAAAGGGTGTGGGTACATAGATGATGCGGTGAGTTGTGTTGAATTGTTTGAGTTAGAAAAGTTGGTAAAAGAGATGGATTTTGTTTAACTTTCGGCGTGGATGTGGTATTGGTCGGGGGGGAGGCCGGCGGTCCAGGCGACGGCGGCGTGGGCGGTGGTGATGGTGGGGGGGACGCGGAGGAGGTATTGTTTGTGGGTGCCGTCTGGTTCGGGGGTACTGTTGGTGACGAGGAGGAGGTGGAAGATGTCGCGGCTGTGGCGGATTTGGCGGTAGAGTTGGCCGTATTGGTCTTGGTGGATGAGTTTGGCGTGGGTGTCTTGGAGGTAGCGGTGAAGGCCGTATTGGTCGAGGAGGAGGCGGCGGATTTCGGTGTTGTGGGTGTGATTGATGGTGTTGGTGGTGATTTTATCGGGCTGGAGAATGTACCAATCGGGGATGGCGGCGCCGTGCCAAGCACAGAAAGCCCAGCCGTCGTAGGCGAGGGCGGGACCGTGGCGGTTGTGGAGGCGGCCTTGGTCGTCGAGGGCGAGGGTGGTGGGGCGAGGGGTGGCGAGGCAGTAGTGGGGGGTGGGCCACCACCAGCCGAGGTGGTGGGTGGTTTGGATGAGGGGGGTGATGGGGGGGGCTAGGGGGAGGTTGAGGGTGTGGTGGCAGTAATCGAGGAGGGGGAGTGTTTGGGGGTTGAGGTGGCCGTGGAGGCCGGCGTTAAGGAGTTGGTGGATGGTTGGTTTGTGTTTGTAGTAGAAGTGGGTTGAGGCGTCGTGGGCGAGGCGGTGGTGGATGAGGCCGAGGGGGCTGTTGGGGCGGGCGGGGAAGATGTGGAGGCGGAGGGTGAGGGCTTGTTGGATCTGTTGGTGGAGGGCGTCGGGGAGGAGGGTGGTGAGATTTTGGTGGGTGGTGAGGAGGGGGGTAGTGGCGATGGTGTCGGTGAGGAAGGGGGTGGGTGGGGATAATGTGTGGTTGACGAGCCAGATGAGGGCGGCGACGGGATTGGGTTGCCAGATGATTTGGGCTGGTGGGGGGTGGCCGGCGAGGTGGTAGGCGAGGTGGATGGCTTGGGTGGCTTGGGTTTTATCGGTGGGGGTGGTGT
>DATHYN010000276.1:0-12132 GCA_035459145.1 Anaerolineae bacterium | reverse complement strand
GGGGGGGCTTATTGGTAGCCGCGGATCTCTTTGAAGATAGTGCTGAGGGTGGTGGAGCGGCCGTCGAACATGCGGCCGCGGGTGGTGGTGGCGATGGCTTGCATGTCGTCCTCTTCCGCATTACCGAAAAGGATGCTGAATGTTCGGATTTGCTGAGGGCCTTCGCGTAGTGATTGATAAAACTGATTAAATTGAGCTTGATGCACACCAGCGGTATTGCGACCATCGCTCATGAGAACGACGGAGTAGTACCGATCGGGATCGGTGGCAAAGGCGTCAGCGGCGAGGGTGTAGGCTTCGGTGAGGGCGGTGTAGATGGCGGTCTCGCCGCCCGCTTGTAGATTGTTGACGTAATCACGTACAGCGGCCATATCAGCACTTTGCGTGCTAGGGTCACCAATTTCAAAGGTGGTAATGGCTTGAACCTCATGGTTGAAGGTGATGATGGTGATTTTTTCACGGCTACGGAAGCGAGAAAAGCGACCGGTCAAACTATTATCGATACCGGTTAGATTGGTCATAGCATCTTGTAGTTGTTGCATGCCTTCACCACGCATCGAGCCGCTGACATCGAGGACGAAGAAGGCGTGGGTAGGGGCTCGTTGCTCATCCAGATAGGCGAAGAGGAGTTGGTCGATGACATCAACGCGGCTCGGAAAGGGAAGTTCGATGTTATCAGGGAGTTGGATTTGATTTTGATTGGCAAACTGTTGAAAATGGGCGCGATCATTGGTCCGGAGTCCGTATTCGACGGCTAACTTTTGGAGGGTCGGATCTGTTTCGAGAAGTTGGCCAAAGCGGCGGCGTCTTCATTGAAGGGAATGAGGATATGGTTGGTGAAGATGGTGGGGGAGGGGACGATTGTGTAAACAAAGTGATTTGGAATTTGCTGTTGTAATTTTGTGTGTAGGGGTAAGGTTTGGTGGTTTAGAACGCGGATTTTGGGGATTTTGGGGATTTTTTTGTTGATTTAGGGGTAAGTTTTCGGTTGTTTGGGTTATTTGTGAATAAGGTTATTTGTGACGGTGATTTTTTGGATTGTTTAGTCAGGAATGGTTTGGGATTTTGGAAGATCGGGGGCGGGCTGGGGTTGCATTCTGGGGGGAATCGGGGTAGCATCTGGCTATGATTTGGGATTTTAACGGGATTGTAATTGAAGGGCGAATAGCGGATGGCAAACTGGCTGATTTATGGCGGGCTTTGTTTGCTAGTATGGCTAGTGGGGAAGATGGGGCGGTGGACATTGTTTATGAGATAGAGGTTGTGGGGGCGGTGCCGGCGGCGCCGTTGGGGGAGCCGGATTATGGTGGCGGGACGGGGATGGCGTATTATGTGGGGAAAGATGAGGTAATTTTGCAGGCGCGGCGGTATGGGCAGTTGCGGCTGGATTTGAAGCGGGGGCGAACGGAAGCGAAGATGGTGGCGATGGTGGGGGAAGATTATGGTGTTTTTGAAGATTTGTTGGCGATTGGGTTGGCGCCGCATTTGCGGCGGCGGGGTCGGTATATGGTCCATGCGTTGGCGGCGACTCATCGGGATAAGGGGGCGGTTTTGTTGGTAGGGGCGCAAGGGGCGGGGAAGACGACGACGGGATTGGCGCTATTGAAGGCGGGCTGGCAACTGTTGGCCAATGATACGCCGTTGGTGGCGGCGGCGGGGATGGTATATCCGTTTCCCGGCTGGCTGAGTGCCTCGCCGGCGAGTTGGCGGCGAGCGGGTTGGGGGGTGGTTGATAGTGAGCGGATGTGGCGGGACCGGGCGGATAAGGTTAGTGTTGATGTGGCTCGGTTGCGGGCTGATGGCTGGGGGGAAGCAACGATGTTGCGAGCGATTTTGTGGCCGGAGATTAAGGGGGAAGGGGGGCATGAAGGGGAGCGGTTAAGGCCGAGGGAGAGTTTGGCGCAGTTGTTGCCACATAGTTTAGAACAGTGGGATGAGGCGATTTTGCCAGCCCATTTGTTGGCATTGCGACGATTAAGTGAAGGGGTAGCTGGTTATCGGTGGCGGTTGGGGCCAGATGTTAGCCGTTTGGCTGACAGTTTAGACGAGATTTTAGCAGATATATAATAGAAGAGGAGAAAAGAGATGCGTGATATTAAAGTGATGTTGTGGCAAGCGCGGGTTGAGGGAGATCCAACACGGGAAGAGGAGCGGGAATCGTTTGCTGAGGTGGCGGGGATTAATGTGGAGCAGGTGACGACGGTGGATATGTTGACGATGGTGCCGACGTTGGCCGAGGTGCAGGCGTATGATGCGTTATTAGTGGGTGGTAGCGGGGATTATTATGTATCGAAACGTAATTTACCGACATTAGATTTGGTTAGTGAGCGGTTACGGGAACTGGTGGCGGTGGGGCAGCCGACATTTGCATCATGTTTTGGCTTTCAGTTATTGGCCCATGCGTTAGGGAGTGAAATTATTCATGATCCGGAAGGGGTAGAAGTGGGGACGTTTGATTTGACGTTAACGGATGAGGGGGCCGAGGATGAGTTATTTGGTTATTTGCCCAAGAAATTTACAGGACAGTTAGGGCGAAAAGATCGGGCATTGGTATTACCGGAAGGAACGATCCATTTGGCGAGTAGTGAGCGGGCGCCGTTTCAAGCCTTGCGGGTAGTGGGGAAACCGATTTGGGGAACGCAATTTCATCCAGAGTTGACGAAAGAGACAAATTTGGCGCGGTTTGATCGGTATATCAAAGGGTATGCGGCGATGATGAGTCGGGAGGAGATTGAAGCGACGCGGTCACGGTTTACGGATAGTTACGAGGCGAATGAGCTGGTGGCGCGGTTTTTGCGGTTACTTGATTAATTTTGGCGATATTGGGGGAAAACTAGTAGAATAATAGCAGGTTTTGTGGGGAGGGGAGGGGCTATTAATAGCAGGGGCTATTTAATAGTAGGGTTTGTTTAATAATTATTGTTGCCGTAGCGCTCACAGGTTATATTGAGGTGAAATGAGATGAATTATCTGTTGTTCTTAATTGTGTTAATTGTCCTTTATTTGTTGTTTCGGGAGGAAGATGAGGGAAGTGAGAGCCGAGCGGGGCTAGAGCATAAGTTATTGGCGGCCGAGGCAAAAAGTGAGCGTTTAGAAGCGGCACGGGTGCAGTTGCATACGGAAAATAGTCAGTTAAAAGCGACAACAGAGGCGTTGGCCGAAGAGAAAAAGGCATTAGACAAGAAAGTGTTGCAGCAGGCAACGGATTTGGAGGCGACTGAGGCGCGGGTTAAAGAGCTGGAGGAGGCGTTGGCGGCGGCGGAGAAAGGGGGGGCGAAAGCGGATGAGGGTGAGGGGGAAACGGCATCATCGGAACAGGAAGAGGTGGTAGTGGTGGAGCCAGAACCAGGGCCAGAGGTGGAGCCGGAACCAGAGCCGGAAGTTCCGGCCGAGCCAGATGATTTGCGCCGTATTGAAGGGATTGGGCCGAAATTTGCTAGTTTGTTAAATGAAAATGGGGTGATGACCTTTGCGCAGTTAGCGGCGTTGAAACCGGAGAAGATTAGTGAGTTTTTAGCGTCATCGGGGGCGAAGCGGTTAGCGGACCCAGCCTCTTGGCCGGATCAAGCGGCGTTGGCGGCGAAAGGTGATTGGGAAGGGTTAGAGGCGTTGCAAGAGAAATTGAAGGGGGGACGGTACGTAGATTAGTGGGATTAGGGGAGAAGTTGTGCTGTTGAGGGGCACCCGATGGGGTGCCCCTTTTTTGTTTAGATGATGAGTTGGTAGATGAAGGCGGCGCTGAGTGAGCCAAAGAGGGCGATAGCGATGTAAAGGGCGAAGATGCGGGGACGGACGAGGAGCCAGACGGCAGACATAGCGGGGAGGGTGGTGGTGGGGCCAGCGATGAGAAAGGCGAGAGCAGCGGCGGGGGACATGCCTTGGTTGAGAAGACCGCTGATGAGAGGGAGGGCGGTGAGATTGCTGGTGTAGATAGGAATGCCGAGGAGGGTGGCGGCGGGGATGGCGAGGGGGTTTTGGGTGCCGAGGAGGGAGATGATCCATTCTTGGGGGACGAAAAGTAAGATAAGGGCTTCGAGGAGGAAGGCAAGGGTCATTAATTTGACGATAAGTTTGGTGGCGGCCCAGGTTTCGGTGAGGATTTTGGTTCGGAGGGAGGGGGGCGGGGCATTGGTTGAGGTAGAGCAGCAGCTTGTTGTGGTGGCGGTGGTGGCGCAGGCGGTGTCGGAGCAGGTGGTGGTAGATGCCGGTTTGGTAGGGGTGCAGCAGGTTGATGATGAGTCAGTGGTGAGCGTGTGGATGGGCATGGTGGTGACGGCGAGAGAGATGTTGGCGGGTGCTGGGGAGGTGCGGGGTGGGGCGGTGGTGACGGCGAGGGGGATAGCTGAGGGAGATGGGGTATAGCTGTTGGTGGTAGCCATGGTGACCGGTGTAGGTGTAGGGGAGGGGGAGAGGAAGCGGCGGGCGGCCGCAATCATGGTGTTTAGCGTAATGGTTGGCGCGGTGGGGGTATTGGCGGCCGTGATGGCGGGACGGAGGATGTTGGTGCCGAGCCAACCACGGTGCCAGAGCCAATGGGTGAGGTAGCCAGCGCCGAGGCTGATGAGCAGGGTACTAATGAGGCGGGCGAGGGCGAGGGGCCAGCCGAGGAGAGCGACGGTGAGGAGGAAGATTTCGGGGTCCATCGAGGGGGAGGCGATCCAGAAAGAGACGACGGGGGCGAGAGGGACGCCACTGAGGAGGAGGGTGGCGATGAGGGGGATGACGGTACAGGAGCAGAAGGGGCTGAAGGCGCCGAGGGTGGTGGCGAGGAGGATGGCGAGTAACGGCCGTTGGTTAAAAGCATGTTTTAAATATTTGCTGGCTCCAGATAGATTAATGATAACGGCTAAAGGAATTGACAAAAGCAAATAAGGCCAAATAGCGAGTAGGTGGTCGCCGATGAAGGTTAGAATGAAGGTTGCGTTTGCGGTCATGATGTGTATCTCCAGAGAAAAAGAATGGAAACGATATCAGCTACTGTGTTGATAGACTGTCGGGCTGATATCGTTTCTAGGTTGATTAATCGGCAGTAATTAGCAACAAGAGCTGCCACAGCAGTCGGAACCACAGCCGCAATCAGCGCCACAACCACATTCAGGGCAGCAGGATGTATAGAGGGTGTTTAAATCAGTCATGAGAAACTCCTTTTATCGTATTTTTACGATATAGATAGGTAAAAAAATAGAAATAGGTGACAGGTTGTTTGGTAACCAGTCAGGAAAACGATCAAACAGTTTGATCGCTTTCCTAATTGGTTGGCAATATGGTTAAAGTAGGCTTAGTTCGATAGTTTATTAAGCCGATGTAAAGTTGGCTGGGGTATGGTTAGGGCAGATTTCTCGACGCCATTTTGCCCTTTTACGGTTGATAGGTGTTGCGGAAAGGAAGACGGGCAAAATTCTGCTCGAAATGACGTTGGGCGAAGGGTCGTGTTGTTAAAAGATTTGACCGACCTTGCTTTTGAACCAAGCGATATTGGCGTCATCGAGACAGTAGTTGGTGGCGGTGCCGGAGACGGTGCCGCAAATCCAGCCGGCGTGGCGGAGGACTTTGAGGTGTTGGGAGACGGTGGCTTGGGCGATGGGGAGGTAGTCGACGATATCGCCGGTGATGCAACCGGGGTGGGTGACGAGAAACTTGAGGATTTCAAAGCGGGTGTTGTTACTGATGGCTTTGAGCATGGCGAGTAATTTTTTTTGTTCGGCCCCGTCAATGTCGAGGGTACAACATTGTTCGGGGATTGTGGTTAGTGGTATCATTTTCCTGTTCCTTTATCGTATTTTTACGATGAAACGAATTATAAAGGATAGAAATGTATTTGTCAAGAGCAGTTTGGAGATGTTTGGGGATTGAATTATGATAGGGTGACCGGCTGAGAAGATGGTTGAATTTAGTGATGACTGAGGATAGAATTTGGGGAGAACGAAGCCGGAATGGAGGTGTTTTTAGGCGTGGATTCCTGCCGGCGCAGGAATGACAGCCCTGATAATTGAGGTAAGCAAGTGGTAGCTAAGAGACAGATTGATGATAGGGAGTGGGGAGGTATTTTAGATGGGTATGGGGTGGGGGAGATGGTGGTGGCCGAGGAGATTGCGGCGGGGACGGTACAGACGAATTATCGGATTGAGACGAGTGAGGGGCGGTTTGTGTGGCGTTGTTATGAGAATCGGGATAGGGCGTATGTAGCCTTTGAGCGGGATTTGTTGTTATATTTGGCGGGGGCAGGGTTTCCGTGTGTGCCACCGGTGTCGAGAGTGGATGGAGGGTATATTGGGGAGTGGTGGGGGCGGCCGACGATGTTATTTCCATGGGTGGAGGGGGAGTATGTGGCTGTTTTGTCGGCTAAGCAGAAGGGGGTGATGATTGATACGATAGCGTGGTTGCATCGGTTGACGGCGGGATATGTGGTGCCGAATTGGAAGGCACGGTGGAATTATGGGCCGGAATTTTGTTTGCGGTTGGGACGGGAACGGGCGGCGGCATGGGGGACGGCGGCGGGGTGGGCGAAGGTGGCATGGATGGAGGAAGTGGTGGCGGGGTTGGGATTGCCGGAGTTAGATTTTGGGGGTGGGGAGAAAGTGTGGCGGGTGGCCGAGGGGGATGTGATGTGGGGGGTGTGTCATGCAGATTTGGATCCATCTAATTGGTTGTGGCAGGGAGATGAGTTGGTCGCATTATTAGATTTTGATGATGCTAATCAGGGATATTTGTTGTTTGATTTGGTCTGTTTAATCGAATTAATGGCGTGGCCTCATTGGTCGGAGGAGATGGATGTAGAGATAGCGAAAGCGGTTGTCGAGCGGTATTCCCAGGGGCGGGAATTAATGGTGGAAGAGCGTCGTTATTTATTAGATGTGCATCAGTTATCTGTTTTGGTTGATTGTTTATGGTTTTTTAGGCGGGGTGAGGGGGAAGATTTTTATGAGAAGCGAAAAATTGAGTATTTGCGCAAGTTAGAGATGGCTTTATTGATAAAGTGAAGAATAATTAGGCTGAGCATGTTATAATTAGGCTAGAAGTAACGATAATAAATAGTAGAGGTGGCGTAGTTGGTTACAATGTTGCCCAAATTGACCCTATAAAACAACTGCTTTGCCTTTAAGTTAGTGCGAGGTGCAAAGTTATGGAAGCGAAAAATCATCGTCATTGGGTTTATATTTTGGTTTCAGTGGTAGGGGCTATCTGGTTAGGGGTTGTTGTGGGGTGGTCGTTGTGGCCGGTAGCGGTGAGTGAGGCGTTTGTGGCCGAGTGGGGGAAGTTGGTTGTGGAGAAGCAAACGGGTGTGGTTATGTCGTCGGTGGCGGGGCCAACTTTTGCCCCAGGGCAGACGTTAAACACGTTCGATAACGAAGCGGTCGCTGTTGGTGATTTGAATGGGGATGGATGGCCAGATATTGTGACGGGGCCAGCTGATCGTGGGGGGCGGGTGTGGTTAAATGAAGGGGGTGTTATGGTGCTTCAGGAACAGATATTAATTGCAGGGGGGACTGGTGTTCAAGCGTTAGCTTTAGGGGATATCGATGGGGATGGGGATTTGGATTTGGTGCAGGGGATGGGTGGGCCGAGTTACGATAATTTGATTTGGCGCAATAATGGCAGGGGTGAGTTTACAATGATCCAAGATTTGAAAGATGGATTATGGACTAATGATGTGACGTTGGGCGATGTGGATGGAGATGGAGATTTAGATTTGTTTACGGCTAATAATGTTCAGCCAGCGGAGTTGTGGTTAAATGATGGGAGTGGTGGTTTTACATTAGGTTGGTCGACTAGCAGTAACGGTTATCGTGTGGTTGTTTTGGCCGACTTAGATGGTGATAGAGATTTAGATGGTTGGTTAGGTAAATCAGGTTCATCATCTAGTCAGTTGGTACTCATCAATAATGGAAGTGGTGTGTTTGTAGAGCAGTCATATACTACTGGCAGTGTGTATGGTGGTGATTTAGGGGATATAGATGGGGATGGGGATTTTGATTTAATTGAAGTTCAAGGGGGGAGTATAAGCGTTCGTGAAAATGATGGGACGGGTACATTTAGTCAGCTTTATTCTGTGCCTAATCTTAATAATGGGCGATGGGGTGTTTTTGGTGATTTAGACAATGATGGTGATTTAGATTTTATGGTGGCGAATGAGTATGGCGCAACCAATGTTTTTGTGATGGATAATAATGTTTTCACGATTAGCAACCAAGCTTTATCTGGTTTGGGTCGGGCTGAGTTAGCTTTGGCTGATTTTGATCATGATGGGGATATTGATACGGTCTTGGCTGGTGCCAATGGAACACGGATATGGTTGAATCAGCACAATGTTAACTTTGTTGATTCAGGGCAACGATTGCTAAATCCTGTGGCAACATTAGATGGTACAACGGGTGGCCGTTTAGGGGATATAGATGGGGATGGGGATTTGGATTTGGTGGTGTCGAAGACACCGTTACGCACGTTTGCGGCGAATCAACAGGTATGGAAAAATGATGGGGAGGGTGGGTTTACGCTGTCACAAGAGTTGCCTGTGACAAAGGCTATGAATGATATCGCTTTAGGGGATATCGATGGGGATTTGGATTTGGATTTAGTAGTTGTGGGGCCAATTAGTGGTTATATTTGGCTGAACGATGGGGATGGGTATTATCCTATGGTTCATCAAAATTTGGCGACAGGTGGCCTTTATGTGGAGTTAGCAGATTTAGATGGGGATGCGGATTTAGATATGGTTTTAGGGGAGGATGGTGATGGTGATCGGCATACTGTCTGGTTTAATAATGGAACAGGCACGATGGTTTTTGGGTACGAATTAGGTGATCCAAGCCGGGCGATTGCTTTGGGGGATATGGATAATGATAATGATATTGATATTGTGACGGGAGAGTTGGTGTGGTTAAATGATGGGAGTGGTAGTTTTACTGATGTGCCCCATCGTTTAGGGGGAGATCATATTAGCTTAGGGGATTTGGATGGGGATGGGGATTTGGATGCGTTTGTCAATTTCTTAACGATTGGGAGTCGCGTGTGGTGGAATGTGGGGGATGGTGTCTTGGTAGATAGTGAACAGTCGTTGGGGGCGGCGTTGAGTAAACGGACTAGTTTGGGAGATATTGATGGGGATGGGGATTTAGATGCGGTGGTAGCCAATGATTCAGCTGATAATAGCTTGTGGCTTAATGATGGGAATGGCTATTTTAATCGGGTGGTCATGGCACTTGATGCCGAAAACAGTTCTGATGCGTTATTAGGGGATGTGGATAGCGATGGGGATTTGGATGCTATCTTTTTGCAATTAGATAATAATCTGGCGGAAGATGAGCCGGATCAGGTTTGGTTTAATCAGGGCCATGATCAGTTTGGTTTGCCCAACAAGCCAGCGGCGTTGGTTGTGGGCCGACCCGTAACTAAACCGGTGGTGGCTGGGGAGATTGGTGGACCATTGCCATTGTTTAGCACTCAAGTGATTTCGGTTCCGTACATTTTATTTGAAGCGGAAGAGGATTCGGTGGTGGAGTTGGTGGGGCAATATTCGTTTAATGGGGGCGGAGCGTGGGAAGAGGCGGTCGCGGCCACAGGGAGTTTGACGCAAAATATTTCTATGGCTAGTGGGTTATATTTTGATGGGATTGATGATTATGTACCGGTGAGTAGTAGCGGAGATATTAATATCGGGGAGCATCCGACGCGGACGGTGATGATGTGGTTTAAGCCAACGAAGATGGGGGTGACAACAACGCCGCAGATTCTGTTTGAGGAAGGGGGTGTTGTTAACGGGTTGAATATTTATGTTCAAGATGAGGCGGTGTATGCTGGGGCGTGGGCCGAGACGAATGGTTGGACGGGGGCGTATTTGAGTCAGACGGTGACGGGGAATGAGTGGCATCATGTGGCGGTGGTGTTATCGGCGACGGCGGGGACGGTGGTATCAGATGGGTTGCGTGTTTATGTTGATGGTGAATTGGTGGGGTCAGTGGATGGGGCTTCGTTGCCATCGCACACAGATGTGGGCGGGATTGGTGATATTGGTGGGGCGACGCAGACGCATGGGGGTGATTGGGGAACGGGCAGTTCGGCACCTTATCGGGGATATATTGATGAGATACAGGTTTGGAATTGGCCGTTGACCTCGGCCGAAATCCGAGCCAGTTGGTATGGTGAGTTTTTGTTAGGCCGAGAGGGGTTAGTGGCCCATTGGCCGCTGGATGAAGGGAGTGGAACGACGATGGGGGATGCATCGGGGCAAGGGGTTGATCATAGTGAACTGTTGGGTGGTGGGGTGGTAGGCCGAGCGCCACAATGGACCCCTGGCTGGTTTTATCGGGGAGAGTATGTGTGGGATACATTTGCGAGCGGCTTTTTTGGACAGTCGCATAACGTTGTCTTCCAGTTAGAGGCACGTGGGGCGACGGCGGACACAGGGACGGCGGGGAGTTATGAGTTGATTAATCAGGTCCCGGAAAGGTACCAACGGCCAGCGGCGGTGGCGACATCAGCTCCGTTCCGTGTGCGTGGTACGCAGATTCGGGTGATGAGTGGGACGGTGGGGTCGGCGGTACCGGTGGCTGGGGCGGTTGTGTATCGGTTGCTGGAGGGGCAATTAGAGGGGGCGACACCGCTGATGAATAGTGGCGGGACGGCGTATGTAACGGATGCGGATGGGTATTTGAGGGGGAGTGGCCGGTTGGATAGTGGGGGGCAATTGGTGGCGTTGTTGCCGATTACGGATACGGGGCGGTATGTGTTGTATTACAGCAGTGCGACGCCGAATGAGACCGGTTTGGATATGTTTACGTTTGATCAGTTTGGGGTGCAGACGTTGTATGTGCATGAGAAACGGCCGTTGTTACTCTTCAACCTCGACATGACCTTAGAGTGGGATGCGCGTAATGATGGCAATTTCTTAGAAGATTTAGAGGTGGCGTTAGAGCGGGCGGCGTTGGTGTTGTATGATGTGAGTGATGGGCAGATTGGGTTGGGGGATGTGCGGGTGCGGATGGAGCGTGATGAGTGGTTGGGGGCGGATGTGGTGATGTATGCGCAGAATGGGATTCGGCCGAGGGCGACGATGGGGGGCTTGGTTGATGGTCTCGTTGATGATGTGATTAGTCCAACATTAACGATTTCGGCGGCGTATGGGCCAGGACAGGTTCGCTTAGGGCCGAATTGGGACCCATTTGGGCAAAATTTGGCCGAATTGACGCCGGATTGGCAACGAGCGTTGGCCCATGAACTGGCTCATTATTTACTATTCTTGCCCGATAACTATTTAGGGATTGGTGATAATGGGTTACCGATACCGGTTGATTGTGCCGGCAGTTTTATGACGAATACGTACGATGAAGGGTATAGTGAATTTTTGACGCCTGAGGCTTGGGCCAATGAGCCATCTTGTGCGCAAACGATTGCGGCGCAGACGACAGAGCGGTCTGATTGGGAGACGGTGACCCATTTTTATGGGGCGCTGCGCATTCCGACCAGTACGAATTCGGGGCCAGTTTACTATCCGTTGGCGGTAACGAATATTATTATTGAAGGGGAAGGAACATCGGCGGTATTGCCACCGGTGAATATTGATATTCGGGATGGGGTTAGCGGTGCTTTGCGCCGGTTAGCTGGGGGGCAAGGGTATTTGTTGCAGACACAGGGGACGAGTGGGCGTGAAGATGATCGGTTGTTGCCATTGGGGGGGACAACGGGTGGTGGGGATCGGATTAAGGTGCGGGGGGCGCGTGAAGGGGACACATTGTGTGTTGTAGGGCGTTATGATCCGGTTGCGGGGACGACGGCCGTCGGTTGTTTGAGTGATTTAACGGCTGAAGATCGTTCTTTGTTTGTGAATGATGTGGCTGATTGGCAACCGAATATTCGGGCTGATATGGTGACAACGCAGACGTTGGCGGTGACGGTGACGGTACCGACGGCGACGGGGCAGTTGCGGGTTCAGCTTTATCCCGCTTATGGTGAGCCGGGGGCGACAGTGCCGGTGACATCGCCGATCATGATGATGACAAGTAATGATGGAATGACGTTTACGGCGCAGCTTGATTTGGGTAGTCCAACGTTTGAAGGGTGGATACGGGTGAGTAACTTCTTTGGGACCCAGCAGGCGTTTACCCAATTTTTCTTGAATCCGCCGTGGGGGCCGTA
>DATHYN010000275.1:0-17704 GCA_035459145.1 Anaerolineae bacterium | reverse complement strand
CGGGGGGGATTTCGGGATTGGTGATGGGGGGTGGGTTAGCGTTTTTGGCGTGGTTGGTGACGGCGATTGATATGAGTAGTATCTTCGTTAACGCGACGGAGGAGCTGGTTAATGTATTGACGTTTGGACAAGGGTTGGGGTTGGGTATACCGATTTTGTTGGTTTTAGGTTTGGTGGGGGGAATGATGGGGAGCTTTTTGTATACGATTCCACCAGAGAAGCGAGATCCGTATGTGTGGAGCATTAGTTTAATCCTATTGATTGGGTTGTTGCAAGATTTGTTTCGCAATGCGTTGGATCGGCAAGGGCGGGCGACGTTGCGGACGATTCGGAACACGTTGTTTTCGTCGAACGGGATGACGTGGGAGGGAACGGCCGTTGTCTCTATTCTCGTTATCGGGTGGGTCTTCAGCCGTAGAATGCGACATAAGCGGTACAATGATTTTAAGGAAGAGTTAGATATTAAACAGCGGAAACAGTTACAACAGTTCTGGCGCATCGGGCTAGGGGTGTTGTTGTTGGCGTTGCCGTGGATTGTGGGCCGCTTCCCCAGCGAGATTTTAGTGTTGGTGGGATTGTATATCATTATGGGATTGGGGCTGAATATTGAAATCGGGTTTACAGGTTTGCTTGATATTGGGTTTGTCGCTTTTTATGCGATAGGGGCGTATTCGATGGCGCTGTTGACGTCACCAAGTTCATCGTTGGCGTTGGAGCTTTCTTTTTGGGCCGCGTTGCCGATTACGATTGTGGTCAATATTATTTTTGGGATTATCATGGCGGTACCGGTGTTGCGGATGCGGGGGGATTATTTGGCGATTGTGACATTGGGTTATGGTCAGATAGTTCGGTTTATCTTAGGGGCGGATGATTTTCGGGAGGTTTTAGGGGCGGCGCAAGGTATTTTACGGATTCCAAAAGCGAGCATTGGGACGTTTGAGTTTGATGATCCGCAGAGTTTGTATTATTTAGTTTTGGCGGGTTGTGCTATCACTTATTTTATCTCGTATCGGTTACAATATTCGCGGGTGGGGCGGGCGTGGAATGCGATGCGGGAGGATGAGACGGTGGCCGAGGCGATGGGGATTAATATCGTCAATTATAAGATTTTAGCATTTATGATCGGGGCTAGTTTTGCGGCGGTAAGCGGTGCAATTTTTGCGGCGAAAGTAGGGTCTGTATTTCCCAATAGTTTCACGGCATTGGTGTCGATTACGGTGCTGAGTTTATTGATTATTGGTGGTAGTGGTAATTTGATGGGGGTGGTTGTAGGGGCATTGGTGATGGTTGGTTTGCCCCAATTATTGCGGGAATTTGCTGAGTATCAGCTGTGGTTTTATGGATTGTTGCTGGTGGTAATGATGTTGGTGCGGCCGGAAGGGTTGTTGCCGCCGAATCAGGGGGATGATATTGAGGATACGGCACGAGATCAGGATGCTTGGTTGAAGATGGCCGGATTTGAAGAAGCGGCTGCGGCCGAGAGCATTGAGTAGTGGGAGAAAATATGATGCATTTATTTGAATGTAGAGGCTTAGTCAAATCATTTGGGGGGCTGAATGCGATTGATCATTTGGACTTCCATATTGATAAAGGGGAAGTGGTCAGTATTATCGGTCCGAATGGGGCGGGTAAGACGACCTTTTTTAACTTGATTAGTGGTTTCTATCCACTGGATCAGGGTGAGATTTTATTGGAGGGGGAGCGAATTAATGGTTTGCGCCCCGATCAAGTAACGGCGATTGGGATTGCGCGTACATTCCAAAATGTGCGTCTATTTTTTAATATGACGATTTTGGAAAATGTTTTAATCGGGCAACATTGCCGTACCCAAAGTGGTTTTTTCGGAGCGGTGTTTAAGACAAAATCGTATCGAGAAGAGCAGGAGCGGGCGAAACGGAAAGCGATGGAAAAGTTAGCCTTTTTTGGGACAAGGTTGCAGGGGTATCGGCTTAATCAGCCCGCCTTTTCGTTATCGTATGCTAATCGGCGGCGGTTAGAGATTGCGCGAGCGATGGCGACGGAACCGAAATTGTTGATGTTAGATGAGCCGACGGCAGGGATGAACCCACGAGAAACGGCGGAGGTAACGCAACAGATTAAACAGTTACGAGATGAGTTGGGTTATACGATTTTGGTCATTGAGCATGATATGAAAGTGATTAAAGAGGTCTCGGATCGGGTGGTGGCAATGGATTATGGCAAGAAAATTGCAGAAGGTAATTATGAAGAGGTAGCCACTAATGAGTATGTAGTTGAAGCGTATCTGGGACGTCAACATAAAGGAGGCGGTTAATGAGTGATAATGTACTCCTTGAAATGAAAGATGTGAATACCCATTATGGGGCGATTCAAGTATTACGGGATGTGAACATTACGATTCGTGAAGGACGTATTGTTTGTTTGCTGGGGGGAAATGCCAGCGGTAAGTCAACCACATTGAAGACGATATTGGGGATGGTGAAGCCAACCAGTGGGACGGTCTCCTTTTTGGGAGAGCGGATTGGTGGCGAGCAGACGAAAAACATTGTGGCGCGTGGTATCTCTTTGGTGCCAGAAAATCGGCGTATATTTGCGCGGATGACGGTGTTGGAGAATTTGGAGATGGGCGCGTTTATGCGTAACGATAAGTTAGGTATTCAAGAAGATATGGAGCGGATATTTGATCTGTTTCCACGATTGAAAGAGCGTTTGACGCAGTATGGGGGGACGTTGTCTGGTGGTGAGCAGCAGATGTTGGCGATGGGACGGGCGTTAATGGCGCGGCCGAAGTTGTTGTTGATGGATGAGCCGTCGATGGGTTTGGCCCCAATATTTGTGGATACCGTGTTTGATATTATCCAGACGATTAACAAAGTGCAGGGGACGGCTATTTTCGTGGTTGAGCAGAATGCGAATATGGCGTTGTCGATTGCGCATGATGGGTATGTTTTACAGACGGGGCGGGTGGTGATGGCGGACACGGCGGAGAACTTGCGTCAGAACCCAATGATGCGGCAAGCTTATTTGGGTGAGATGTAAGAGATGGTGAGCTGTGTAGCTCGATGGAGTTATTAGCGTTAACAGCGGCCGAGGTGAGGCAAGCATTGCCCATGTCGGCCGCGATTAAGGGGATGAAAGAGGCGTTTGCTCGTTTGTCAGCGGGCAAGGGGGTAATGCCGTTACGGAGCCGAGTGGCGACGGAGCGGGGGGTATCATTATTTATGCCAGCCTATGCGGAAGGGGATGAGAGTTTAGCGGTTAAAGTTGTTTCTGTTTTTCCTGATAACAGCCAGAAGAATTTGCCGGTGGTGGCGGGTGTGGTCTTGGTCGTGGCAGCGGACACGGGGATGCCGGTTGCTTTGTTGGAGGGGAGTGTATTGACGGCGATTCGGACGGGGGCGGCGAGTGGCGCGGCGACGGATGTGTTAGCGCGGCGGGAGGCGCGGGTGGCGGCGATTATAGGGAGTGGGGTGCAAGCGCGAACGCAATTAGAGGCGATTTGTGCAGTGCGAGAGATTGAGGAGGTGCGGGTTTATAGTCGGAGTAAGGTGAATCGGGAGCGGTTTGTGGCCGAGGTGGCGGGGCGGAATGGTATTACGGAGCGCGTATATAGCGCGGAGACGGCGGGTGAAGCGGTGGCGGGGGCAGAGATTATTTGTGCGGCCACGACCTCATCGGAACCGGTTTTTGCGGCGGATGAGGTCGCTTTAGGGGCACACATTAACGGGGTGGGGTCGTATACGGCGGAGATGCAAGAGGTGGATGTGACGGGATTACGTGGGGGGCGGGTGTATGTGGATAGTTTGGAGGCGGCGTGGGCGGAGGCGGGGGATTTGATTCGGCCGTGGCAGGCGGGGGAGATAGAAAAAGATTTTGTGGTGGGGGAGTTGGGAGCGGTTTTGAATGGAGAGGTTGAGGGGCGATTAGGGGGGGATGATATTACGTATTTTAAGTCGGTGGGGGTAGCGATACAAGATGCGCGGGCGGCGGCCATGGTTGTGCAACGGGCGCGGGAATTGGGGTTGGGTCAATTAGTATCATTATAACGAGGTGATCAGCCATGTTAAAGCAAAGTAAGTATGTACAAATCGTGATGTTTTTGTTGTTGGGGTGGGTTTTGGTGGCGTGCCGTGATGGTGAGCCACAGCCGGTGGTGGTGACGCCGAGTTCGGTGGCGGCAACGGCCGTTCCGCCAACGATGACGCCAACCAACGCCGAACTAGGCTTTGTGACCGTGGCGGTTGATGTGCCTAATCCCCCCTATGCTGATTTTAATATGAGTGAGATGGATGCATTTGGTGAGGTGACTGGCTTTGATGTGGATGTATTAGGGGTGGTGGCTGGTTATTGGGATTGGGATTATGAGTTAGTGGTTACCAGTTATGAAGGGATGTTGAGTAGTGTGGCGCGGGGAGAGTTTGATATGGCGTTGGCGGCGTTGCCCATTGATGAGACGGCAGAATCGGTGGCGGGAATTGCCTATACGGAGCCTTATTTGGAATTAGGGCAAGTGATGGTGGTGCGGGCTAACGAGACGGAGATCGTACAGTATAATATGTGGCCGGCAACGGAACTTTTAGGGGTGGTGCAAGGGACAGCGAGTGAAAAGACGGCGCAGGAGGAGTTAGGAGTAAGTGAAGCTAATTTGCGTTATTATGAGACGACGGCGGCGTTGTTACAAGCGTTGATTGATGGAGCGGTTCGGGGAGCGGTGGTGGATAGTGATGATGCGCGTTATTATACAGCGAATTATTGGCAGCAGTTGAAGATTGTGGGTGAGCAAGAGGGGAGTGAGGCGTGGATTACGTATCAAGCGTATGGGATGGCGGTGGCGGATGATAATGATATTTTGTTAGCACAGTTGAATGAGGCGATTGGGGCGACGGCCGAGGCGCGGCAGGCGGCAGTGACGAAATGGTTGGTATCCGTGGCCCCGTTGGATGCGGGTGATTCATTGGTGGGAACACCTGAAGATCAGGTGGTGGTGGGGATAGTGGCGGATGAGATTGATTTAGATACGACGGCGACGGCGGATTTGGTTAATTGGGAGATTTTGTATAATACGAGCGGGGGATTATTTGCGGTTGATGCGGAAACAGAAGCGATTGTACCCGCGTTGGCGGCAGAGTTGACTACTTTGAGCGAAGATAAGTTGGAGTATACATTTACGTTGCAGGAAGGGTTGGTTTTTCCGGATGGACGGCCGTTAACGGCTGAAGATGTTAAGTTTTCAGTTGAACGGGCGCGTGGTTTAGGGGTGTTGGTGGTTAATGGGATTTTGAAAGATGATGATGGGGATGGGTTTGCCGATGCGGATGCGGTACGGGTGTTGAATGAAAGACAAGTTTCGTTTCGATTGCAAGAGCCGACATCACATTTTTTGTATTTGTTAAGCACGCCCCCTTATTTTGTGGTTAGTCAAGCTTGTTTTGAAAGTGAGTTAAATCCAATTGAGAGCTGTTTAGGGGTTGGTCCGTATCGAATTGTGAATTGGGAGGAGGGGGAACAGATTGATTTGGAAGCGAATGGGGATTGGCCGGGGCCGGCACCGATTATGGATAAAGTGCAGATACGTTTGTATCAAGATACAGCACGGATGCAAGAGTCATTAAATAATCGGTCATTGGATATTGGCTGGACGGGGTTGAGTGATGGGGATTTGCAGAATTTACGGCGCGATCCAAATTTGGAGTATGCGCAAGGGGCGAGTTTTTTCAAGAGTTATATGGTCTTTGAGCAGAGCCAGCCACCATGGAATGATCGTCGTGCACGGCAAGCGGTGGCTTATGCGGTGGATCGTGAGGCGTTGGCCGAGGTGTTTGAAGGGAGTCGGATTCCGTCCTATAGTCCGATTCCAGCGGGGACGGCGGGGCAGGTGGATAGCCAGCCGACGCGTGATTTAGACCAAGCGCGAGAGTTATTAGCGCAAGCGGGGTATACGCGTACGAATCCATTGTTAATGGATTTGTGGTATATCAATGATGGGCGGTATGGGCCGTATGAAGGGGCCTATGCAGAGGCGTTGAAAGAACAGTTGGAGGAGACGGGCGCGATACGCGTCACATTGGAAGGGGCGGGGTGGAATACATATCGGGTACAGATGTCGCAATGTGAGTATCCCGCCTTTTTGTTGGGGTGGCCAACGCCGGGGCAGCCACCACGGGCACCAGAGCCGACCAGTTGGATCAACTATTTTATTTATAGTACGGCGACGTTGTGTTCGAATTATGAGAGTCCAACGATGTTATCATTGGCGGCGGAGGCGTTAGAGGTTGTGCCGACGGCAGAGGAGGAGTGGTTGGCGGCTTATGGGGAGATTCAACGATTATGGGCGCAAGAGTATCCGACATTGGATTTGGTGCAGGTGCCGCGGGTGGCGGTGCATGTGGCGGCGGTTGATGGGGTGGCCGAGGCGATTGGGGCGACGGGAGTGATGCATTATGGCGTTTTGCAGAAATGAGTTAAGCAGCCTATTGGTTAGAGTCAATAGGCTGCTTTGTTAGTTATGATTTATTTTGGCGACGGGCGGCTGGGCCGACGACACGTTCATTGCCGGCGAGCAGGCGTTCGATATTGGGGCGTAGTGACCAGGTGACGATGACGGCGGTGATGAGGCCACCGACGACGTAGGCGGGGGTATTGACGATACCTAAGGCGTAGAGAACGGCGAAGGTAAGGGGGATAACGAGGGCGGTGGAGAGGGAGGCAACGGAAGCCATGCCGACGGCAAGTAAGAGGCCGACAACGACGATGAAGCCGATGAGGCCGAGCCAGGGCCAGATGGCTAAGGCCCAGCCGACATTGGGGCCGGTGCCAGCGCCACCGGTGAAGCCAAGGAAGATGGACCAGTTATGGCCCATGACGGCGCAGATACCGGCGGAGATTTCGAGCCAGGGGAGCCATTCGGGGCCGAGGGCGTCACCGAAGAAGAAGCGGACGAGCCAGATAGCTAAGGCACCTTTGAAAGCGTCGCTGGCACCGGTGAGGATGCCGACGGCAAGCCCGCCAGCGCGTAAGGAGTTTGTGCCACCAGTGCGGCCACTACCGATTTGACGCAAATCTTGACCTTTAAAAAGGCGGACATACAGATAGCCAAAGGGGATGGCGCCGCAAAGATAACCGAGAATACCAGAAAACATAAAATACATAGTGGGAAATCCTTTTGTTGAAGTATACTAAATAGTCTCGACATTTGATCTGGAAAATATGCCGTTTAATAGGTTGAAGTTGTTAATCTAAAAGGGTGAAGCCTTAGGGTTAAACAACTTGGTTGGCGTTTATTATAATAGCGATAGCGGTATGTGCAAGGGTTTTGTGGGATGATAGTGGTAAGCTTGAGCTTGGGGTGGTGCCGGTGGGGCGAGAGAGATGATGATTTGGGCGAGTTGGGGGAATGTCCAGTGGGTGATATCGGTGGGGGAGGGGATGGGGGGAGAATGGGGGTGGCTATGGTAGATGGCGAGAGGGGTTAGTTGGGCAGTATGGATGGCGTACCAGGCTTTAATTTGATGGGGGGGAGACATTTGGTAATGGGTTGTGGGGGTGGGGGCGATATTGGGGATGGGGTAGTGGCGTTGGATGTGGCCGTGGGGGGTGCCGGCGAGAAAGCCACACGCTTCTTGGGGGTAATGGGCGGTGAGGTGGTTGATTATTTGGGACCAGAGGGCTGGTGACAGGATGAGTTGTGTGGGCATTATGATCAAAAAAGGGGGTGCCTGATGACACCCCCTTGGCTAGACGCCGTTAGGTGTTAGCCGTAATCGTGAAGCGATTATTCGACTGTCAAATCACCAGCCATTAAGGCGGCGTGACCAGGAACGGTGCAGACATATTTGTAGGTGCCTGGTTCTTCGGGAGCGGTGAAGGAGAAGGTGTGGGATTCGCCCCCAGGGACAACACCACTATTGATGTCATCGATGATTTTAGAATTTAGATCTTGATCGGTAGGGTCGTAATCTTCAACATTCATCAAAACCCAGCTATGTTCCAAGGCACCAACGTTATCAAGCGTGACTTCAACTTCAGCGCCAGCGGGAACAGTTGCGGCGGTGATATCAAAAGCGATATCAGATCCTTCGAAGGTGAGGGCGACAGTTTCATCAGCAACTGGTTCTGGTTCGGTGACGGGGGTGTCAGTTGTGTTATTATTTGAGGAAGAGTTTGAGGAGGAGCTAGTATCATCGCCACCACCGCAAGCGGCTAAGAGGGCGATAATTGAGATGGATAAGAGTAAAAAGTAAAAACGTTTCATAGTTATTTAGGCTCCTTTTGACCTAAAGGGATAATTGTATAGTTGTCAAATAGCAGTAAATCTTTGTGCTATTTTTCACAATCAATTATACAAACATTTGTTCCGAAAAGCAAATAGGAAAAATGTCTTAGTTTCGTTTAGCTTTGGATACCACCATCGGTGAGGGCGCGGACTTCGAGGAGTTTATCAGCTTCCTCGGCCGTCAAATACCCTTTAGCAACGACAACCTCACGGACCGTACGGTTGGTGGCCATCGCTTCTTTGGCCACCTCGGCCCCTTTGGCGTAACCGATAACCGGATTTAAGGCGGTGACCAAAATCGCGTTTTTGGCTAACCAGCCGGTCGCTTTTTCGGGGTTGGCATTAACGCCACGCACACATTTCTCGGTGAAAGCGGTGACAGAATTGATGATGATGTCCATGGATTGGTAGAGATTATAGGCGATGACAGGCATCATGACGTTGAGTTCGAGTTGGCCAGCTTGACCAGACATCATAACGGTCATATCGTTGCCCATCAGTTGGAACATGGCCATGTTAAGCATCTCGGCCATGACAGGGTTGACTTTACCAGGCATGATTGAGGAGCCTGGTTGGACAGCGGGCAAGCGGATTTCGTCGAGGCCGGTGCTGGGGCCGGAGGAGAGGAGGCGGAAATCGTTGGCGATGCGGGTTAAATCTTGGGCGAGGGTACGCATGGCGCCGCTGAAATGGACGGGGTCGGCCATGCTTTGCATACATTCGAAAAGGTTGTCACTTTCTTCGAGGTTGAGGCCGGTTAAGCGGTCGAGGACACGGACCATGCCGCTATGGTAGTCGGAGTGGGCATTGAGGCCGGTACCGGTGGCGGTGCCGCCGATGCCGAGGCGGCGTAAGCCTTGGGCGGCCGAGTTGATTTTTTCCATATCACGCTCGACGGCGCGGGCATAAGCGCCAAATTCTTGGCCTAAGCGGACGGGAACGGCGTCTTGCAAGTGGGTACGACCACTTTTAACGACATCGTCGAATTCGGCGGCTTTTTGTTTGAGGGTATCGACTAAGTTTTGGAGGACGCCATTCATTTCGTTGAGGCGCCAGAGGCAGCCGAGGCGGATGGCGGTGGGGATGGTGTCGTTGGTTGATTGGGCCATGTTGACATGGTCGTTGGGGTGGACAGGTTTATGGGGGTCGGTGATATCGAAGCCGAGGTGGACGTTAGCGAGGTTGGCGAGAACTTCGTTGGTGTTCATGTTGTGGCTGGTGCCAGCACCGGCTTGGATGGGGTCGACGACGAATTGGTCGTGGTATTTGCCGGCTAAGACTTCATCGGCGACAGTGATAATGGCTTGGGCGATTTCTTGACCGGTGATGGTTTTGTCGCCAGCTTTTTTATCGTCGAAGAGGCCGAGTTCGGCGTTTACTTCAGCGGCGGCTCGTTTGATGACGACCATGCCCCAGATAAAGGCGGGGTATGGTTTGAGGCCGGTGATGGGGAAGTTGTGAATAGCACGTTGTGTTTGCGCACCCCAAAAGGCTTTGGCGGGGACTTTGATTTCACCTAGAGAATCTTTTTCAATACGGAAGTCAGACATTATGTTTTTATACCTCATCAATTAGGCAAGGGTAATTGGAGGCACTCGAACCAAGCAGGGGGGGAGGGGGCCAAGTGGTTAGGGAACCGTTGGCCGGTTGGGTTGGCTCTTGATGTGCTGGGCAGAGTGTGAGCCAATATTACTTGCGATTTGTAAATAGTGGGGACACGAAAAGCCGAATTTGTCACCTTAGGTTAAGGGACAAATTCGGCCTCCAAAATTCGTGAAATGTGGTTGTTAAAAATTAAAGGGCGTCGTAGCCGGGGCCATCAACGAAGAAGTCGTAGTTGGGGGGAATATCTTCGGTTAAATCGAGGACGGTGCCGGGTTCCAATTGTTTGGCGTTAAGCAATGTGACCATATGACCATCAATTTCGACATCTTTAATGGGTTGCCCATCAGGCAAGTTTTCTTTGGTGTCGGTGATCCAAACGCCTTCAGCAGGGACGGTGTAGTCGAATGGTACTTCTTCTTCGGGGAAGATGGCTTCGTAGGGGCATTCAGGAACGCAAGCACCGCAGTCGATGCAGGTATCGGGGTCGATGTAGAGCCAGGGCCATTTGGCTTCTGGTTTACCGAGAACCATACATTCAACGGGGCAAACATCTACACAAGCGGTGTCACGTAAGCATAAACGGGTCACAATATGAGTCATTGAACCTCTCCTTGTGGTGTGGGTTTAAGTGGAAACCCAACAGTATTGTTAGAGCATAATTTTAAGTCGTAGCTAAGATAATCAGTAATTGATTATGATTCATTTAATAGATAGCTACAATATATATTGTCATTCTAGCCCTTGTCTACTACTTTGTCAAACGAAATTGATTTTTTATCAGTAGATTGATAAATATTCAATTTTGATAGGTAAGAGGATAGGAGAAGGTGGAGAATGAGGTCATGGGGGAGGTGGCGGAGCCGCCGCAGCTGTTGCTGGCTTGGAGGTGGTAGGTGTAGTTAATGGTTGCGTTGGCGAGGGCGTCGATGTGGGTGAAGTTGGGGGTGGTGAGGAGGGTGCAGTTGGGGGCGGTGGTGCAATCGGTGGTGGGGAGGGTGTAGGGGTCATTGGGGAGCCACCATAGTTCGTAGGTTTCGGCATTGGTGATGGTTGGCCAGCTGATATCAAGATTGGTGTTGTTGGGGAGAGCGGTGGGTTGGGGGGTATTGGGTGGGGTGCAGTAGGTGATATCGAGGAAGGGGGCGGGGGAGCCGACATGTTCAGCGAGGCCCCGATGGTTGATAGCGAGGACAGTGGTGGTTCTTTCGACGGTGGTGCCATCTGGTTGTTGGCGTTGGTAGGTGACTTCGCGGGTGACGAGTTGTGGTTGGCGAGGGAGGGAGGCATCGCCATCGAAGAAGGTCATGATGTCGGTGTCGATATCGGTGTTGGCGAAGGCGAAGCGGAATTGGGTGGGGCCGGCGTGGTTGATGGCGGCGAGGCCGTCGGTGGTGAGGTCGACGCGCAGGGCGTAATCGTTGGCGCGGGCGGTGCCGTAGAAGCAGCCGACGTCGGCGGCGGAGGCGGGGGCGGAGGCGTCGCTGATTTCGACAGCGGGGGAGGCGCCGAAGGGGCCGGTGGCGATATCGAGGGTGGGGTTGCCGAGGAAGGAGCCGGTGAAGGGGTTGGCGCCGGTGAGGGATTGGCGCATGATATAGAGAGAGGCGTTGGTGATGATGGCGTTATCGGGGAGGGCGGAGGTATCGAAGGAGGTAAGGCCGTAGTAGAGGTTATTGCTGTCATCACCGATGTAGATGGCGTCGGTGCCCATGGTGAGGCCGTTGGTCCAGCCATCGTGGGTGCCGCCGGTGGCGGTGAAAGTGGCGGTGGGTTGACCACGGAATTTATCGAAGAAGAAAGCTTCGGTTTGGTGGGTGATTTTGTATTGATAGGGGTCGTAATTGAGATGGATGGGGTCGGCATCAAAGCCTAAGAAGGGGCGGAAAACGTCACGGATGTTGGGCAGGAGGGGGTTGCCACCAGGGAAAGGAGCGTAGGAGGGGGGTGTGGTGCCTGGTTTAGGGAGGGTGCCGGGGGGATTAGTGCCATCGCCGTAGTAGTAATGCATGAGACCGACGGCGTTATCGTAGGCGAGTTGGGGGTGGTTATTGGCCCAATCGATACGGATTTGTTCGACATCGACCATCATGGCGTTGAGTTCGGCATCGGTGACGAGGTCATTATTGGGGTCGCGACTGAGGTCGCGGCGCATGCCACAGGCGACGCCGGGCCAGTTGCAGAGGGAGGGGCTGAAGTTAGGGTAGTCGTAACTACTAATAAGGATATCGATATCGGGGTGGACGGCCCAGATGGCGTTCATGATGTCCCAAGTATCGGAGGTGACGCGGGTAAAGAGGGCGGCTTCGGAGCCAGGAGTGTCTAGATCCATGTCTTTGTACCAGCCATCGCCCGATTTACCGGCGAGGAAATCATTGCCACCGATGCTGAGGACGATGGTATCGACTTGGGGGTTGTTGTTAATGGCGGTGAGGAGGTTATTGATGTAGGGGTAGTTGGCGGTATCGGCCCAGTTACGGGCTTCACTGCCGGAGACGGCGTAGGCGGTACCGGTGTAGCCGGGGCCGGGGTTGCTATCGAGAGATTGGCTGAGCATCTGTTGGTCGGCGTGGCCGAATTTATCGAAGATATCGTTATGGGAGTCATCGTCCCACATGAATTGGGCCCAGCTATCGCCGGCGATGAGGGAGGTGACGGCGGGGGCGGGGCAGGTGGGGGCGGCTTGGGGGGGCGGGGTTGGTTGGGCGGCCGAGGCGGTGTTAGTGGTTAGCCAGAAGAAGGTGAGCAAACAGGAACTGAGCAAGAGAATGCGAAGTGAGTGGTTACGCATAAGATAGTACTCCTTGGGAAATAGATTTTGGTATGGGGATAGGTGTTAAATGGGTGCGGTGAAAAGTGAGTATTGGCTCACCTTTGTTTGTATTTTAATTAAGTTTGGGGTATGTGTCAATTTTGAGGGTGGTGGCGACTGGTGAGATAGGCGGCGATGGTGCTGGGGAGGATGGTGAGGAGGAGGCCTTTGGCCGAGGCTTTGAGATGGAATCCGTAGTCATCGTAGGCGGGGTGACCTTCGGTACCGGGGAGGATGAGCCATTTGGGTTTAAATTTGAAGAGGAAATAGTCAAGAATGAAGGCATCGATGGCGTTAAAGATGGTGAGGACGAAGTAGTTATGGAGGAAGGCGGTGGTGAAGCTCACGCGGCCGTTAGCCCGTTGGTGCAGGGCGCGATTGGTATGAATTAAGTGGCGCATGATAATTGTCATGAAGATGGTGGCGGTGAAGTTGGCTTGTTTTTTGGATTTGGCGGGCAGGGGAGGGAGTTGTTCTTGGATAGCGGGGTGGTAATCGTGGCGCCACATATCGGCGTTGTAGTAGAGGCTGGTGAGGATGAGGGTAGTGAGTTTGAAGCTGAGGGTTAGGCCGTCGCGGAGGATATGTTTAGGGGAAAGGTGAGGGAGCATGATGGGTCTCCTTATGATTGACTAGTTATTTATTTAGGTGTAGCTAAAATTTTAATAGATGGGAGGAGATTTGTCAACGGGGGTGTTGTGCTTGAGGTAGGGGTTGGTTTGAGTAGGGTTGGTGGATTTTGACGCGGATTATGGGGATTGGGGGGATTTTTTTGGTTTGTGGTTGGAGGAGAGGTTGTGGTGGAGGTGAGGTTTGGAAGATTTGACGCGGATTATGGGGATTGGGGGATTTTTTGGGTTGTTATGTGGATGGCGGGAGGTAGGGAAAGGGTTGGGCGTTTTGGGGTTGGTAGAGGGGGTGGGTGGGTTGGCCGGTTTTGTTGATTTTGAGGCAGTGGGGGTTGGGTAGGAGGGGGAGGATGGTGGCGGCTCGGCCGAGGTGGGGGCCGTGATTGCCCCAGCCGAGGAGGATGAAGTCAACATGGGGAGGGAGGGTGTGGAGCCAGTTGTCGTTGTCGGGGCCGATGGCGGCCGAGGGGGGTGTTAACGTGAGCAAATGGGAGGGGTGGGGGGTGCGGTAGGCGAAGAGATTGGCGACGAGGAGGGTGCCATACCCCCACGTTTGGGCAAATTGGAGACATCGTTTGATGGTGGGGTCGTTGTGATGGGCATCGGCGGTTGCGGGATTGAGGCCGACGAAGAGGAGGCGGGGCGCGTCTGGTTGCCAGACGCGCCATAAGAGGTAGCGATAGGTATTATCGGAGGAGAAGAGAGCGCCGGAAGGGGTAAGTGGGGGTAGTTGGAGCAAGAGGATTAGCGGTATTCTTCGCGAACGGGTTGAAAGATATCGATGAGGTAGCAGGGGGTGAGGGCGCGGCCGCTGTGGGGCATGTTGCCGGGGATGGTGGCGACGTCACCAGCGGTGACGATTTGGGTTTGGCCGTCGATGGTGAGTTCAAATTGGCCGTCGATGACGGTTGATATTTGTTCATGGGGATGGGTGTGTTGGGGGAGTTGGGCGCCGGCTTCGACGCGCCAGTAGGCGAAGGTCATGGTTTGGCTATGAACGAATTTGGCGAAATAGCCGGGAACGATTTCACGTTCGGGGATATCGGTGAGGTTATGAAACATGTGATTATCTCCTATGTGGTGTTAATTTGAGTGATTGGCGCAATTGTTGGGCACAGGCATGGAAAGTGGGGCTTGTCTCGAGGGTTTGTTGGCGGGGGCGGGGGAGAGGGATGGGATGGTGGGAGGTGATGGTGCCGCCTCGGCCGTGAGAGTCTGCATTAAGGACTAAAACGGTATCGGCGAGGAGGACGGCTTCGTTGATGCTGTGGGTGACCATGATAGCGGTGACAGCGGGATGGGCGCGCCAGATGTGGAGCAGTTCGGCGGCCATTCGTTCGCGGGTGAGGGCGTCGAGGGCGCCAAAAGGTTCATCGAGGAGGAGGAGGTTGGGTTGATGGATGAGGGCGCGAGCGATGGCGATGCGTTGGGCCATTCCACCGGAGAGTTGAGCGGGATAGCTGGTGGCAAAATCGGTGAGGCCAACGAGGTCGAGTAGTTCGGCGACCCGTTTTTTGATGGTGGTTGAGGGGGTGCCGGCGAGCTCGAGGGGGAGGCGGATGTTATCGGCAGCGGTGCGCCAGGGCATGAGGTTGTTGTTTTGGAAGACGAGGCCGAGGGGAGGTGGGTGGGGTGGCGGGGTATGCCAAACGATTTGGCCGCTGGTGGGTTGGCGCAGATTAGCGATTAAGCGCAGCAGGGTGGATTTGCCCACGCCAGAGGGGCCGATAATGGTGACAAATGTGCCTTGGTTGATGGTGCTGTTGATATTGTGGAGTGCTTGCGTCCCATCGGGAAAGGTGTAGGCGAGGTCTTGGATGGTGAGCAAAGGCTCACCATCCAAGGGGACGTTATTGGTCATGGTATTGGTTGACGAATTGATTGGTGTAGGCGGCGTCAAGGTTGTCGAGGGGAGCATCGAGGAAGTTCATGTTGAGGAGGGTATCGTGGGTTTGTTGCCAGGAGTCGGCGGTGGTGAGGCCGATGGTATCAGCGGTCCAGAGAGGGATGGAGGCATCGAGGACGGGACGACGGGTATCATCGAGCCCTTCGACGAACTGTTTGCTGGTTTCGTAGGCGGCGGTGGGGTCGGCAATGGTATCAGCGAGCCCTTTGAGGGTGGCACGGACAAAGCTAGCGACGAGTTCAGGCTCTTCGGCGATGGTTTTTTCATTGGTCATGAGGCCGTTGGCGACGAGGTCGACGTAATCGGCGACGTTGAAGGTGGTGATTGTTTCGCCCATGGCGGCGAGTTGAACGGGTTCATTGTTGGCGTAGCCGACAACGGCATCGACGCGGCCAGTTGATAAGGCTTCGACTTGGGTAAAGCCGATTTCTTCGGCGTTGACATCGGTTTGGTCGAGGCCATTGGCGTTGAGGAAGCCGACATAGCCGACGTAGCTGGCCCCGAAGAAGCCGGGGAGGCCAACGGAGCGGCCGGCAAGGTCGGCGGGGGTGTTGATACCACTGTTGGCCGAGGTGACGATGGTGATGGGGAACTGTTGGAACCATTCAGTGACGTAGACAACGGGGAGGCCTTGGGCGCGGGCGAGGATGACTTGTTCACCGCTGACGACGGCGAAGGGGAGTTCGCCAGCGCCAACGAGGGCGACGCCATCTGTTTCGAAGCTGTAATCGAATTCGATTTCGAGCCCTTCAGCGGCGTAGTAGCCATTAGCGACAGCGACGTAGAAGGGGGCGTATTGGGGGTCGGGGATATAGCCCATGGGGAGGCGGATGGTACGGAGAGCGGTATCGGTACCGGTATCGGTATCAGTGGTGGTGGCGGATGGTTCGGTGGCGGAGCAGGCGGAGAGGATGAAGATGATGAGGAGTAACGTTAATTTTTTCATGTAGAGTTCCTTTTGTAATAATGGATAAAAATATTAGAGTCGTTTGAGGTGGTTAACGGTGGGGTTAATTTGATTGTTGCCAACGGAGCCAATGGCGTTCGAGGAGGGCGACGGTGGCGTAGAGGGTGAGGGCGATGGCGCCGAGGGTGAAGAGGACGACGAAGACAAGGTCGGTTTTGAATTGGTAGCGGGCGGTGATGAGGAGGTAGCCGAGGCCGAGGCTTTTGGGTTGGACGAATTCACCGACGAGAGCGCCGATGACGGAGAGGGTGGCACCGACTTTGAGGCCAGCGAGGAGGGTAGGCAGGGCGGCGGGGAGTTCAAGTTGGCGAAAGATTTGCCAGCGGGTGGCTTTGAGGCTGTGCATGAGGTCGTAGAGTTCGGGGGGGACAGCGCGGAGGCCGGCGATGATATTGATGAGGATAGGGAAGAAGACGACGATGATAGCGACGACGACACGTGCCCAGTAGAAGGAGGGTATCCAGATGGTGAGGAGGGGGGCGATGGCGATGACGGGGATGGCTTGGGAGGCGATGAGGTAGGGGGAGATGAGGCGGGCGGCGAGGGGGGATTTAGCGAGGAGGTAGCCGAGGGGGAGGGCGAGGAGGAGGCCGAGGAGGAGGCCGGGAATGACTTCGCTGAGGGTGAAGAGGGTGTGGCGGAGCCAACGGCCATCGGCGAGGACGATTTGGAACTGTTGCCAGACGAGGCGTGGGCCGGGGAGGATGAAGGGGGGGTAGTTGCCGAGGGTGGTGATTGCTTGCCAGAGGGCGAGGAGGGTGATGCCAGACAATGTGGTGGTTAGCCAACTGGGTAGGGAAAGTTGTTTTTTCTGAGAAGGTTTCGTCGGCATGACGTTTTTCCTAGCTAGAATAGTCATTAAATTACTCATTTTATTTGTGGGGGAGATAGCGAATATGGTTCTGTTGAGGAGATATGATGAACCAAGGATGGTTTTAGGTAGGCGTGAATGACAAGCGCGACAGTTAATCATGGCATCCGTGCGAATTATTAGCAAAAAAAAGCCCACATTGTTAATGTGGGATAGACAACATAAAACGTGTGCGCTGTTTATGGTGATCAATAACAATAACTTATTGATCGTTACCTTCTCCCATCCAGACTATACTGTCGGCTCTAGAGTTACGCTAGATCAACCTAGGCCCATTTTTGGAAAAGCCTAGGGTCGCGGGCTTGGCTACGCTAGCCTCACCGCCGGTCGGGAATTTCGCCCTGCCCCGAAGGTCTTATAAAATTGTAGCGTGTGATTATATATTAAGTCATCACGTAGTGAAATTATACGTTGGTTAGGTTGAATGTCAACCGTTGGAGAGGTATTCTTATAGGTTTATAATAGGTTTAGCGGTGGGTATGGAGGGGCTAAGTGTATTAAACTAAATATCTTCAACATTTGATCCTGATTGACTGACAAATTTTAAGTACAAATAAAGAATGGTGTTCCTTTTTTGAGGTAAACTTGTGAGTGACAAAACCAACAAGTACCAAAAAGGAAACACCATGACTAATCATAACACACTCTTTTACAATATCATGAAAT
>DATHYN010000274.1:0-2063 GCA_035459145.1 Anaerolineae bacterium | reverse complement strand
TTGGTTTGATGCGTATGAAGGTACCTGGCGCCTCATGGAATACCGAGATGGCGATTAAAGTGGCCAAAGCCCGAGCTGCTTATTTATCTGACCAATGGCACTCATTGCCTTTGGCTGTCTGACAACTTGTTAATGCACCCGTATTTGTGTATCTAATTGGCGTCCTTGGGGGGGTTTGTTATAATTTGTCGTTTGTAGTGTGTGGAAATGGTGGGGGGAGTGAGTGGGTTTACAAAATAGGAAGGGGTTGGTTTGTGCCGTTGTTGGATTGGTTGCGGGTGTTGTTAGGGCAGATTTCTCGACTTCGTTCAATCCTTGTTTTGATGGTATTGGGTTTCTGGTGTGGGACGGATTGAACTGCGCTCGAAATGACGGGTGGCGGATTGAGTGGCCCTTGTTTTGATGGTACGGTGTTTCTGGTGTGGAACGGATTGAACTGCGCTCGAAATGACGGGTGACGGATGGAACGGCTCTTGTTTTGATTGTGCGGGGGATTTTGGTGTGAAGCGGGTCGAATTGTGCTTGAAATGACGGGGTGGTTGTGAGACCGGCTCAAGTAGTTAACTAATAATTATGTATATGTAAGGAGAGAGGCGATAAGATGGGTATTTTAGATGGTAAAAAAGCGTTGATTTTTGGGATTGCTAATAAGCGGTCGATTGCGTGGGGGATTGCGCAGGCGTTTCATGAGCAGGGGGCGGAGATTGGGTTTAGTTATGGGATTCCGCAGTTGGAGAAGCGGGTGCAGCCGTTGGCGGAGGAGATTGGGGTGACGTTTGTTGAGAAGTGTGATGTGACGAGTGATGAGGAGATTGAGGCGGTCTTTGCTAAAGCGAAGGAGCATTTTGGGCAGATCGATATTTTGGTGCACGCGATCGCGTTTGCGAATAAGGAAGAGTTGGAGGGGCGTTTTTATGATACGTCGCGGGAGGGGTTCCGGTTAGCGTTGGATATTAGTGCGTATAGTTTGGTGGCGTTGACGCGGCACGCTCGGCCCCTAATGACGGACGGCGGCGCCGTTCTGACCTTGAGTTATTATGGCGCAGAAAAAGTGGTACCACATTACAATGTGATGGGGGTGGCGAAAGCGGCGTTGGAAGCGAGTACGCGGTATTTGGCGGCCGAGTTGGGGGTGGAGAATATTCGGGTTAATGCGATTTCGGCGGGGCCGATTAAGACGTTGGCGGCGGGTGGTATTGCGGGCTTTCGTAAGATGCTTAATTATGTAGGGGAGCGGTCACCGTTACGGCGTAATGTCGACCAGGATGAGGTGGGTAAGACGGCGTTGTGGTTGTGTAGTGATTGGGGAAGTGGGGTCACGGGTGAAGTGATCTATGTGGATGCGGGTTATCATATCTTGGGTATGCCCGAACCACCAGAAAATTGGGAATAAGCGGGGTGGGGAGCTGGTAGCGGGCTTATGCGCTTGACATCATGATGTTGGGTGGAGGGGGTGAATTGCTGAACTCAGGTTAGGTATGTCGTCAAAACGGGTTGGGCAACGTTGAGTATGTAGAGAGATACTTTACGTTGAGGAGGTTTTGATGATGAGAGAGATACCGCGGATACCGCATGATGCGTTGTTTAAGGAGTTGTTGCGGCGGTTTTTGCCGGAGGTGATGGGGCTGTTTTTACCGCAGGAGGCGGCGTTGTTGCGTTGGGAGACGATGACGTTTATTGATAAGGAGGTAGCGACGAATTTGCCGGAGTCGTTGAAGCGGATTGCGGATGTGGTGGCCGAGGTGGAGCGGGTGGATGGACAACCAGAGGTGATTTTGTTGCATGTAGAGGTTGAGGCGAGCCGAAAGACGGAGATGCCAGCGCGAATGTTTGAGTATTATGCATTATTACGGTTGCTGAAGGAGCGGTTGGTGTTGCCGGTGGTGATGATGTTAATGCCGGTGGGAGACGAGGCGATTCGTTTGCAGAGGTATCGGGAAGAGATTGGGGGGCAGGTGTATATGGAGTTAGCGTATTGGCAGATTAATTTGCGCGATTTGGCCGGGGATGCGTATGCGGCGCGGTTGGAGCCGGTAGCGGCGGCGTTGTCGGCGGTAATGCCG
>DATHYN010000273.1:0-1920 GCA_035459145.1 Anaerolineae bacterium | reverse complement strand
GGGGGAGACCTCAGAGGTTTTTAGGGAGGTTTGGGTTTTTGGAGGGGGTGGCGTGAAAACCTCTGAGGTCAGGGGGGATTATTGGGCGGGAGCGTCGGTGAGGGTGAGGGTGATGTAGTAGTCGTTGGCGGTGAGTGCGGAGCCGTCTTTGTTGAGCGGGGGGCCTACTTCAACGAGGGTGACGGTGTGTTTGCCAACGGTTTGTTGGGGGGCACGGACGCTGGTGAGGGTGGTTTCACCGACGAGTTGGTTTTGGGTGTTGAGGGTGAGCTTAACACCGACTTGGCCTTCCCAGACGCAGGTGACGCCGACAGGGCAACGGCTATCTTCGGTGACTTCGACAAAGGTGATATCAACGCCGTCGATGGTGATGGTGTCGCCAACGCCTAATTTTGTAGGTTGGGTTGGGGCGATAGCATCATCTTTAGGGAGAGGGATGCTGTTGGGGTCGACGGTATCACAGCGGACGAATTGGCCGGAGAGGCTGGTGTGGTAGACGATTTTCTTGGCACCAGTATTGACCAAGACGCGGGCACCAGGGGTGATCATTTGAGCGTACATTTGGTCTGGTTGGGGGCAGCCGAGGGAGGCGTCGGGCCATTCGGTGGGGAGTACGGCAAGGATTTTGGTGTTGGCGAGGTCGGTGTTGGCGAATTGGGCAGCATCAGCGAGGATTTCTTTGGTGAGGGTAGGGGGGAGGCTGATTTGTTCGGACGAGGGTTGGGTTGGTTGGTCATCGCGAGGGGCGACGCCGCTGTCGGGAGCGGTGGGGAGGGAGGTGTTGTTGTCATTTGAGTCGGGCATGGTTACTCCTGTTTGGGTATCAACGGTGACGGATGAAGCGATATCGTTGACTTTGATGTTATAGTCGCCTGGTTCAAAAACGCCGTCGAGCCGGATGGTTTCATCATAAAGTTGGGCTAGTTCGGCGCAGGCGACGCCTGTTTGACGGAGGGCGGTGATGGTCACGGTGACATTGTTGCCATCACGTTTTTGCGCAACGCCTTCCAGGGTGTTGCAGGCATCGCCGATGGTGCCAGTGACGTGCAGGTCGATGCTGTTATCAGCGGCGACGGTGGCTTCGACGGTGTCGACATAGATTTTGACCTGTTCTTGACCAGATTGGTCGGTGGTGTCGGTGGTGTCGGTGTTACCGGTATTGTTATTGGAGCCGGTATCACGGGCAGGTTCAGTGCCATCGGAGGCGCTGCCGCCACAGGCGGTTAAGAGTAATATCAGAATTAGGGTTAAAAAGGTTAGTTTTTTCATTGTTTCGTTCCTTTGAATTTGATATAAAGTCCCTTCATAGAAAGAGGGGTTGAGAATTAACGATAAAGGGGGTTACTGGGGTGGGTAGGTTATTGGGTGGTGAGGGTGAGGGTGATGTAGTAATCGTCGGCGGTGAGTTCGGAGCCGTCTTTATTGAGGGGGGGACCCACTTCGACGAGGGTGACGGTGTGTTTGCCGATGGTTTGTTGTGGCGTACGGACGCTGGTGAGGGTGGTTTCGCCGACGAGTTGATTTTGGGTGCTGAGGGTGAGTTTAACACCGACTTGGCCTTCCCAAACGCAGGTGACGCCGACGGGGCAACGGCTATCTTCGGTGACTTCGACAAAGGTGATATCAACGCCATCGAGGGTGATGGTGTCGCCAACGCCTAATTTTGTGGGTTGGGTGGGAGCGATGGAATCGAAGAGTATGTTGTTAGGGTCGGCGGTATCACAACGGACGAATTGGCCGGAGAGGCTGGTGTGGTAGACGATTTTCTCCGTGCCAGTGTTGACGAGGACGCGGGCGCCAGGGGTGATCATTTGGGCGTACATTTCGCCTGATTGGGGGCAGCCGAGGGAGGTGTCGGGCCATTCGGTGGGGAGTACGGCAAGGATTTTGGTGTTAGCGAGATCGGTGTTGGCGAATTGG
>DATHYN010000272.1:0-26454 GCA_035459145.1 Anaerolineae bacterium | reverse complement strand
GGGGGGGGCGCGGCCGTTTACGGCCGCGCGTTTGGAGGAGATTCGGCGGCGGCAGGATTTTGTGTTGGCCGAGTTGGTGAAGTTGGGGACAGTGATTGAGAGTTGTCCGACCTCAAATATTCGGATTGGAGGGGTGCCGGCGCCGGAGGCGCATCCGATTCATCGTTTTTTGCGGTCGGAAGTGAATTTAGTGATTGCGGCGGATGATCCGGGGATTTTTAATTCGTCGTTGGCGGATGAGGTGGCGTGGGTTGTGGCGCATACGGATTATGATGAGGCGGGGTTAATGGCGCGGTTGGGGGATCCACGTCGGTTTTGGTTTCGGCGAGATTGAGGGGTTATTGGTCGCGGCGGAGGCCGAGGGAGATGAGGAAGGCGAGGAGAGCGAGGAGGGCGCAGATGATAAAGGTTTCGGTGAGGATGCCGACGGTGAGGTCAGCGAGGGCGTTGGCGATCGCTTGGGGGTAGGTGGGGTCGGTGCGGGAAACGGCGACGGTGATGGTGCGACGGAGGGTGTTGAAACGGTAGAGGCCCCAGGCGGTGAGGGCGGAGAGGCCGACGCTCATGCCGATGAGGCGGAGAACGATGACGAGACTGGCGGCAACGCCACGGTGATGGTCGGGGGCGGCGTTGACGACGGCGGTGCCGATGGGGGCGGTGACGAGGCCGAAGCCGGCGCCGAGGATGGCGAGTTGCCCAGCCATGGTGGTGTAGGGGGTGTTGAGTTGCCAGTTGGTGCCCATGAGGGTGAAGCCGAGGAGGCAGGCGACGAGGCCGAGGAGGGTGACGGGGCGGTAGCTCCAACGTTCGGTGAGTTGGCCGCCGAGGTAGGCGGTGAGGGCCATGCTGGCGGTCATAGCGCTGAGGAGCCAGCCGCTGGTGAGGGCGGCGTCAGCGACATCGAATTCGAGGATGTTGATGACGAGGGGGACGTTGACCATGGCGATGATGAGGATGGCACCGACGAGGAAGTTGATGATGATGGCGAGGGTGAAGTTGAGGGTACGGAAGAGGGTGAGATCGATGAGGGGGGGAACTTGGAGCCAGCGGCGGAGGGGATTGGTGGAGGAGGGGGGGGAGGGGTGGCGGCCGAGGAAAAGTTGTAAGCCGATAAAAATCAGGCCAGTAATGAGGGCGGTGAGGTAGAGAGGTTGGGTGTTGGTGGCGGTATCGCCGCGCAGTTGGTCGAGGGTGGTGACGCCTTGGATGTTGCCACTGGTATTGAGGAGGGCGATGTTGAGAGTGAGGAGGGAGATGGTGAGGGCGAGGGCACCGAGCCAGTCGACGCGGTCATTGTTTTGAGGGGTGGGGAGATCGGTGAGGGCGTACCAAGCAGCGATGATGCCGATGAGGCTGAGGGGGATATTGAGGTAGAATTGCCATTGCCAAGTGAGATAGCGGATAAGGAGGGCGCCGTAGAGGGGGCCCCAGACCCAGCCGGCGGTGTCGATGGCACCGAGGGTGCCGAGGGCGGTGGCGCGACGCTCGGCCGGATAGATGTCGGCGATGATGGCCATACTGACGGGGACCATGGCGCCGCCGCCGAGGGCACTGACGACGCGGCCAAAGATGAAGCTGGGCAAACTGGTGGCGAAAGGGACCCAGATGGAGCCGATGAGAAAGAGGGTGAGGGAACCGATGTAGACAGCGCGGCGGCCAATGAGGTCACTGAGGCGGCCGATGAAGGGCATGACGACGACATAGGCGATGAGATAGGCGTTGACAATCCAAGCGGCATCATCGAGACCTTCGGGGAGGGGGATGTCGAGGTCGAAGATCATTTGGCGGAGCATGGTACTGACGACGGTGAGGTCGTCGGCGGCGACGAAGACGCCGAAGGCGAGGGTGAAGAGGATAAAGCGGGGTGAGCGGAGGCGTGAGGTAGGCATTAGAGGAAGAAATCTTTGAGAACGGCCGTTACTTCGGCCAAAATAATATGCCATTCGAGATCGGGGTCGCGGGTGAGGGTCATATCTTCACCATCGATGTGTAATGCTTGGAGCCCATCGACAACGGAAAGGGCTTGGGCCACGGGTGAGCCCTCAGCCATCTCGTCAGGCGATGCATACTGTTCAGGCCCATCGTTGGTTAAAGGCAGGTTGGTATAAATATGAGCGATTAGTGGGTCTTCATCGCTTATTTCTGGTTCGATTTCCATATATTCAGACATCAATTACCTCGGTTTATGAATGTATTGTGGATGATGGTCGTCCCATTTTTTTTGCAGGGCACGGGCACGGCTAATGATAGCGCGCATGGAGTAGGGTGGTTGACCAAATATACTACGGCCAATACCGATAGCGGGAACATTAGCTTGGGCATATTGGGCGATATTATCAGGGTTAATATAGCCGGTGGGCATAAATTGGCAATCAGCAAAGGCGGCTTGCATGGTGCGTAAGTAGTTGAAGCCGCCGGTTTTGTTAACGAAAAGCTTAATGCGGGTGCAATTATTTTGTACAGCTTGTTGGACTTCGGCGAAGGTGGCGGCGCCGCTTAAGTAGAGGATATCATGTTGTTGGCAGTAGTTATGGACGGTGGGTTGGTAGCCAAAAGAGGAGAGGAATTGGGCGCCGGCGGCGATAGCGGCTTGGGCTTGGGGGAGCGTGGTGATACTGGAGAGGCCGAGGAGCATCTCGGCGGGGGACCGTTGACGCCAACTGCGTACAATTTCCCAATCGAGCGCGTTGTGGAAAACAAATTGAACCGCGCAGACGGGGGTGGCGGCCAAAGCATCGGCGATCATATGGGTATCATTAAGGGGTAAATCGCGGGGGAGGATAGCGATAATGGCTTGCCGTGTGATTTGTGACCATATTTGATTGCTGGTTAAGTGGGTCATTAGATTATGGTATGGCGACAAAAGGGGCGACAATTTGTTTGCCCCAAAGCAGGAAAATCATAGCGGCAATGGCTAGATAGGGGCCATAGGGCATATAGCGATTTTGGTCGCGATAAAGAATCAGGATGAGCAAACCACCCAGTCCACCAAGAATCACGGCTAAAAATAGAGCGAAAAAGATACGGTCAAAGCCGAGCATTGCGCCCATAATAGTGGAGAGGGTGACATCACCAAAGCCGAGGGCTCCTTCGCCAAAGAGGAGATTGCCGATCCAATAAAGGGCATAAAAGATGATGAAGCCGACAAGAGCGCCCACAAGGGCTAACGGGAGGGTGTTTTCGGAGGCGGGGACAATGAGACTGCCAATTAAGGCGAAGATAAATGTAGGGAGGGTAACAATATGGAGGATTAGAAAATGTTCCATATCGATGACGATAATGAGAATAAGGATAGCGATGTAGCTGGTGATGAAAAACAGAGTGAGGGGATGGGAGATTAGTGTGGGGAGGTAGGCAAAATAGAGGGGGGTAATGATTTCAATGAGGAGATGACGCGTGGAGCGGGGGGTGTGGCAATGGGGACAGTTGCCTTGGAAGCGAGAGAGCCAAGCCAGCCAATGGTTTAGGGGGTATGGTTGGTGGCAATGAGGGCAGTGTGGTGTTTGTAGGGAGCGACGTTTAGGTAAATCATCAGCTAGGGTATTGATAAAAATGGAAACAGGTATACCGATAAGAAATAAAAATAGATTAATCATGGGGTAATTATACTTGAAATTTGGTTTATTGGGCGAATATATTACAATTTGGGGATGTGTAGCGCGCTGTTGTGAATAAAAATGATGAGGAGATTGAGCGATTAAGATTGAATGGTTAAATGAACGGGTTGGTGTTGTGCTGTTGGCGCTGGCATTTTGTTTGGCGGGCACATGGGTATTACGTGATGCCGAGCCGTTGATCATTAGTTCTAACTTATCGCTGATGGGTATGGTGGTCTTAACGCCCCCGTATTTGCATGGTTTATTTACAATTTTGCTGATGATAGCGGGGGTTGACGCGATTATTTATGTGGCTGAGCCATTTCCGTTAGAAAATTATGTCCCTATGCGGGCCGAGCGGTATTTACATTGGGTTTTGCCATTGTTTGGGGCAGGTTTTAGTTTGTATTGGCTGAACCAGATTGATTATTGGCGGGGATGGCTTTTCTGTTTAATTGGTTGTTATTTGTTGTTGTGGTTTGTTTTGGTTGATGTGGTTTATTTGAAATATGAGCCCAGAAGTGATTTTTGGTCGTTACTTGTTTGTTATTTATTTGCGTTTAATTGGTTGATTTTGATTTATTTGTTGGTTGATCGGGTTTGGTTGCAGGCGGTTATGGTTGGCGGGGTGGGGGGGGTATTATTGGCACGATTTTTTTGGGCACTGGCTTACTCAGCGACTGATAGTTGGTGGTATGGTGGGTTAGGGGGATGGTTGTTGGGTCAGGTGGGGTGGTTTGTGGGGTGGTTACCTTGGATGGCATATGGGCAGGGGATTTTGTTATTTGTTGGGTTTTATTTGTTTACGCGATGGGGATATTGGCACCAACAAGATAACTCCCAGCAGATGCGTTATGAAATGTTAGGAGTTATCTTGCTATTAGTTGGTTTTTTAGGGATAACTTGGTGGTTATCAGCCTAAGTAGAGTGTTTTCTTAAACAAGCTCAAAAGAGCTAGCAAACCTGAGTTCGATAATTAATCAAGCCGAGGTGAGAGTTGGTTAGGGTGTCGTTAGGGTAGATTTCTCGATTCCATTTTACCCTTTGTCGATTGGTAGATTCTAAATGGGGAGGGCGGGTAAAATTCCACTCGAAATGACGTTTGGAGGGGAAGTGTGAATTGTCGAACTCAGGTTAGTAAAGAAGTTAGAAGCCCGTGGGAACTGCGCCGGCACCGGGCAAGAAGACGGCGATAATGGGAACGAGGAGGGCGAGGATCATGATGATCGCGAAAGTAATAAGGATGTAGTCCCAAGTCGTTCGTTTTCTTTTATTAACTCGTTTTGACGTGCGTGGTTTTGTCATGATTAATTGCTCCTTGATGGATAGATTTGCGATTAAGTGTATTAAACTAAAGATTATCAACATTTGATCTTGAAAATATGTCGTTTAATACGTTGAAGTTGTTAATTTAAAAGTGTGAAATCTTTAAGTTAAACAACTTAAGATAGATGTTTTATAGGTGTTACTTGCTAGTTAAAATAGTAATTAAGAACATCTATAAATTTTATTATAACATATTTTAAGGTGTGTTGAGGATTTTTTAATATTATCCCCCACTTAGTAGAGTGTAACCTGAGTAATCTAGAGTGGGAAGTTCCTTATGATGTCAGATTATAAGTGGATTCCTGCCTGCGCAGGAATGACAACGTTTTAGGTTAGTTTGGTCTTAATCTATGTTAAGATGCAACTAAGTGGGGGATAACCGATGTCGATTTAGTCGCCGAAGGTAATACCTTGGGCTAAGGGGAGGTTGGTGGACCAGTTGATGGTGTTGGTTTGGCGACGCATGTAGGCACGCCAAGCATCGGAACCGGATTCACGGCCGCCACCAGTCTCTTTTTCACCACCAAAAGCGCCACCAATTTCCGCGCCGGAGGTACCGATGTTGACATTGGCGATGCCGCAGTCAGAGCCACCGGCGGCGAGGAAAGCCTCGGCCGTGCGGATGCTATCGGTGAAGATGGCGCTGGAAAGCCCTTGGGGAACATCATTGTGGATAGCCATGGCTTCATCTAACTCTTCATATTCGAGGATGTAGAGAAGGGGGGCGAAAGTTTCATGTTGGATGACAGGTGTTTGGGCTGGCATTTTCATGATAGCGGGGGTGATAAAGTTGGGGCCGATATCAGGACGGCGTTCGCCGCCGGTCAAGAGTTGGCCACCTTCTTCTTGGGCTTGTTTAATGGAGGATTCCATTTGAGCGACAGCTTGGCTGGTGACGAGAGGGCCCATCAAAGTTGAATCATCGAGAGGGTTACCCATCGGAACTTGTTTGTAAGCGTTGACCAATTTTTCCGTCAATTTAGGGGCGATATCTTTGTGAGCGATGATGCGGCGGGTGGTGGTACAGCGTTGGCCGGCGGTACCGACAGCGCCGAAGAGGATGCCACGGGTGGCCATTTCGAGGTCGGCGTCAGCGGCGACGATGATGGCGTTATTACCACCTAATTCGAGGATGGAACGGCCGAAACGATTGGCGACGGTTTGGGAGACGTGGCGGCCAACTTTGGTGGAGCCGGTGAAGGAGATGAGGGGGAGGCGTTTATCGTTGATGAGGGTTTCGCCGATGTCGTGGCCTTGGCCGACGAGGAGGGTGAAGATGCCATCAACGTTGTGGGCGGCCATGACGTCGTTGCAGATGTGTTGGATGGCAACGGCGGTGAGGGGGGTGAGTTCGGATGGTTTCCAGACGACGGTATCGCCGCAGACGGCGGCGATGGCGGCGTTCCAGGCCCAGACGGCGCCGGGGAAGTTGAAGGCGGTGATGACGCCGATGGCGCCGAGGGGGTGCCATTGTTCGTACATGCGGTGGCCGGGGCGTTCGGAGTGCATGGTGAGACCATAGAGTTGGCGGGAGAGACCGACAGCGAAGTCGCAGATGTCGATCATTTCTTGGACTTCACCATGCCCCTCGGCCCGGATTTTGCCCATTTCGAGACTGATGAGGTCGCCGAGAAGCTCTTTTTTGGCGCGGAGGGCGTCGCCGAGGTCGCGGATTAGTTGGCCGCGTTGGGGGGCGGGGACGGTACGCCAATGGTTGAAGCCATTTTGGGCGGCGGTGAGGACTTTTTCGTAGGTGTCACTGTTGGCTTCTTGGACTTGGGCGATAGGGTCACCGGTGGTGGGGTTGTTGGAGGTGATGAGGGTGTTGCCGTTATCGAGCCAGCCGTCGGGGCCGGTGCACGAGCCGAGGTTGGTCTCGTTGATGTTTAATTGCTGTAAAAGTTTTTGAATATCTGCGCTCATAATGAACTCCTGCTCAGTGTGGATAGGTTGCGAGGGATAACGGCCGTTAGTGGCCTTATCAAAACGCAACTAAATAAATACGGGATAGATTTTACAAGAAAGATGTGGCGTTGCCGCTATCTTCGGGGGGGGATGAGGGGGCGAAGATAGTAGGTATTTTACAATTTTATGGGGTTAGAAGCAAGAAATATGCTTTTTATGAACCGATTATGAGGCTGTGATAGATAAAGGTTAAATTGGGGATGGCGTAAGAAAGCCTCGAACGTTTTGAAGCAAGATGTTTGTACATCAGCATAGTAAAACGGCCGAGGCTGGAATGTGTATTAAATTGTGGCCAAGAAACGAGGCATTTAGTAGCCTCGTTCATAAGTTAAGTTAGGCGGCGCGTTTGATAACGCCAAAGAGATAAAGAAGGACAACAGAGCCAATAAAGGCAACAAATAGTGTCCATAGATTAAAACCGGTGGTCCCAGCGGCACCAATTAAATTGAAGAGAAAACCACCAACGGAGGCTCCGATGATGCCAACGATAACATTGGCGACAATGCCCATTTGTGCGTCCCGGTGCATGAATTTACTCGCTAACCAGCCAGCAACCCCACCTAATAGTACCCAAGCAATGATATTGACTAACATTTATTTACTCCTTTTTTTGTTTGAGTATTGTAAATAGCTAAGTATGTATTAAAATAAATGATTGTAACAGATGTTATTTCATAATGATTCTGACAAGGTATGTTAAAAGCCAAAAGAGGAAAGCGTAGGCGATCATAGCGATGATGGCGGGGATTTCGAGAACTGCACCATTGCTGGCAGGGGTAGCTGTTAAGCCAGCAAAGGGGAATAAAAATAGATCGGTGATGCCGTAAATGAAGCTGGCAAAACCACTTTGTGGATTGGCGGCAATAAGTTTTAGAAAGATGCGGAAGCCAATTAATATTTGCAGTACTGTAGCGGTAAACATAATAATTTGGTTGATTTTACGTACAGATGGGTTGGGTAAATTATCAATTGTTCCATTGCTGTCCACGGTAGATGATTGTTGATTGTTGACAGAACCCTGTTTCTTACTGATTTTATCGTTATAAGCCATATAGACCTCCAGAAATTATAATAGTGTGCAGGGATGATTAAAACTAAATTTGTCTTATATCTGCTTCACTACTTCTCATTATAGGTTATGCGAAATAAAGGGTAAATGGGTATAATCCCTACTATCTATTGAAAAACACCCTACTTTTTCCATTTTTCAATCGTTTAAGCTGTTATTGACAATATGAAGTGATAGGTAGGGTCTATGTAACGGGTGGTTAAAAAGTTATGATATGAAAATTGGACGATTGGGAGAACGAAGTATGATACGGGTGATAATTGCGGATGATCATCATTTGGTGCGTCAAGGTATTAGAGCGCTTTTAGATTTGGAAGATAATATTACGGTCGTAGCTGAAGCAGATACAGGGGAAGAGGCGGTCTCTTTAGTAGCTGAGTATCAACCAGATGTGTTGATTATGGATTTGTCGATGCCACGTTTAGATGGGGTTCAGGCGGCTAAGCAGATTTTGCGCACAGATACGCACACACAAATTATCATTTTGTCGATGCATGATGATGTATTTGTGATTAAGCAGTTGATTGATGAGGGTGTTAAAGGGTATTTATTAAAAAACACGGTGGCGGATGAGTTGATGTTAGCGATTCAGGCGGTTAGTGAGGGGAAGTTGTTTTTGAGCCCAACCATTTCTGATGCAGTGATGTTGATGCTGATGTCACCGGATAAAGTGAAAGGGGGGGATGTGGCCGATTTGTTGACGCCGCGAGAACATGAGGTGTTGCAATTGGTGGTGGAGGGGCATACTAACAGTGAGATTGCGGAAATATTAACGATTAGTGTTAAAACGGTCGAGAAACATCGGGCTAATGTGATGTCGAAGCTAGAGGTGAATGATTTAGCTTCGTTGATTTTAGCGGCGGTTAGGCATCATCTTGTTTTTGTTGATGAGTAGGGTTGGGGCGGTCAAGTGAAGACCGCCCTTATTTATTATTCGTGACGGAGGGCGGTGACGGGGTCGAGTTGGGCGGCGCGGTGGGCGGGGTAGAGGCCGGCGATAACACCGATGAAGATGGCGAAGAGGATGGCGCCGAGGGCGAGCCACCAAGGGACGACGGAGAGGTCGCCCACGCCGGTGACGCCTTCGTTAATGAGGTAGCGATGGCCGATCCAGTCGACGATGTCACCGATGATGATGCCAAAAAGGAGGCCGAAACAGCCACCGATGAAGCCGATGAGGCCGGCTTCAATGGTGAAGAGGCGGCGGATTTCGCTGGTGGAGGCGCCGAGGGCTTTGAGGACGCCAATTTCACGGGTGCGTTCGTAGATGGCCATCATCATGGTGTTGGCGACGCCGAGGGCGGCGACGAGGAGGGCGAGGCCGCCGACGGAGCCGAGGAGGGCTTGGAGGAGGGAGAGGACTTGGTTGGCGGTATCGAGAATAATGTCTAGAGATTGGACTCTAACGTCAAATTGGGCTTCGATTTGTGTTTTGAGGGGGCCAGTGGCGGCGATGTTGGTGGCTTGGACGATAATTTCATCATAGCCAGTGGTGGTGAGGAAATCGGGGTCATCGAACCACCAAGAGCGGATGCGGGCACGTTCATTGATGGCGATGTCGAGGGAGCGTTGTTCAAAGCCGTTTTGAATGCCGACGATGGTCATGGGAAATTCTTGGCTTTCGCCACGGGGGAGTTGGACGAGGAGGCGGATTTCTTTGCCGATGAGGTCGTCGTAGGTTTGGCCTTCTTGGAGGAGTTGGTCGGCGAGGCCGGTGACGAGTAGGGCACCATCGGTTTGGTTAAGTAAGGTTTGGCCGGCGGCGAGGGAGGCGAGGGCGGGGGGGCCAAAGCCAAATTGAACGCCATTGCCTTGAATGTAGATGGGTTTGGCTTGGTCGTCGATGAGGAGGCTGATTTCCATGCCGCGGGGGAGGGAGAGGACGGGATTGACTTGGACGACGTTATCTAGTTGGGCGATGGTGTCGACGAGTTCAGGGGTGAGTGGTTGGAGCGGGGTTGGTTCGGCGAAGGGGTCGAAGCCGTCACCTTCATCGAATTGGGGGTTGATGAATAGGTTTTCGAGGCCGATGGCTTCAAAGTTGCGTTGGACTTCACGTTGGACGCCGACGCCGAAGGAGACCATGGCGACGAGGGTGATGATGCCGATGAGGACGCCGCTGGCGGTGAGGATGTTACGGACACGGCGGCGGCCGAGGTTGCGGAAGGCGGTGCGGGTGATGTCGGTGAAGGTGAGTTGGGAGCGGGGGGAGGGGGTAGGGCGTGGTGGTGGTGGTGTCGTTTTGGTGGGGGTTGTTTTGGTTTCGATGTTGGTGATGTGGCCGTCGGCGAGACGGACGATGCGGTCGGCGTACGCGGCGACTTCGGGGTCGTGGGTGACGACGACGAGGGTGATGGCGTGGTCTTGATTGAGTTGGCGGAGGAGATCCATGATGGTGTCACCGATGGTGGAGTCGAGGTTGCCGGTGGGTTCATCGGCGAGGATGATGGCGGGATTATTGATGAGGGCGCGGGCGACGGCGGCGCGTTGTTGTTCGCCGCCGGACAGTTCGGGGGGGTAGTGGTCGAGGCGGTGGCCGAGGCCGACTTGTTCGAGTAGGGTTTGGGCACGGGCTTGGCGTTCGGCGAGGGGGACACCGGCGAGCATGAGGGGGACGGCGACGTTTTCGAGGGCGGTGAGGCGGGGGAGGAGGTTGAAGCTTTGGAAGATGAAGCCGATTTGTTGTTGGCGTTGGTTGGTGAGGTCGGCGGGGGATAGTTCGTGCCAAGGGGTGTCATTGAGCCAGAGTTGACCGGAGGTGGGGCGGTCGAGGCCGCCGAGGAGGTTGAGGAGGGTTGATTTGCCGGAGCCGGAGGGGCCGACGAGGGCGATGAATTCGCCGTGGTTGATGGTGAGAGTGGTATCGCGGAGGGCATGAACGGTGTTGGGGCCGCGTTGGAAGGTGCGGGTGAGGTTTTTGATAGTGATGAGGGGGTGGGTTGGGTGGTGGTTATTGAGGGTGGGTGGGGATGGTAATTGGACAGTGGTCATGGTTATACTCCGGTTGGTGCCTGTGGGGGGATTGCGTTGAGTTGGGTGTTGGTAGATTTCTCGACTTCGTTCAATCCTTGTCTTAAATGTTAGGTGATTCTGGTGAGAAGCGGATTGAACTGCGCTCGAAATGACGTTGGTTGAGGGGTCTTCCCGGAAGGTGATTCTCCCCACCCTCATGTTCACAGACCTTCCGGGAAGATTTGGTTCGTTATTTGAGTGACAAGGCCATTGTTTGGGCGTCAGCGGGGGTGATGTCGCCGCCGATGATGAAGGTGAGGTCACCATCTTGCCAGGTAAGGAGGGTGCGGCTGGCATCGGTGTTGGTGTGGAGGGTGGCGGTGTGTTGGCTGAGGGTTATTTCTTGGCTGTTGGTGGCTTCGGCGGGGACGTCAATGGGGAGGTTGAAGCCGTAAGCGAGGTAGAAGGAGCCGTTTTTAGCGGTGAAGCGTTGGACGTTGGTGCCACGAATGGTTTGGGCGGGGTCGGCGAGGGCACCGTTGGGGATGGTGGTGGCGGTGATGGTGGGGAGGTCAGCGGTAGAGGTGGTGGGCATGGTAGGTGGTTCCCAAGCGGCGATGATGTCGGCGGCATTGATGATATCGGTACCGGCGGGGGCGTCGAAGGTGAAGGTATCGGGGGCGAGGCGGGTGTTGATGGTGGCGTTGGTGGCTTGGATTTTGGCGTAGCCGAGGGAGCTTTGGCTGTATTCGAGGCCGAGGGGGAGTTGGTCACTTTCGCGGAGCCAGAGGGTGAGGAAGCCACCGGCGAGGCGGATTTCATCGGGCATTTTTTCGGGGATAGGGACGAGGCGGATTTCATAGGCATCGGCGGCGGCAAGGCGGTTAGTCCAGCGGCGTTCGGCGTTGAAGTAGGTGAGGATTTCGTCGAGCATTTCTTGTGGGGTTTGGGGGATATTTTCGGGGTCGATATCGATGTTTTCGAATTTTTGCTGGTGTTCTTGATTATATTCGGCGATGGCTTCAGGGTTGGCTTCGGCGTAGGCGGTCATTTTTTCAGTGAGGATGGGTTCGAGTTCGGCGGCCGAGCCAACGATGAGTTGATTTTCTTGCGGGGAGTAGAGCCAGAATTGAGTCCCATCGGTGACAGCGACGAGGCCAACGAGTTCTGGTTGGCTCGCGTCAAGGATTTCGAGGCGCATGGCGGGTTCCCCGTTGGGACCGGCATTGAGTTGCCCCCAGATTTCGAAACGGGTTTGGAGGGATTGTTCAGGGGTGTCGAGATTGGCCTCGATGATAGCATGGCCGTTGGTGATTGACTCGGCGGTGGTCATGGCATTAAGGAGGAGGTCGTTGGTGGAGGGGATGACATAGGCGGCGGTGATACCGACGCTGAGAATGGATAAGAGAAAAGCAAAGGTTAGAATAAAACCTTTTTTAGTTAAATTGTTGAACATGGGTTGCTCCTTTTGTATCTTTTGGATATAGGGTAACTGATTGATAAAATAAATGGAAGCACTTAGGTGCAAAGGTAGGGCAATTGCATACTCTTAGATTTCTCCACTCCGTTTGCCCTTTTTCTGATTTGGAATGTATTAGCAATGAAAAACGGGCAAACTCCGGTCGAAAAGGACGTTTCTAGTGAGAGATTGAATGGAATAAGGGGAGTATGCGATTGCTCTGGTGCAAAGGTGGCTTGGTGGGGCGTTGTTATAATTATAAACACCACTGTTATTTAATATGTGACAGATTGGTCAAAATCGGATGAGAAATTGGCGATTTGGCGGGAGGGCAACGCCTCGTTATTAGTGTAAATTCGAGCAAGCCTTAGAGCGGCTTAGGCTAATTTACAACAGAGATGTTGCACTATCGCGGGAGGCAGGTACAATTTGCTAATATATCATTAGGTTAGACAATGTAAATGTTTAAATGTTAGAACGTTTTCAATTGGTAGGAGATAAAAGATGAAAATTGAAAAAGATTTGTTGTATACAAAAGAAGATGAATGGGTGCGGGTAGAGGATGGTGTGGTGACAATTGGTATTACTGATTATGCCCAAGATTCTTTATCGGATATCGTTTATTTAGAATTACCAATGGAAGGGGATGAAGTGGCGGCGGGAGAGACATTTGGGGTGGTTGAATCGGTGAAAGCGGCGGCAGATTTGTATTCGCCGGTCACAGGGAAAGTGGTAGCGGCTAATGAAGATTTGGCTGACGAGCCGGAAGGGATTAATGGTGATCCCTATGGAGCGTGGATGGTTAAGATTGAGATGTCTGATAGTAGTGAGTTAGATGGATTAATGGATGCTAAGGCTTACGAGGCATTTATTGAGGAACGTGGTTAAGAGGAAGTAAATTTCCAGACAATTTTGGCACAAATATAGTCGCCTAGCAAAGGTGATTGGTAAGAAAAAGTGATAAAATCATTTGGAAATTAACTTAAACTAATTATTTGGTTTATATGGTAAAAATGGGGGGGGAATATACTATAATATAGGGTGTGTTGGGAGCAGTATTATTTCCATTGAGTTATGCGAGCCGGTGGGTGAGATAGTTATCTTACCGCCGGTTTTTGTTATGAACGGGAGTTCGTAGAATATGTCACACAACAAAGAAAAAGTATCGAATGTAGATTTATTGTCGGCGGCGGGTCGATTTGTGACGCGCCATAATGGGTTGGGGAAGGCGGATGCGGCCAAGATGTTGGCGGCGTTGGGTTATGATAGTTTGGATGCGTTGATTAATGATACGGTACCAGCTAATATTCGTATGGAGGGGGCATTAGAGTTAGACGGGGCGGTGAGTGAAGCGGGGGTTTTGGTTAATTTGCGCAAATTAGCGAGTCAAAACAAAGTATTTCGCTCGTTTATTGGGATGGGGTATTATGATTGTGCAGTGCCGGCGGTGATTCAGCGTAATATATTAGAGAATCCTGGTTGGTATACGCAGTATACGCCGTATCAAGCGGAGATTGCACAGGGACGGTTAGAGGCGTTGTTGAATTTCCAGACGATGGTGAGTGATTTAACTGGTTTGGAGATTGCGAATGCGTCGATGTTGGATGAGGGGACGGCGGCGGCCGAGGCGATGACGTTATGTTTACGGTCACAGGCGCGGCGGTCGACGGCGGACACATTTTTTGTATCGGAGTTGTGCCATCCGCAGACGATTGCGGTAGTGGCGATGCGGGCGGAGCCGTTGGGATTGAAGGTGGTGGTGGGGGATCATGAGAGCTATGATTTTAGTGATGATATTTTTGGGGCGTTGGTACAGTATCCGGCGACGAATGGGGATGTGTTAGATTATGAGGGGTTTGGGAAGAAGGTGCATGAGGCGGGGGGGTTTTTGGTGGTGGCGACGGATTTATTGGCGTTGGCTTTGTTGCGGGCGCCGGCCGAGTTTGGCGCTGATATTGCGGTGGGGAATACGCAGCGGTTTGGGGTACCATTAGGTTATGGTGGTCCACACGCGGCGTTTATGGCCGCCCATGAAGATTTTAAGCGACAGTTGCCGGGTCGGATTGTGGGGGTGTCAGTAGATTCATCGGGGAAACCGGCGTTGCGGTTAGCGTTACAAACGCGGGAGCAGCATATTCGTCGGGATAAGGCGACGAGTAATATTTGTACAGCGCAGGCGTTGTTGGCGATTATGTCATCGATGTACGCGGTGTATCATGGGCCAGCGGGGATTAAGCGCATTGCGCAACGGGTTCGTTTGTGGGCGGCTATTTTGCGGCTTGGGCTGCAAAAGTTAGGTTTGACAGTGAATGAAGCCCCTATTTTTGACACAGTGAAGGTATCTGGGTTCCAATCGCAGGGGGAGTTGATTGCGGCGGCGCGGGCACAAGAGATTAATTTGCGTGAGTTTGCGGATGGGGCGATTGGGATTTCATTGGATCAGGTGACAACGAAAGAAGAGATTGAAACGTTGTTTTCGATTTTTGGGGCGAAAGCGGGGCAACTTGATGTGATGGCTTTGGCGGAAGAGATTGAGTTGCATTATGAGGGGGTTCATGAGCGTCAAAGTGAGTATTTGACCCACCCAGTGTTTAATGCATATCATTCGGAGACGGAGATGTTGCGTTATATTTATCAGTTGCAGGGCCGAGATTTATCGTTGACCCATTCGATGATTCCCTTGGGGTCGTGCACGATGAAGCTAAATGCGACGAGTGAGATGTTATCGTTGACATGGCCGGAATTTGGTCAAATTCATCCCTTTGTGCCCTTGGAACAAGCTTGGGGATACAAGCAGATGTTTGATAAGTTAGGTGGTTGGTTGCAAGATATTACTGGCTTTGCCGATGTCTCTTTCCAACCGAATTCTGGGGCGCAGGGTGAGTATACAGGTTTGTTGACGATTCGGGCGTATCATTTATCACGTGGTGATGAGGGGCGGACGGTCTGTTTGATTCCAAGTTCAGCACATGGGACGAATCCAGCGAGTGCGGTGATGGCGGGGATGAAAGTGGTGGTAGTTCAATGTGATGATGATGGGAATGTGGATGTTGGTGATTTGCGGGCGAAAGCGGAGAAGCATAGTGAGTCGTTAGCGGCGTTGATGATTACGTATCCATCGACCCATGGTGTATTTGAAGAGACGATTAAAGAGATTTGCGCGATTATCCATGAGCATGGTGGGCAAGTTTATGTGGATGGAGCGAATATGAATGCGTTGGTGGGATTAGCGCGGGTGGCAGATTTAGGTGGTGATGTATGCCATATGAATTTGCATAAGACGTTCTGTATCCCGCATGGTGGTGGTGGTCCTGGTATGGGACCGATTGGGGTAGCGGCGCATTTGGCCCCATTCTTGCCAGGGCATCCATTGGTGCCAGGGGTTGGTGGTGAACAGGCGATTGGGCCGGTGGCCTCGGCCCCGTGGAGTAGCGCCAGCATTTTGACGATTCCGTATGCGTATATTGCGATGATGGGTGGTGAGGGGTTGACGATGGCGACGAAGACGGCGATTTTGAATGCGAATTATATTGCGCAGAGATTAGAGCCCCATTTCCCCGTGCTGTATAAGGGGCAGAATGGGCGGGTGGCGCATGAATGTATCATTGATTTGCGGCCGTTAAAAGATTATGTAACGGTGGATGATGTGGCCAAGCGGTTAATGGATTATGGTTTTCATGCGCCGACGATGTCATGGCCGGTAGCGGGGACGTTGATGATTGAGCCGACGGAGAGTGAATCGTTGGCGGAGATTGATCGTTTTTGTGAGGCGATGATTGCGATTCGGGGTGAGATTCGGGCGATTGAAGAGGGGGTGTTCGCGGCGGAGGATAATCCGTTGCATGGGGCGCCGCATACGGCCGAGGCGTTGGCCGGTGAATGGCATCATGCGTATACGCGAGAAGAGGCGGCTTATCCGGCGCCTTGGTTGCGGGAACGGAAGTTCTGGCCGCCGGTGGGACGGGTTGATAATGTATATGGTGATCGCAATTTGGTATGTATTTGTCCGCCATTGGAGGCGTATATGGATGCCTAATGGTGTGCAGTTGTTGAATTAGAGATATGAAATCTTTAGATTAAACAATTTATGTGAGGGTATATGAAATCGGGCAAACTATCATGTTTGCCCGATTTTTGATTTAGTCATATTATACGCTGCGATAGCGTGCTAGTTTCAGCACATTTTTGGAATGTGACCTTGATTTTTGTACAGGCAAATGATAAAGCATGAATTGGCGCAGATATTTCCAAGTTCCAGAGTTTGACGGGGATGAAAATAAGAGATGGCAAGCGCAAAAATTATTAATTTTGTTGTGGCCGTTGTTGGGTATATCAATAACATATATTGGTATTGCGCTTGTTATTAAGGGGCCTGTACTAGATACAGTGATAGCGTCTGCTTTTTTGGTTTTATTGGGCTGGGGGCTGTGGGGGGTGCAGAAGGGGTATACAGTACAAGTTAGTTGGGGCTTACTACTGTTTATTTGGTTTAATACATGGTTACAGAAGTTATATACTGAGTATGATTTGACAGCTAGTTATTTGCTGTTGGTGACGATGGCTGGGGTGTTGTTACGGGGGAAGATAATCTTCCTGTTTTTTGGTTTAAGTTTGCTGATTGAAATTGTGTCGCCTTGGTTAAAGTTCCTTGATGAGCAGCATATGTTAGTGGAGCCATTGGGTGGAGACTTTATATTTTTGATATTTACAATGATTGTGCAGACTATTTTGATTTATGTGGCACAAACTGGTTTGGAGAATTCGTTGGCGAAGGCGAGGGCCGAGGCGGAACGGGCGCAGGTGGCGGAGCGAGCGAAGGCGCAATTCTTGGCGACTATGAGCCATGAGATTCGGACACCTTTGAATACGGTGGTAGGGTTGACTGGTGTGTTGCAAGAGACAGATTTGGATGGGGAACAAAAAGAGTTGGTTAATCTAATACAGAATGGGGGAGATGTGTTATTGGTATTGGTTAACGACATACTTGATTTCTCAAAAATGGAAGCGGGTAAGGTTCGTTTACATGAAGAGCCATTTGATGTTGAATCATGTATTAAGGTGATGATGGATTTAGTCAGTGTACAAGCATTGAGCAAGTCGATTCAATTGAGTTATGAGATTGAAGAGGAGCCGTTATGGATTGTGGGTGATATGGTACGGATTAGACAGGTTTTGACAAACTTGTTGATGAATGGGGTGAAGTTTACGGCGAAAGGGAGTGTTTCTTTGCGGGTTACGGTTGATGGTCAATTAGGAGAAAAGAGCTGGATACAGTTTGAGGTGACAGATACAGGCATCGGGATAGCAAAAGAGAAGCAGGCGTTGTTGTTTAAAACTTTTAGTCAACTGGATTCATCGATGACGCGGATATTTGGTGGCACGGGTTTGGGATTGGCGATTAGTAAGCAGTTGGTTGAGTTAATGGGGGGAATGATTTGGGTAGAGAGTGAGGTTGGTAAAGGTAGCCGTTTCTTTTTCAAAATACCTGCTTTACGGGTAGCGCCAGTGGTGGCTAATAAAGCGTCAGAAACGTTGATAGTGGATGATCTGGGTAGTGGTAGTGGTAATATTGGAGAACAGATGCCTTTAACCATTTTGATTGCAGATGACAATCGGGTTAGTCAAAAAGTAACGCAAAAGATTTTGCACCAATGGGGGTATGAAGGTGATGTGGTACATAACGGGCGAGATGCGGTGGAGAAGGTGCAAAACAAGCGATATGATTTGGTTTTGATGGATATACAGATGCCGGTTATGGATGGTTATGCGGCGACGCGGTATATTCGGAAAGAGGTTGATCGCAGTGCTCAGCCGTATATTGTGGCGTTGACGGCCAATGTGTCGGTGACTAATCAGGCAGCGGGGATGTCGGCGGGGATGGATGGGTATTTGGGTAAGCCATTTGAGCGGAAGATGTTGTTAGCTTTTCTGAAGAAGGCGTATCAGCGTAAGCAGGGACGCACGGTTAACCATGCGTCCTACTAACAGGCAATATGATTATAAAGCTAATAAATCCTCAATAAAACTGGTTTGAACAACATCCCAGCCTTCATAGGGGCTGGGACGTAGACGGAAAGTTGCTTCGAGACGTTGTAGGTGTAGGCGGGTTGGGTCGTGCCAACTGATGGCGGCGGTGACCCAGGCGTCATCGTCGGTGAGGCGGGTGGTGAGATGCTCGACATGGTATTGTTGGGTGGGGCGCCATTTTTGCCAGACAGATTCGACTTGGTGGCGGAACTGGTCAAAGGGAAGGGTAGAGCCATCCATATTGAAAAGAGGAATGTCAGAGAGGCAGGGTAAAAAGTAGAGACGTTCTTGCATGAGGACGTCGCCGACGTAATTTTCAACCCACATTTGGACGTCGTAAGTAGGAGTGGTGCAGACGAAGTGGGCGATCATACCGGGCATAGGGGGTAGTTCGAGCTCTTCATCGAGAAGTTTGGTGGTGAGGTATTGGTAAGCGTAGGCGGGGTCTGTGTCGCCGAGGAATTCGACGACGATGTTGTGATGGGCAAGTTCGCTGAGGATGCGGGTGATAGTGGGGGCGATGTCGTGGGGGGCGAGCTGTTCGAGGGTGGGCCATTGGGGATTGTCGAGTTTTTGGCGGACGGTGGTGGTGGGGAGTTGGTTGAGTTCACGTTCCATAGTGAGGATGTGGTCGAGCCAAGCGATTTCGATTTCTGGGGGGAGGTTAGATTGTTGGGTGCTAAAGACGGCGCCGTAATTTTCTTGCAGTTCGGTGCGTTTGGCGTGGATGAGGGCTTGTTGGGCTTGGTGTTGCATTTGTTGAATGCTGAGCATGGTTCAGTTCTCCTTAGCAAAGCGAGGGGGGTGAGGCTGAAGGGTCGTAGCTTTGCTGGAAAACGGCCGTTCAGCAACAGTCCGAAAAAAAAAGAAACTGTTACTTACTCAACGTTCGTTTTGCCGTTTTGACGACATGGCCGGAGAAATTGGTTGGTTTTGAATTCGGTTTGGTCTTTATTTGATTAATAAGGGGCAATGATAGGCTCAAAAGTCATAGCATTAAAGTCATAGAGTTCTTTGGTGTTGATAAGACCTTGTTCGTTGAGGTTGGTGGCGAAGAGTTGGCCGTGGGTGACATAGACGAGGCGGCGTGGGCGGGAGCCGTCTTTGTGACCATCTTTTTCAGCCCAGCCCCAATCGGGAAAATGTAGGGTGATATTATGCTGAGGCTGAATCAGTTTGTGTTCATCCCAATAGATACTTTTGCCTGGTGGTGGACTGACTTGGCTGTGAACGAGTTTGCGTAAGTGCCAACCGGCAAAGAGAGGTTTGTCAAAAGTGTCGATTGTGTGTTGGTAGCGACTGTCATCATGTTTAATGAGGCGCCAACCATCGCGAATAAGACGGGGGTAGTAGACACCGGGATAGGGGCCACCGGAATTGGCTTGGGTGGGGTAGTTGGCAACACAAGTGAGTTGGGTGTCATCTTTGGGGGGGCGGGGATTGTAACCGGCGTGGAGCCAGTAATGTTGGTTATCGAGAAAGAGGCCACCCCCATACCAACTGTGGTTTTGAGGAAAGAAGGCAAGGGCTTTGAGGTAGGGGACGCGGGAGATGGCGGTCCAGGAGCCAGGGGAGCGGGTGTGCCAACGGCCGTTCATAGCAAAATAGATGAAATATTGGCCATCGGGGGAGATGTCAGCGCGGCGGGCATAGAGGCGGCCTTTGAGCCATTGGCCGAGGCGAAAGGTATCCGTATCCCGTTGCCAGAGGATGGTGGCGACTTGTTTGGAGGGGCCGCGGCGGATGACGAGGGCGCGATCTGATTGACTAGCTAGGAGGATATGGATTCGGGGAGGGATACTGGGTACCATGTAGATTTCCTTAAATTGTCAGACAAATCAGCTGATTGTCAGTTTACCATCAGTTAGTGGGGAAAATAGCCTGTATAATAAAATGGTATATAAAAATTATAATAAATTTTGATAGATTGTAAATAAGTGGTGCTTGATAAATTTGATAGAGGGTAGAATGTTACTAAAATTACCAAATCTGGAACGTGTCATACCTATGTCAGTTGCGTTGGTAGGGGATAGTTTGTTCTTTGAAAAGCATACAAGCGGTAGTCTTAGTTATGCGCGGTATGCGACATATCGTTTTGATTTGTTGAATAATGTGGTTTTTTTGCCAGGGGTTGTGCGCTAAAAAATGTAGAGGGGGGGAGTGTTTATGTGTTTCTTATACAGTGCCAATATTTTTTTGATATAGATAAGGTAAACTGAATAGTAGTATTGGTAGTTTAATGATAACTTGGCGTATTGAAGCTTAGTTAACCTGAGTTCGATCATTGATTAAGCCGATATAAGTATTGGTTAGGGTATTGTTAGAGCAGATTTCTCGATTCCATTTTACCCTTTGGCGAGTGGGAGGTTCTAAAGGGGGAGGACGGGTAAAATTCCACTCGAAATGACGTTTGGAGGGGGAGTGTGAATTGTCGAACTCAGGTTAGTTAGAAATGGGCAATAAGTATACTTATAAGTATGTAAGGAGCAGACGATGAATCTTAATCAGTTTACACAAAAGGCACAGGAAGCTGTGTTGGGGGCGCAGGGGTTGGCGGAAGAGCATAATCATAGTCAGATTGAGCCGTTGCATCTGTTAGCGGCGTTATTGGAACAGCGTGATGGGGTAGTGCCGCAGTTGATTCAGCGGATGGGGGTTAATTTAGATGGATTTAATCGGGAAGTGGCGGCGTCGTTGGCGGCGTTGCCCCGCGCTTATGGTAGCACAACACAGGTTGGGCTGTCGCGGGGGTTGAGTGATGTGGTGCGGGCGGCGGAGAAAGAGGCGAAGCGAATGAAGGATGATTATGTCAGCACCGAACATCTGTTATTAGCTTTGGTTGATGCGGCAGCGAAAGATCGAGGGTTGGCACCGTTGGCATCGGCGGGGATAGGGCGGGATCAGGTTTTGGGAGCATTGGCGCAGGTGCGTGGTCGGCAGCGGGTGACGAATCAAAACCCGGAGGCGACGTATGAGGCGTTGGTAAAGTATGGGCGTGATTTGACGCAGTTGGCGCGAGCGGGCAAGTTGGATCCGGTGATTGGGCGGGATACGGAGATTCGGCGGGTGATTCAGGTGTTGAGTCGGCGGACGAAGAATAATCCGGTGCTGATTGGTGAAGCGGGGGTGGGGAAGACGGCGATTGCCGAAGGGTTGGCGCAGCGGATTGTGAAGGGGGATGTGCCGGAAGGGATGAAGAATAAAGAGTTATTTGCGTTGGATTTGAGTAGTTTGTTGGCGGGGGCTAAATATCGGGGAGAATTTGAGGAGCGGTTGAAAGCGGTGTTGCAAGAGATTCAGGATAGTGATGGGCGCATTATCTTGTTTATTGATGAGTTGCATACGATGGTGGGGGCGGGGGCGGCCGAGGGGGCGATGGATGCGGGTAATATGTTGAAGCCGATGTTGGCACGGGGCGAACTGCGCACGGTGGGGGCGACGACGTTGGATGAGTATCGGCAATATATTGAGAAGGATTCGGCGTTGGAGCGGCGGTTCCAGCCTGTTTTTGTGGATGAACCGACGGTGGAAGATACGATTTCGATTTTGCGGGGGTTGAAAGAGCGGTATGAGGTCCATCATGGGGTACGGATTCAGGATGGGGCGGTGATTGCGGCGGCGACGTTATCGAATCGGTATATTAGTGATCGGCAGTTGCCGGACAAGGCGATTGATTTGATTGATGAGGCAGCTAGTCAGCTGAAGATGGCGATTGATTCGAAGCCGGTGCAGTTGGATGAGATTGATCGGCAATTGTTGCAGATGGAGATTGAGCGGGAATCGTTGAAGAAGGAGCGGGATAAGGGGAGTAAAGAGCGTTTGGCGGTGTTGCAGGAGCAGATTGCGGAGTTGCAAGAGACGGCGCAAGGGTTGCGGGCGCGGTGGGATACGGAAAAGAGCGCGATTGATGCGGTGCGGGCGACGAAGGCGGAGATTGACGAAGTGAAGGTGCAGATTGAGCAGGCGGAGCGGGAGGCGGATTTGGCCTCGGCCGCGCGCCTGCGTTACGGTACATTATCGGAGTTAGAGCAGAGATTGCAGACGGAAGAGGGGCGGGTGGCCGAGTTGCAGACGGATGGGGCGTTGTTGAAAGAAGAGGTGGAAGCGGAAGAGGTGGCGGCGATTGTGGCGCAATGGACGGGGGTGCCGGTGACGAAGTTATTGGAAGGGGAGGTGGAGAAGTTGATTAAGATGGAGTCACGGTTGCATCAGCGGGTGATTGGCCAAGATGAGGCGATTGAGGCGGTGAGTAATGCGGTACGGCGGTCGCGGGCGGGTTTGCAGGATCAGGACCGGCCGATTGGGTCGTTTATTTTCTTGGGGCCGACGGGGGTGGGGAAGACGGAGTTGGCGCGGGCGTTGGCCGAGTTTATGTTTGATGATGAAGAGGCGATGGTACGGATTGATATGAGTGAGTATCAAGAGCGGCACACGGTGAGTCGTTTGATTGGGGCGCCGCCGGGGTATGTGGGGTATGATGCGGGTGGTCAGTTGACGGAGGCGGTACGGCGGCGGCCGTACTCGGTGGTGTTACTGGATGAGATTGAAAAAGCGCATCCGGATGTGTTTAATACGTTCTTGCAGGTGTTAGATGACGGCCGTTTAACGGATGGGCAAGGGCGGACGGTTAATTTCAAGAATGCGGTCTTGATTATGACGAGTAATATTGGTAGTCAATATTTGCAGGGAGAGCATTATAATCCGGAAGGGGCGTTGGATGCGTTGCGGTCCCATTTTCGGCCGGAATTTCTGAATCGGGTTGATGATATTATTACGTTCCGGGCGTTGAGTCGTGATGATTTGGGTCAGATTGTGGAGATTCAGGCGGATCGGTTGCGGGCGTTGTTGGCGGATCGGGATATGGCGTTGGTGTTGACGGCCGAGGCGAAGCGGCATTTAGCTGATGTGGGGTATGATCCGGCGTATGGGGCGCGGCCATTGAAGCGGACGTTGCAAAAGCGAGTGGCGGATCCGTTGGCCTTGGCTATTTTGGAAGGTGAGTTCCAGGATGGTGATGTGATTGAGGTCGATTTTAATGGGGAGAAGCTGATTTTTCGGCATGGGGAGCCGGTTTTGGAGGGGGAGTTGATGCAGTAGGGTGATGGGGGGCCGGGGGGGGGATTTGATTTTTAGTGGAAGGTTGGGTAAGGCGTGTGTTTGGGTGTAGGTGTGGATGTGGGTTTGAGTTGGGAGTTGGTGAAGGGGATGTTTGGTGGGTTTGACGCGGATTTTGGGGATTAGACAGATTTTTTTGTGTTGGTGAAGGGGAGGAGGGGTGTCTGGTTGGAAGGTTGGTGGTTTGGCAAAGGTATGTTTCGTTTGAGTTGGGGGTTGGTAAGGGGGATGTTTGGTGGGATTTGACGCGGATTTTGGGGATTGGGCGGATTTTTTTTGTGTTGGTGAATTGAGGTGGGGTGTTTGGTTGGAAGGTTGGTTGGGCAAAGGGGTTTAGCCAACGAGCCAGGGGGGGCGTTCTTCGGGGTCATCGGAGTCTTTGTCTTTGTCTTTGTCTTCTTTCTTTTTGCCACCGACGAGCCAAGGTGGGTTGTCGCCGTCGGCTGATTCTGGTTTTTTGGAGCCGCCAACGAGCCAAGGCGGGTTGTCGCCGTCACTGGTTGTAGGTGTTGAGGAGGAAGAGCCACCGACGAGCCAAGGTGGATTATCGCCGTCGGCTGATTCTGGTTTTTTGGAGCCGCCAACGAGCCAAGGCGGGTTGTCGCCATCGGTTGCTTCTGTTTTCTTCGGGGCACCGACGAGCCAGGGTGGGTTGTCACCATCAGTGGTGGATGGTGTTGAGGTGGAGGAGGAAGAGGAGGAGCCGCCGACAAGCCACGGTTGGTTATTTTCTTCTTTTTTGTCTTTGTTTTTGAGGAGTGGGGAGTCAGGCATTTTGGGTGGTGGGGGGAGAGGGGGGATATCGGGGAAGGGGGATTCGGCTTCGTCGTCATCGAGGGGGGTGGTGAGGGCGGCGGTGAGGGCAGCTTCGGTGGCGGTTACGGCGCGGGCTTCATCGTCAACCGCTTTGAGGGCTTCCACTTTTTCGAGGGTGTGGATGGGGTTGACGGGGAGGATGATGTGGAAGGTAGCGCCGGGAAGATGTTGTTCATCTTCGCCGGAGGATTCGACCCAGATACGGCCAGCATGGGCTTCGATGACGCCTTTGGCGATGGGGAGGCCGAGGCCAGGGCCAGCCCCTTTGAATTTGGTATTGCCGGTTGAGTGGAGTTGGGGGTCATCGACGCGGAAGAATTTTTCAAAAATAAGTTCATGGTATTGAGGGTCGATACCGATACCGGTATCGGCGATGGTGAGTTCGATATATTCGGAGGCTTTATCTTCGCTGGGAACGAGTTGGGCTTTGACGGTGATGTGGCCACCGTTGGGGGTATATTTGACGGCATTGCCGATGATATTGCCAAAAGCTTGGACAAGGCGTTTGAAATCGACATGGAGTTGGGGTAAATTTTCGAGGCCGATGGTATGGTATTGGATGCGCCGTTCGCGGATAGGTTGGAGGAGGGGTTCGACAGCGAGATTGATGATGGTATCGAGGCGGGTGTTGACCATATTAAGTTCAATGCCTTCGATATCGAGTTGGCTGGCATCGAGCATGGCGGCGATGAGTTTTTCAAGTTGGGTAGCGGCGCGGTTGATGTGGCCGGCGATTTCGCGGGTTTGTTTGCGGTTGAGGGCGTTGTCTTCGTTCATGGCCGAGAGGATATCGGCATACCCTTTGACTTGGGTGAGGGGGGTGCGTAATTCGTGGGAGGCGATGGTGATGAAATCGGATTTGACTTTGTCCATGACTTCGAGCCGTTTATTTTGTTCGACGAGGTCGGCATTGAGGAGGCGGACACGGCCATTTTGGGTTTCGAGTGTGCTATAGAGTTGGGCGTTTTGAAGGGCGATTACGGTTTGGTCGGCGAGGATTTGGACGAGTTCAAGTTCGGCGGGGGCGTAGGGGAGGCCGGAGCTTTTGGGGCCGATGGCGATGATGCCAAGCAATTGGCTACCGGTACTGATAGGGACATAAAGGTCCATATCCATCGCTTTGAGCCACGCTTTTTCATCATCGGCGATAGCTTGGAAGGTGGGGTCGAAGTCTAGTTCGTATTGGGAGAGGGGTTGGCGTTGGGCGTCGAGATGGTTAAGGAAGAGGCTATCGGAGGGGAAGGGGGTTTTTTCGCGGGGGATACGGCCCATGGCGGGGATGGCGTGGACGATAGGTTTGTTTTCGTTTTCGCTGACGAGGACGAGAGAGCCGCGATTAATTTCAAGCATTTCGCTAATGGTACCGATCATGACGAGGGAAAGTTGTTCCATATCCAAGGTTTTAGAGATAGCTTGGGTATAGTTACGGACGGCGACGCTGGTTTCGAAATCTTCGGCGGGGAAGAAGCGTTGGACGAAGCTTTCGACGAGGCTGGTAATGGGGCGGGCGGAGGCGAAGGTGAGGATGAGGAGAATGTTGGTATAGAGGCGGCCGATAGCGCCGGTGAGTTGTTCGAGGAGGAGGAGGAGGGAGATGGCGGGCAGGGCGGCGAGAGCGGTGTAGAGACCCATGGTGGCGATGCGGCGGGCGCGGGTGCGAACATCGAACATGCGGTAGGAGGAGATGGCGTAGGCGAGGCCGAAGACGCCAGTGAGGCGGAGGCTGTGGCCGATCCAAACGGTCCATTCGGGGGTGATGAGGAGGATGGTTTCGCCGGCAATGATAAGGGTGAGGGCGGTTAGCCAGAGGAGGATGCGGTTGGCATGGAGGGGGAAGCGGTTGCTACTATAGTCACGCCACATGCGTTGGGTGACGTAGCCGTGGATGGCGAACCAGAGGCCGAGGCTGAGGAAAGCGCCAATGGTGAGGGAAAAGCTAAAGAGTGATGGTAATGGGATTAAGGGGAGGGGGTAAAATATATCGAAAAGGGTGGCGACGGCGATGAGGGTGGTGGTACCGATCAGCCAGTTGCGTGATGGGGGGTCCCATTTAGAGTAGGCGGCCGTGGTTAGACTGAGAATAAGGGTGGCTATTAGTAATGATTTGAGGGAAAGATTGGTATAAGGGG
>DATHYN010000271.1:0-21955 GCA_035459145.1 Anaerolineae bacterium | reverse complement strand
GGTAGCGGGGGTGGCCATGGAGCGGATTGGGGTGGCGGCGTTGGGGGTGGCCGAGGTGGAGGCATTGGTGGGGGATATGTGTCGGTTGGCGGGGGAGGTGGTGCGGCCGTTGGCGGAATTGGTAGTGGCGAAGACGGATGGGAATCCATTTTTTATACGGGCATTTTTGCAATCGTTGTATCAACAGAAGTTGTTGTGGTTTCAGGGGGGGCGTTGGCGGTGGGATTTAGAGGCGATTCAAGTAGCGGAGATGACGGATAATGTGGTGACGTTGATGGCGGATAATGTCCGGACATTGCCGGCGGAGACGCAAGTGGTGTTGCGGTGGGCGGCCTGTTTGGGGAATCAGTTTGGGTGGCGGATGTTGACGCGGGTGTATGGGGCGTCGCCGCAGGCGACGGCGGCGGCTTTGTGGCCGGCGGTGACGGCGGGCTATGTGGTGCCGTTGGATCGGGATTATAAGTTGGCGAACTTGATGGTGGAGGGGGTGGAGAAAGAGATTGAGATTCGGTATAAGTTTGGACATGATCGGATTCAGCAGGCGGCGTATTCGTTGATTGATGAGCGTGAGCGCGGGCGGTATCATCGGCACGTGGGTACGATATTACAGACGCATTTGCAAGGGGAAGAGCGAAAGAAGCGGTTATTTGATATTGTTAATCAGTTGAATATGGGTCGGGATAAGGTGGAAGGGAGTGAGCGGTGGAGCGAGCCGGGGTCGTTGGTGAATTTGAATTTCTTGGCGGGAAAGAAGGCACAGGCGGCGGCGGCGTATGAGCCGGCATTGGTTTATTATCGGGTGTGTTTAGAGTTATCGGGGGATGATTTGTGGCGGCGGGATTATGACAAAGCGATGTTATTGTATGTGAGTTTGGCGGAGGCGGCTTATTTGAGTGGGGAGTTGGCGGCGATGGAGGGGTATGTGGGGGTGATTTTGGCCGAGGCGCGGGATGTTTTGGGGAAGGTGAAGGCGTATGAAGTGAAGATTCAAGCGCATATTGCTCAGAATGAGTTGATGGAGGCGATTGAGACGGCATTGCCGATTTTAGAGGAGTTGGGAGTGAAGTTCCCGGCGAAGCCGGGGCGAGGACATGTGTTGATTGATTTGGTAAAGACGCGTTGGGCGTTGCGGGGGAAGAAGGCGGCGGATTTGGCTGAGTTGCCGGTGATGGAAGATGCGCAGACGTTGGCGATTATTCGGATTACAAGTTTGATTTTCTCGCCAGCGTTTCGGGTGTCGCCAGGCCATTTCCCGTTGTTTGTGATGCGGGTGATTCGGTTGTCATTGGCAGAGGGGAATGCGGCATTGTCGGCTTTTGCTTATGCATGTTATGGATTGATTTTATGTGGGATTTTAAAGCGAATTGATGAAGGGTATGCGTTTGGGGAGTTAGCGAAGAAGGTGTTGGCGCAATTTGAGGCGGAGGCGTTAAAGGCGCGAACGTATATGGTGACGGCAGGATTTGTGACACATTGGAAAGAGCCGTTGGATAACGCCTTGGCGTTGTGTGAAGAAGGGTATCGGAGTGGGTTGGCGATGGGGGATTTTGAATTTGCTTGTTACAACGGGTATGTGTGGGCGCGGTACGCGTATGTGAAAGGGATGCCGTTGGCGGAGTTGGCACCACAGGTAAAGGTTTTTCATGAGATGACGATGAACTTGGAGCAGACGAGTGCATTGCATTTGACGGGGATTTATCGGCAATTGATTGCTAATTTGCGAGGGGAGGGTACGGGAGAGCCGACGATGTTGATGGGAGAGAGTTATAATGAGGAGAAGATGTTGCCGATACATTTGGAAGTAATGGATCGGAATGCGTTGCATAATTTTTATTTGTGCAAGATGATGTTGGCATATATGGTGGAGCGTTATGATGAGGCTTATCCGAATATTGCGTTGGAGAAGCAATATTTGGAGGGGGGGCGGGGGTCATCGGGGGTGGCACAGTTTTATTTTTATAGTTCGTTAATTTTAATTGAGCGGTATGGGCGGGTGGGGAGTGAAGAGCAGAGGGTATTGGCTAAAGAGATTAAAGAGAATCAGAAGTTGTTGACGTTGTGGACAACACATGCGCCGACGAATTATGAGCATATGTATAAGTTGGTGATGGCGGAGTGGGCGCGGGTGAAGGGGGAGGAACAGTTGGCGGCGGCGTTGTATGATGAGGCGATTGAGTTGGCGCAGGCGGCGAAGTTTTTGCATGTGGAGGGGCATGCGAATGAGTTAGCGGGGCGTTTTTATTTTGAGCGGGGGCGTATGCGGTTGGCTGGGGTTTATTTGGCGGAGGCACGGTATGCGTATTTGCGGTGGGGGGCGAAGATAAAGGTGGCGTTGTTGGATGAGGCGTTTGGGGAGTTATTTCGGGAGGGGAAACGGCCGTTAGCGGCGACAACGACAACAAATTCTAGTGTGACAAGGGGGGGATCGGTGGTTAGTCAGACGGGGACGGGGCAGGGGGCGTCGTTGGATGTGGAGACGATGATGAAGGCCTCGCGGGTGATTTCGGGGGAGATTAAATTAGAGACGTTGTTGCAGAAGTTGATGGGGGTGGTGTTAGAGAATGCGGGGGGGCAGCGGGGGGTATTGTTGTTGGCCGAGGAGAAGGGGTGGTTGTTGGCAGTGGCGGGAGATGTGAAGCGGATGGCGGTGGAGATGGTGGCGTTGGGGGAAGGGGCGGGGATAGTACCGTTGGGGGTGGTTAATTATGTGCAGCGGACGCAGGCGGCAGTGGTGTTGGATGATGTTGGTGTGGAGGGAGATTTCCAACAGGATGAATACATTGTGAGGGAGAAGCCGAAGGCAGTGATGTGTGTACCTTTGTTGAATCAAGGGAAGTTGTTAGGAGTTATTTATGTAGAGAATCGGTTGACGGCGGGAGCGTTTACGCCGGCACGGGTGCGATTGGTAGGGTTATTGGCGGCGCAGGCGGGTATTTCGTTAGAAAACGCGCGTTTGTATGAGAATTTAGAGGGAGCGTTGGCGAAACAGACGGCGTTGACGAAGGGGTATAGTCGGTTTGTGCCACCGGAGGTATTGCGGATATTAGGGAAGGGAGATATTACGGAGGTGGTTTTGGGGGATCAGATTCAGCAGGAGATGACGGTTATGTTTGCGGATATTCGAGGGTTTACGGCGTTATCGGAACAGATGACGCCGCAGGAGAATTTTAATTTTATCAATGATTATTTGAGTCAGGTGAGTCCGGTGATTCGGCAGAATGGGGGGTTTATTGATAAGTATATTGGGGATGAGATTATGGCGTTATTTCCGGAGGGGATTGGGGATGGGGTGGCGACGGCGGTGGCGATTCAGCGGGAGGTGGGGCGGTTTAATGAGCGGATGAGGGCCGAGGGGCTGCCGGAGATTAAGGTGGGGATTAGTTTGCATCATGGGTTGGTGATGTTGGGGACGGTGGGTGAAGAGGAGCGATTGGAAGGGACAGTGATTTCGGATGCGGTGAATGTGGCCTCACGGTTAGAGGGGGTAAATAAAGAGCTGGGGACGAAGATTGTGATTAGTGGGGAGGCGTTGGCCTTGTTGGGAGAAAATGGGGGGTATGAGACACGAGAGGTGGGGGCGGTGGAAGTTAAGGGGAAGAAGAAGGCGTTGAGTGTGTTTGAGATTTTGGGATAGAGTTGTGAGACAGATTGTTATGTCACTTGAAAGTGACATGATGGGGGTTATGATTGAAGATAAGCAAGGATTGTGTGAAGGTTGGTGGTGAGGGGATTGAGGCTGTCGATGAAGAGGGCTTGGTCTGGTTGCCAGGGTTGGAAGAGGTGGCGTTGGTGGCTGACTTGGGACCAGGTGGCGATTTCGGGGTTATTGTATTGGGCGGCGCGGGTGGTGAGGCGTTGGCGCCATATTTGTTCATCGGAGAGGTAGAGGTAGATGGGGCGGTAGTTGATGTTATGTTTGTGGGCGATTTGTTGGGCACGGAGGCGGTCGCTCCAGCTGTGAATGGTATGGTTGGGGTCAACGCCCATAAAGACGGAATCGATGATGAGGAAAGGGAACCAATCGAGGTAGGAATCGGCGAGGTGGAGGAGAATGCCGACCATATCTTCCCAGTAGTTGGGGCTATGTTGGGTGAGGTGGGAGGGGAGGGCCGAGGTGACGTCGTCGATGGCGAGGACGGGGCAGTGGAGGTGTGAGCTGAGGTGGGCGGCCATGGTGGATTTGCCGCAACCAGGGAGGCCGGAGAGGATAATGAGTGTGGGGGGAATAGCTGTTGTTTTCATGGGAGTATAGTAGCGTAAAGTGGCGGTGGGGGCAAGAGGGTAAGGATAAGGAGGTATAATAGAGGGTATAAAGGTAAAGGGATTAATGACCATCCCGGAATTTTTAAGTTAAACAACGTAAGGAGATTTGATATGAGACAGGCGGAAATGGTAGGTTTGTATGCGTATAATTATTGGGCGAATGGGTTGGTATTGGCGGCGGCGGCGCGGGTGAGTGAGGCGCAGTTACGGCAGGAGGCGAGAGTGAGTCATGGGAGTTTGTTAGGGGCATTGGTGCATGTGTATGCGGCGGAGGTTATTTGGCGGTTACGGTGTGAAGAGGGGGTATCGTTATCGAAGTTGCCGGTGGTGGATGATTTTGATAGTTTAGCGGCGTTGAAAGAGGCGTGGACAGTTGAGGAGATTAAGATGCGGGCGTATGTGGCCCAGTTGACGTCGGCGGATTTGGAAGGTGTTATCCATTATCGGAACACGGTGGGCACTATGTATGAAAACCGCTTATGGCATTTATTGGCGCATGTGGTCAATCATGGGACGCAGTTTCGGGCGGAGGCGGCGGTGTTGTTGACAGAGTATGGGGCTTCGCCGGGGGATTTAGATATGTTAAAGTTCTGGCGACAAGAGGATTGATGATGAACGGTTATCGGATTTTGTTGACGGGGGGGAGTGGTGATTTGGGGGCGGTGTTGACGCCATTGTGTGTGGCGCGGGGGGAGGTACCGGTTATTTTTGATGTACGGCGGCCGCAGAGAGAGGGGGGAGAGTATGTGGCTGGTTCAATTTTGGAGTGGGAGCAGTTGGCGGCGGGGATGGCGGGGTGTGAGCTGGTGGTGCATATTGCGGCGTGGCATGGAATTCATTGGGTACGGGGGGAGAAGGATGTGTATGATTTTTGGGATTTGAATGTGACGGGGACGTTTTATGTGATGGAGGCGGCGGTGCGGGCGGGGATTAAGAAGTTTATTTATATTTCGAGTACGAGTGTATCGGCGTGGCCGGATGTGTATGGGAGTAGTAAGGTGTTGGGGGAGGAGGTGGTGCGGGCGTATGGGGCGCGGCACGGGTTGGAGGTGATTGTGTTGCGGCCGAGGGCGTTTATTCCGCATTGGAATCGGGAGACGTATGAAGATTATGTGGCCTGGGCGCGGTGGTTTTGGAAGGGGGCGGTACATATTGATGATGTGGCGCAGGCGGTGTTGTTGAGTATTGATCGGTTGCGGGGAGAGGGGGTGGAGGAGATGTTAACGTTGGTAGTGGATGGGGCGTATGATTTTGATGAGGAGACGTGGGCGCATTGGGATAAGGAGGGGAAGGGGAGTAGTTTCAGGCGTGTGTATCCGGAGTATGTCGATGTGGCTGAAAGGTATGGTTTTGATATTGGGTTGAAGCCAAAGCGGTTGGATATGGGTGAGACGTGGCGTTGGTTGGGATATGAGCCACAGTATAGTTTGGGGAATTTGTTGGTGGAGTTAGCAGCGTATGGGGTTGAGGGGCCGCCACGGCCGTTTTGATGTGGGTGGGGGGGCGTATCTTTTGATGAGGTTGTTCGTTATACCTATTGTTGGTGGGGATAATGGTGGCTGGAATTAAGTGAAAATGGCTAGAGATGATCAGCCATTATGACAAAGGTATGGTTTGGGAGGTTTTGTGGACGAAGACGAGGCAATATTAATTGAAAGAGCGCAGGCGGGGGATGAAGCGGCTTTGGTTTGTTTGTATGAAGCGCATTATCAGGCTGTTTATAATTATGTGTATTATCGGGTGGGGGAGATGGCATTGGCGGAGGATTTAACAGGGGAGGTTTTTGTGCGTTTGGTGGCAAAGTTGGATATGTTTCGGGTGGGGAAACGGCCGTTACTCGCATGGTTATATACCATTGCCGGTAACCTCGTCCGCGATCATTATCGGCGGGGGAAACGGTGGCAATGGTTGCCATGGACACCAAAGGTGGTGGGACGATGGTGGGAGGTAATTCATAATGATGGAGATAGTGGTGAGATGGTGGCAACGTTGATGCGGAGATGGACAGAGAAACAGTTGGTGGTGGCAGTGAGGGAGTTGCCCGAACAGCAGAGGTTGGTGATTTTGTTGAAATTTGTGGAGAAGCGGAGCAATGCGGAGGTAGGGGATTTGTTGGGGAAGACGGAGGGGGCAGTTAAGTCGTTACAGCATCGGGCATTGGCGCGGTTACGAAAGCAGTTGGTGAAGGAGGTGGCGGATGAATGAGAAAATGTTTGAGATGATTGTGGATCGGTGCGTGGCGCGGTTGGCCGAGGGGGAAACGGTAGCGGATTGTGTGGCAGATTATCCGGAGATCGCGGAGCGGTTACGACCTTTGTTAGAGGTGGCGGCGCATTTAGAGGAGATGCCGATGTCGGTTGTGCGCAGGGAGGCGAAGCGGGCGGGGCAGGCGCGGATGTTGGCGGCGTGGCACAGGGAGCGTCAAAATAAAGGAACTGGCAAATTGGCCGTATCTTCAGTCGAGGTTGATCGTTATACCGAGCGTAAACCATTATTAAAACGATTGGAGGTATCGAAACAGATGAATTATGTGATGCGCTTAGCGGGGGGGCTCGCTTTAGGATTTGTTATTGTATGGATTGTAATATTTGGGGGAGGGCCCGATGGGGCGATATTGAATGGGAGTGGTGGCCAAGAGACGAGTGTGTCGGCGACGGCAACAGTAGGACAGGAAGTGCCAGCAACGGGTACGCCGATATTAGCGACATTGGTGCCGCCGCTAGCAACAGTGACACCATGGAATCCATCGGCAACGGCAACAATGACATCGGTGCCGCCATCGACGACGATGACGATGACGCCCATGAGACCGACAGTGACGCGAACGCCGTTTCCGCCGGAAATGACAGCGACAGCGACTTTGACATCGTTGCCGCCGCCGCCTACGTGGACACCGGCATTGCCGGTGCCAACAGAAACAGCGATACCGGCTACATTTACACCAATGGTGCCGTCACCGACAACAACAACTCAGCCATTGCCCCAGCCGCCCACGTGGACACCGACGCCGACGATGGAGCCGTTGCCACCGATAACGCCGACGCCAACGATGGAGCCGTTGCCACCACCGGCGACAGCTACATCAACGCCGTAGGTGGTGAGTGGGGGGATGGGGAAGGGGATGTTTTATTTAAGTTGGTGGGTTGTCTGCTGGGGGAAGTTGGCGAATGATGCGGGCGGGGTTGCCGGCGACGACGGTGTTGGGGGGGACATCTTTGGTGACGACGGCGCCGGCCCCGACGACGGCATTGTGGCCGATGGTGAGGCCGGGGAGGATGGTGGCGTTGCCGCCGATCCAGACGTAGTCGTTGATGGTGATTGGTTTGGCAATTTCCCAGCCGTCGGCGCGGCGGAGGGGGTCGAGGTCGTGGGCGGCGGTGTAGATTTGGACGGCGGGGCCCATCATGACGTGGGCCCCGATGTGGACGGTGTTGTTATCGACGATGACGCAGTTGACGTTGAGGTAGCTGTGTTGGCCGAGGTGGATATTGTGGCCGTAGGTGCAGTGGAAGGGGGGATCGATGAGGGCGTGTGGGCCGAGGTGGCCGAGGAGGCGGCCGAGGTGGTGGCGGATATCATCGACGGTGATGCTGTTGTTGAGGGCGTGGAGTTTAGCGCGGATTTGGCCGCGGCGTTTGAGGAGGATGGGGTCGAGACAGAGGTAGGGTTGGCCGGCGGCCATTTTTTGTAGATTGGGGGTATCGGGGGGGAAGTTATCGCTCATCGATTTTGGACAAGATCCAAGAGATTAACTGATTTGGTGAGAGCGTAGACGGGGAGAGCGGCGACGATGTGCATAATTTCGAGAATGATAATTTGGAGAACGGGGACATTGGTGATGCCGAAGGGGGAGGGCGCCATACCAAGGAGGACAATGATGGCTACAACCCACATGATTTGATTGGCACGTTCAGGCATAAATTTGGTAAGGACGAGATAGCCGATGGTGGCAAAAAGGCCGCCTAGCAAAGTGGTGATGATGACAGGGGCAATTGAAACGGGCGTACCCATGGGGGTAATGGCATTATCGGGGAAAGTAAAGAGGGAGCCGATGAGGAAGAGGAGAACATTGATGATGATGGCGGCTAGGGTGGCGATTGCGCCATTTTTGAGTAAGGTGTTGTTGGTCATAAGGGTTCCTTTTTTGTGCGGATCATAATTTGTTTAATACAGTTATATGGTAACCGAGTCAAGTTGACTGGTCAAGTAAGCAAATTTCCAGATAGTTTTTGCACACATATAATCGCCTAGTAGAGGGGATTGATAAGAAAATGTGATAAAACCTTTTGGAAATTAACTTATGGATATAACGGGGAATGGTAGGGATTTTTATCGTTTTGTGATGGTTTTCGATTGGGATTTTAATTATACTGTATTGCCGTTATAATAGAGGGGATAAATGGAATTAATCATTGGAGGTCGATGTGAGTAGCATTCAAAGAGCGACGGGGATGCAGGATGTATTGCCTGAAGATTGGCGATATTGGGAAATGATAATCGAAAAAGCGACAGGATTGGCGCATACGTTTGGTTTTGAGCGGGTTGAGGTGCCGATTTTAGAGTATACGAACTTATTTGCGCGGGGTGTGGGGAAGTCATCTGATTTTTTTGTGCAAAAAGAGATGTATACAATTGAAGAAGAGGATGGGGAAGATGTGACGATGCGGCCGGAGTTTACAGCATCGTTTATGCGGTCATATATTCAGAACGGGATGGGGAATTGGGTACAACCGGTTAAGTTGTACACGATTGGGCCGGCATTTCGGCGGGAGCGGCCGCAGGCGAACCGGTTTCGGCAGCATAGTCAATTTAATGCGGAGATTATTGGGGAGACGGATCCGGCGGCTGATGTTGAGATTATGATGTTGGCCCGTAGTTTGTATCATTCTTTGGGGTATAAGTCGTTGGCGTTTCAGGTGAATAGTACGGGGTGTCGTGATTGCAAGCCGGTTTATGTTCAAAAGTTGCGTGATTATTTGGCCGAGCATGAAGATAAGTTAGCGCCGGTGGATAAGACACGGCTAGAGATGAATCCGTTGCGGGTTTTAGATAGTAAAGAGGCGGGGATGGATGCGTTGTTGGCGGATGCGCCGCACATTGTTGATAATTTGTGTGAGGATTGTGCGGAGCATTTTAAGACATTATTGGCTTTGCTAGATAAATTGGAGCAGCCGTACAAGATTAATTTCCGTTTGGTACGAGGGATTGATTATTATACTAAGACGGTGTTTGAAGTGTGGGATACATCGATTGGGGCGCAAGCGGCGATTGGTGGTGGTGGTCGTTATGATGGGTTATCGGAGGCGATTGGTGGGCCGTCTTGTCCGGGGGTTGGCTGTGGGATAGGGATTGAGCGGATTGTGGCTGGTTTGAAAGAGCAAGGGATTGAGCCGCCAGCAGGGCCGCCATTGACAGCGATATTGATTCATTTTGGGGGTGAGACGAAAGTGGGGGCGGTGGATTTGTTGTATCAATTGCGGGCGGCTGGGGTTCAATCGATTTTGGCGTTTGCGCGTGGGAAGCGAAGCATGAAGAGTCAGATGCGGGAGGCGAATAAGCGGGAAGCGAAATTTGCGTTGATTATGGGAGAAGCGGAGATGGAGGCGGGGACGGTGATGGTGCGTGAGTTGGCGTCTGGAGAGCAGACGGCGGTGGGGCAAGCGGATGTGGCTGAGTGGTTGCGTGAGCGGGCGTAGATTATTGTGATAGGCGTTCTATATCATCCAAAAATTCCGGCGTCGCGGCCGTTGGCCGAGGAGATGGCGTCATGGTTGCAAGATCATGGTCAAACGGTGTGGTTGGGCACGAATTGGGGGAGTAATATCCCTGATGAGCAGTTACCACAATCGCGGTTGCTGATTGTGCTTGGTGGAGATGGGTCGATGTTGCGGGCGGCACGGTTGGCAACGCCATATCAGATTCCGTTGTTGGGGGTGAATATGGGGCGAATTGGTTTTTTGTGTGAGGTACAGACGGATAATTGGCAGGATCCATTGGCGCGGGTTTTGGCGGATGATATTTGGCTAGAGCGGCGGTTGATGTTGATGATGGTGTGGCAGAGGCAAGGGGTGGTGATGGGGACATCACGGGCGCTGAATGATATTGTGGTGAGTCGGGGGATGCAGGCGCGGGTGGTGACGTTGCATTTGCATGTAGATGATGATTTCGTGACGACTTATCGGGCTGATGGGTTGATTGTGGCGACGCCAACAGGGTCAACGGCGTATGCGATGGCGGGTGGTGGGCCGATTTTGCCCCCGCAGTTACAGAATTTTTTGGTGGTACCGGTGGCGCCATATTTAAGTTTTGATCGGGCGTTGGTGTTGCCGCAGGCGTCGCGGTTGATGATTCAGGTGGAGATGGATCATGAGGCGACGGTGACGGTTGATGGGCAGGCGGGGAAAGGGTTAGAAAGTGGTGACAAAATTTTAATTCAGCGGTATGAATATGATACGCTATTGGCACGGGTGAATCCACCCAACTATTTTTATCGGACATTATTGGCCCGTTTGGGTGTGGAAGAGGGTAGCATATGAGTTTATATGAGCAGACGCCACGGTTGAGGCAGATGATACGGCAGGCGAGGGAGGTGGCCGAGGCGGGTAAGCGAGCGGCGGCGGAGCAGTTGTATGCGGAGTTGGTGGCCGAGGCACCGGATTGGGCGACGGCGTGGGCGGAGTATGGCGATGTGTTGAAGGATGAGGGGGATAAGCAGGCGGCGTATGAGAAATCGTTGATGTTGGATGGGCGGGAGGAGACGGCGTTGCGTGGGTTGGCGCGGTTGCGGGGTGAGTTGGTTGATGAATCAGATGAGGACAAGGAGACGACGGTCACACCGATTTTATCGGGTGGGGGGATGACGTCCTCAGCTCGTTGGGAGGAAGAGGAGTTGGTTGAGGCGGAGCCGGAAGTGGGGGTGGTTTATTGCCAGCGACATCCGAAGACGCGGACGAATTTGCGTTGTTATCAGTGTGGGGTGCCGATTTGTAGTGCGTGTGCGGAGCATACGCCGGTGGGGTATATGTGTCCACAATGTGTGCGGCAGGCGCAGAGTACGTTTTATCAGGCGACGGGCATGGATTATGTGGTGGCGGTATTGATTGCGTTGTGCGGGGGATTGGTGATGGGGATATTGGCGCCGTTGGTGAGTTTTCTGGCGTTGTATGTGGGGGCGGCGACGGGGACGTTGATTGGCCGAGGTATTCGGTGGTCGACAGAGAGACGGAAGGGGCGTTATATACATTATTTGGTCACGTTATGTTTAATCGGGACGGGGGTGGCGACATTTTTGGGTTATCTGTTGTTTTTTGGTACTATTTTGGTATTCTTGCCGGCGGAAATTGACAATGTTAGTTTGATAATGTTTCAGTTTCAGGTAGGATCGTTTTTATATTTAATCTTTGCTCCGTTAACGGCTTATTATCAGTTGAAATAAAGGGAACAAACAATTATGCTAGCTGAATTACGCATTCGTCAATTTGCGATTATTGATGAGTTACAATTAGCGTTTGCGCCGGGTTTTAACGTGTTGACGGGGGAAACTGGGGCGGGCAAGTCGATCATTTTAGATGCGGTGATGTTGATTTTGGGGGGCCGAGCGGACAGCAGTTTTATTCGGGCGGGACAGGAGAAGGCGCAGGTGGAGGCGACTTTTCGGTTGAATGAGAAGACGCAAGCGTTGTTGGCACCGTTAATTGAAGCGCAGGGGTTAGAGAATGATGAGGGGGACAATATTGTGACTTTGGCGCGGGAGATGCGGACAACGGGGCGTAATATTTGCCGTGTTAATGGGCGGACGGTTAGTTTATCGATTTTGAAGCAGGTGGGGGAGATGGTGATTGATATTCATGGGCAGGGTGAGCATTTATCATTGTTGCGGCCGAAGTCACATTTGCCATTGTTAGATGCGTATGCGCGGGTGGAAAAGCAGCAAAAAGAGGTGGCGGCGGCGGTACGGTTACTGCGACGGGTGCGGGGTGAGCGGCAAAAGTTGCAACAGGATGCGCGCATGTTGGCGCAACGGCAAGATATGTTGGCGTTTCAGGTGGAAGAGATTGAGGCGGCGCAGTTAGAGGTGGGAGAAGATGAGGAGTTGAGATCGGAGCGGCAGAGATTGGCGAATGCGGAGCAATTGATGCGGCAGACGGCATTGGCTCATGCGTTGTTGTTGGGGGCGGATGATGAGACGCCGGCGGTATTAGATATGTTGAGTGAGGTGGAGGGAGCGTTATTGACGTTATCACGGTTAGATGACAGTCAGGGAGGGATGTTGGAGCGGTTGCAGGGATTGATTTCGGAGTTGAATGAGGTGGCGGGGGATGTGGAGGATTATCGGGATGGGTTGGAGTTTAATCCGAGTCGTTTGAGCGAGGTTGAGGAGCGGTTGGAGTTGATTCATCGGTTGGGGCGGAAGTATGGGGATAGTATTGAGTCGATTTTAGCTTTTGGCGAGGCGGCGGCGGCGGAGTTGGATACGTTGACGCATAGTGAGGAGCGGTTAGAGACGTTGGCGAAAGAGGATGATAAGTTATGTCGGCAGATTGGTAAGTTGGCGTTGGCTTTATCGGAGGGGCGGAAAAAGGCGGCGGCGGAGTTGGGGGTGGCGGTGGAGGCGGAGTTGGGGGATTTGCAGATGTCGGGGGCGCGGTTTGAGGTGTCGTTTGAGACGATGGGGGCCGAGGATGGTGTGTATGTGGGGGATGAGCGGTTGGCATGTGAAACGACGGGGATTGATCTGGTTGAGTTTTTGATTTCGACGAATCCGGGCGAGCCATTGAAGCCGATGGCGAAGGTAGCGAGTGGTGGGGAGACGGCACGGTTGATGTTGGCGTTGAAGACGGCGTTGGCGCAGGTGGATGTGACGCCGACGTTGATTTTTGATGAGATTGATCAGGGGATTGGGGGGCGTATTGGGGCGGTTGTCGGTGAGAAGTTATGGGGATTGACGGCAGTAGGTGAACATCAAGTGATTGTGGTGACCCATTTGCCACAGTTAGCCGGTTTTGGGGACAAGCATTTTCATGTACGCAAGGGGTTGAGTGAGGGGCGGACAACGACGCAAGTGATTACATTGGATCGGGATGGGCGGGTTAGTGAGATGGGAGCGATGTTGGGCACGGAAGAAGCGTTGGCCCGGCAAGGGGCGGAGTCGATTTTGGAGCAGGTCGCGGCTGTTAAGAAAGCGGCTGTGGTACCAGCGACGGCGGTGTGAGAAAATGTCAACACAACCTAGTAAGCAAGCTAAGAAGAGGCAATATGTTATCATCGGTCTCTGATAAGAATATGTACACAATCGCTATTTTGGCTGAGCATAAGGTTAGTTACTTTGGTTTTGCGCGCCGATTAAACAGGTATGGTTTGCAAGCGCAAGAATCGGATGCGATTGGTCATGATATGGAATCGGTGTTACAGCAGTTTAACTTTAACACGATGGTGTTTGTGGGGCGGTTATTGGATCCGGAGAATGAGCCATATCGGCAGGCGAATCAAGTGTATGAGTTGGTTGATGCGCATCGGTTTGATGGGGTGATGGTCTTTGCGGGGGGATTGGGGCAAAGAGTTGATCAGATTTATATGGATCAGTTTTGTCGGCAATTTGTTGATAAGCCGTTGGTGACGGTGGAGCAATCGTTTCCTGGGATTCCAAGTGTGATGTTGGATGATTATGCCGGGGCGAGATTGGCGATTGAGCATTTAGTGGTGGAGCATGGGTACCGTCGGATTGTTTTTTTACGGGGGCCGGCGGCACATGTGGGGGCGGAATTGCGTTATCAGGCTTATTTAGATGTGCTGAAAGAGAATGATATTCCGTTTGATCCGACGTTGGTGAGTCCACCGCCATCGGAATGGTGGCCGCCGCCTTCTTTCGACGATTTTTTGTTGAGTAATGGGTTGAATTTTGAGGCGGTGATGGGGGCGAGTGATAGTTTGGCTTTGTATATGATGCGGGCGTTGAAGAGGCGGGGAATACGGGTGCCATCGGATGTGGCGGTGGTGGGGTTTGATGATAGTGAGGAGAGTTGGGGGGCGTTACCACCGATGACAACGGTGCGGCCGGGACATCGGGAGAAAAACCGGTTGGCGGCGGAGCTGTTGATGCGGCAGATTCGGGGAGAGGTTTTGGAAGGGGTTGTGTTGAAACCGGAGCCGGAGTTGGTGGTGCGGCGGACGTGTGGTTGTTTTCCGACGGAGTATGAGTTGGCGGCGTATACGCCACCGGTGATAGCGCGGGGAGAAGAGGTTTTGACGTTGGAGCAGTTTTGGGATCATTATCGGGAGCCGATTTTGGAGGCGACGGCGCCGGCATTTGCGTTATGGTCTGAGGCGCAGCATGAGGAGAGTTTGTGGGCGTTGAGTGAGGCGTTGGTGCAGGCGTTGGTGCAGGAGGATGAACGGCCGTTTCTCCTAATGCTCGAAGATATTTTTTACGCATATTATCGGGATGCGAGTAATGTGTCGATGTGGCATATTGTGTTGACGTTGCTAGGGGATTATTGTGCGACGTGTTTGCCACAGGAAGAGAAGCCACAGTTGCAAGCATTGTTGTATAAAGCGCATGCGTTGATTGCTGATGTGAGTGAGTGGAGTTGGCGGCGAACAAATTATTTATTGATTCGGAATATGTTAGATTTGAAAACGATTATGAATAATATTCGGATTCATGTGCATTTGGAGCCGTTATTGGCGGCGATTGTTGAGGGGATGGAGGCGTTGAAAATCCGCTATTTTTATTTGTGTCTGTATGAGATGACGATGGCGGGTCAGCAGGCGCATTTGGTGCTGGCTTATCGGGAAGGGGCGCGGGTTGGGGTGGGGCCAAAAGTGTTGTATGCGCCGACGACTTTGTTGCCGGAAGAGATGTGGCCGGATGAGGCGGGTTATAGTTTGGTGACGTTGCCGTTGTTTTTTAATGATGAGGATTTGGGGTATTGTTTGATTGAGGATCTGTTTCAGGTGGATACGGAGGGGTTGGCGATGCAGTTGAGTAGTGTGTTGTATGGGGTGTTGTTGTTGATGAGAGGGGATTAGGGGAGGGTACGGGGGCGGTATTGGAGGGCTTCGGCGAGGTGGGGGGTGGTGACTTGGGGGGCGTGGGCGAGGTCGGCGATGGTGCGGGCGACTTTGAGGACGCGGTGGAAGGCGCGGGCGCTGAGGTTGAGTTGGGACATGGCTTGTTTCATGAGTTGGCGGCAGTCGTTATCGAGTTGGCAGTGGAGGCGGACGTCGCTGGGGCCCATGGCGGCGTTGGCGTGGAGGTGGGGGGCTTGGGTGAAGCGGGTGAGTTGTTGTTGGTGGGCGGTGTGGACGCGGTCGCGGATGGCGGCCGAGGGTTCGGCACGTTGGGTGGCGGTGAGTTTGTTGAAATTGATGCGGGGGACGGTGATGTGCATGTCGATGCGGTCGAGGAGGGGGCCGGAGATGCGTTTGCGGTAGCGGAGAATCATTTTTTCGGAACAGGAGCAATCATGGACGGGGTCGCCATCGTAGCCGCAGGGGCAGGGGTTTTGGGCGGCGACGAGCATGAAGTTGGCGGGGAAGGTGACGGTGCCGGAGGCGCGGGAGATGGCGACTTGGCGGGGGATGCCTTCGAGTGGTTGGCGGAGGAGGTCGAGCATACGGTCGGCGAATTCGGGGAGTTCGTCGAGGAAGAGGACGCCGTGGTGGGCGAGGGAGACTTCGCCGGGCCTCGGCCAAGCGCCGCCGCCGACGAGTCCGGCGTAGCTGATGGTGTGGTGGGGGGCGCGAAACGGCCGTTGGCGAATCAATGGTTCATCATTCGGTAATAAGCCAGCGACACTGTAAACTTTGGTCACTTCTAGCGCTTCTTCGACGGAGAGGGGGGGCAGGATGCCGGAGAGGGCTTTGGCCATTAATGTTTTGCCGGTGCCGGGAGGGCCGCTGAGGAGGATGTTGTGGGCGCCGGCGGCGGCGATTTCGAGGGCGCGTTTGACATGTTCTTGGCCCATGATGTCGGCGAAATCGGTGGTGGTGGCGGGGGGTGGGGTGGCGGGGATGGCGCCGCCTGGTTTGGTGGGGAGTTGGTTGAGGCCGGTGAGGTGGCTGACGAGGCTGGAGAGATCGGTGACGGGGACGACTTCGATGTCGGGAATCATGGCGGCTTCGTCGGCGTTGACGGCGGGGACGTAGACGCGGCGGCGGCCGAGGTCGCGGGCGAGGGCGGCGAGGAGGAGAACGCCTTTGGTGTGGCGGGTGGTGCCGTCGAGGGAGAGTTCGCCGAGGAAGAGGGCGTCATCGAGGGCGTCGAACCAGATTTGGCGGGAGGCGGCGAGGAGGCCAACGGCGAGGGGGAGGTCGTAGACGGGGCCTTCTTTGCGGATGTCGGCGGGGGCGAGGTTGATGGTGATGCGTTTATCGCCGGGGTATTTGAGGTCGCTATTGCGGATGGCGGCGTAGACGCGGTCGCGGCTTTCGCGGACGGCGGCATCGGGGAGGCCGACGATGGCGAAGCCGGGGAAGCTACGTTGTTGGACGTCGACTTCGACGGTGACGGGTTCGGCGTTGAGGCCGACGATGGCACAGCTCATGATTTTGGCAAGCATAATGATTTCCTTTGGTGGTGGGTGGCCGAGGGGGTGGCCCTCGGCCGCCTAACACTCTGGTTGGTTACAAGGCGGTTGAATGCACCGCTATATACTCAACGGTGGAAATCGTGTTTTGACGACATGGGTGGGGAAATTGGTGGTGGAGATGTGGCTGGGGGTGAGACCTCAGAGGTTTTTAGGGAGGTGGTGGTGGTGGAGATGGTTGGGGGTGAGACCTCAGAGGTTTTTAGGGAGGTGTTGGTGGTGGGGATGGTTGGGTTATGAAACCTCTGAGGTCAGGGGGGGCTCCCAGTTGCGGAGCCATTCTTCGAGGTCGGCGGGTTTATTGGCGACGACGGGGATGAAGCGGGCGCCGGGGTAGTAATGTTGGAACCATTCGCGGGTGAGGAGTTGGGGCCAATGGTGGGGGTTGATGGCGACGACGAGGCGGCCGCCGAGTTCACCGACGCCGGCGTCATCGGCGGAGAAGCCGATGGTGAAGCGTTGTTGGAAGCTGCCGCGGGCGGCGGCGATGAGCCAGCCTTCGTCGGCGGTGGGGGGGAGGAGGATGTAGACGCGATGGTAGTCGAGCCGAGGAGTGCCGGTGGGGACCATTTGCATTTGGTCGGTGACTTGGACGAGGCGTTGGGCGAGGAGGAAGGCGGCGCGGTCGGTGGTGAAGCGGAGGTCGTAGAGGCCGGGGTCGCCGACGGTGAATTCGTAGCGCCAGATGTAGCGGTCGTTTTCGGGGGTCATGCCTTGGGGGATGACGGTGGTTAGTTCGCCGTCGGGACGGCGGACGGCGAAGTCTAAGAATTCGTATTTTTCGTTGGCGGAGACGCGGGCGATGACGCGTTGGTTGGGCATCGGTTTTTCGGGGGCGATGGTGATGTGGGTATCGCCGGGGCCGACGATGTTGAGGGCGCGGCGGTGTTCGCCGATGACGCGGAGGTTGGCGTCACGCCAGAAGATGGTTTGTTGGCGGCGGGGGAGGCTAGGGGCGGATTTGAGGTAGATGGTGATGGTATCGGCTTGGGCTTCGAATTCGGAGAGGCGGAGGGTGGCCCATTTGCTGAGGGGTTCGGCGGGGTCGCTCCAGATGATGACGGGGCTTTGGGGGTCGACGCCGCCGGTGGGGTCGACGCCGATTTGGATGTTGACGTCGCTGGCTTGTTTTTTGCTGGCTGGTTTATCGTCATCGCTGGACCAGGCTTGGGCGGAGGCGCTGAGTTCGTAGCGGTTGCCGGCGGCGGCGGGGACTTGTTGCATGAGGCCGCCGGTGTGGGTGCCCCAGGGGGTGCTGAGTTGTTGGACAAGGTCGTCATCGAGGGAGAAGGCGTTGTAGGTGGGGCGTTGGTTGCGCCATTGGGGGTCGTCAGTGGCTTGGGGGACCCACCAGGGGGCCCAGCCGACGGCGACGTTGAGAGGGTCTTGGCGGCGGTAGGGGTAAAAATCTTCGTTTAGGGAGCCATTTTGGAGGCGGTTGGTGATTGTGGTCATAGTTTTTAGGGTTAGTTTGATTTGATTTTGAAAATAGGTTGTTTAATTTTAACATTTAGTGGGGTATTTGGCATGTTATTGGTGGGGGGAGGGGATGAGGGGGGATAGAGGGGGAGGAGGCCGAGGGGATGGGATGAGAGAGGTGAGGTGATGGGGGACGCGGCATCCCGCGAGAGATGGTTAGGCGTGGACGGGTGAGGTAAGGCGCGTGATGCCACGTCATTACGGATGGCTGGGGCGGGGATATGGGGAGAGAGAGGGGTGTGTTAGTCGAAGCCGAGGCCGCGTTCTTTGAGGGAGACGAATTGTTGGTGGCCGATGATGATGTGGTCGAGGACTTGGATGTCGAGGAGTTTGCCGGCGGAGACGAGTTGGCGGGTGACATGAATGTCTTCGGGGGAGGGGGCGGGGTCGCCGGAGGGGTGGTTGTGGGCGACGATGATGGCGGCGGCGTTGTCGCGGAGGGCGGCGCGGAAGAGTTCGCCGACGCGGAGGACGGAGCTGTTGAGGCTACCGATGTAGATGGTGGGGGTGTGGAGGACGCGGTTGCGGGTATCGAGGAGGAGGAGGCGGAGGTGTTCTTGTTCGAGGAGGGCCATTTCGGGCATGAGGAGGTTGGCGGCGTCGATGGGGGCGGTGATGCGGGGGCGGTCGAGGGGGGAGATGAGGAGGGCGCGGCGGCCGAGTTCGAGGGCGGCTTTAATTTCGATCGCTTTGACTTGGCCGATGCCGTGGATGCTCATCAGTTCGTTGATGGTGGCGCGGGAGAGTCCGGCGGGGTTTTTGAATTTGGTGAGGAGTTGTTGGGCGAGGGTGAGGACGTGGCCTTGGCTGCCGCCGGTGCGGAGCATGATGGCGAGGAGTTCGCTGGTGGAGAGGGCGCGTTCGCCGACGCGGAGGAGGCGTTCGCGGGGGCGTTCTTGCTGGGGGAGATCGTGTAGAGTGTGGGTTGGTGTTAACATGTTGGCTATCCTTTATTGAATAAGTGTGCGCGGGGCACGGGGATGATTACTACTTATTCAACGTTGGAGATACCGTTTTGACGACATGGGGGTGGATTTTGGGGTTGTTGATGGATGTGAGTGTGGTGCCGTTGGTTGATGATTTATCGTTTACCACTCAGGCAGATGTCTCGACTCCGGGAGGGTCTTGTTTCTGGTGGTGGGTGTTGGTGATTGTAGTGTGACCATCCCTTCGCTCGATATGACAGGTGTAGGCTGCTTGAGGAGATGTCTCGAATCCGGGAGGGTCTTGTTTCTGGTGGTGGGTGGTGGTGATTGTAGTGCGACCATCCCTTCGCTCGACATGACAGGTGTAGGCTGCTTGGGTAGATTTCTCGGCTTCGTTCAATCCTTGTTTTAGGGAGGGGGGGTGTCTATTGTGAAGCGGATTGAAGAACTGAGCTTGAAATGACGGGGTGGCGTGTGTTATTTTGGGGTGGGTTGGGTGAGGTTGGCGGCTTGGGCTTGCCAGCCGAAGCGGGCGGCGCCGTGGAGGGCGGCTTGGGGGTCGAGGATGACGTGGACGGGGATGCGTTTCATGAGTTGGCTGAAGCGGCCTTTGCGGTAGAAGGCTTGGAGGAAGGAGGGTTGTTGGAGGAGGGGGTGGATGCGGGGGGGGATGCCGCCGCCGATGTAGACGCCGCCGAGGGCGTTGAGGGAGAGGACCATGTTGCCGGCTTCGCTGGCGAGGATGGCGGTGAAGAGTTCCATGGTGGCTTGGCAGATGGCGGCTTTTTCTTCGAGGGCGGTTTGGGAGATGATGGGGGCGGGGTCATCGGCGTCGGCGATTTGTTGGTGGAGCCAGTCGGGTTCAGGGTAGAGATCGGTGCTTTTGATGAAGTCGTAGAGGTCGGGGATGGCTTGGCCGGAGCAGACGCGCTCGATGCTGACGCGGGGGTAGCGGTCGCGCATGAAGCGGTAGAGGGCGACTTCGAGGTCGGTTTCGGGGGCGAAACCGCTGTGGCCACCTTCGGTGGGGTAGGGGCGGTATTGGTAACCGTCCCAAACAAGGAAGGCTTCGCCTAGGCCGGTGCCGGGGGCGATGACGGCGACGGGGCCAGTGGGCAGAGGCGTGCCGGCTTGGAGGGTTAAAATTTCATCGGAACGGAGACCAGGAACGGCGGTGGCAACGGCGGCGAGGTCGTTGAGGAGGTAGACGGCGGGGAGGTTGCAGGTTTGGGCGATGGTGGCTTGGTCGAGGTGCCAGCCGAGGTTGGTGAGGTCGGCTTGGCCGTTGATGACGGGGCCGGCGACGCCGAAGCTGGCGTATTCGACTTGGTCACGGTATTGGGCAGCATGGGTGGTGAGGAATTCTTGGACGATGTCTTCGAGGGTGGGGTATTTTTCGCTGGGGTAGCGATGGGTCACGAGTGGTTCACGGTCGGCAGCGGTGGCAAAGATGGCTAGGATGACTTTGGTACCGCCGATATCGCCTGCTAAGAGCATGGTGGGTTCTCCTTGTGAGGGGTGGTTGGTGGGTAAATTAGGTGTTTTAATTGTTGGTTAAATGAGTTGGGTACTGTTTTGAATAGGTTTGGTGGATTTTGACGCGGATTTTGGGGATTTGACAGATTTTTTTTGGTTTTGGAGCGGGGTTGTGTGGAGAGAGGTTTGAGCGTTGTTGGTGGTGTGGTTGAGGGTAGGCCCGCCCGAGCGTGAACGCATCGGGCTAGTTGGGACGCCTCCTGGAAGGAGGCTGGGGGTGAGGTGAGGTAAGGTGGTGGTTTATGGGTTGGGGTTGGGGGTGTTAGGTATGACATGGGTGGTTTAAGTTTGGTGGATTTTGACGCGGATTTTGGGGATTTGACAGATTTTTTGGTGTTGGTGAAGTGAGGATGGGTGTTTGGTGGGGAGTCTGGCGATTTAACAAATCGCGCTACCTTCAGTGTGGGCAGTGAAATGTTAAAAAAACGATAGTATCCTTGAAGGGGGCTGAGGGGTGGTGATGGTTTATGGGTTTGGGTTGGGGGTGTTAGGTATGACATGGGTGGTTTAATCGGTGAGGGCTTGTAATTGTTGGTAATAGTAGTTGCTCCACCAGTCGAGTTGGTTGAAGATGCCGTCGATGCGCATGGGGGAGGGGTCGGTGCGGTCGGGGAGAGGGGGTGGTTTGATCGCTTTTTTGCCTTCGAGGCGGGCGATGAGTGAGTTTTGGAGGAGGATGTTGAGGAGTTTGTTTTGGAAGTCGTGGATAATTTTGTGGAGGGCTTCTTCGTCATCGGCGAGGAGGTAGGCGTGGACGAATTCGCCGGTTTGGATGTCGTGGGGTTTGCGGGCGGCGGTGCGGTAAAGTTGTTCGTTGGTGAATTCGAGGGTGGCGAGGGGGTCTTCGCCCCAGCCGTGTTCGTAGCGGCGGAGGTAGTGGTCGAGGGGGGCGTGGACGCGGAGGGCGAGGTGGAGTTGGGTGGGGGTGGAGACGTTGATGCCTTCGTATTCGCCGGCGAGGAGGTCACCGACTTCGGCCCAATCGGTGTTTTTGATGTGGGGGGTGAGGGGGTCGGGGAAGAGGAGGGTACTGATTTCGCCTTTGTTGTAGAGGGCGCGGAGTTGGGGAAGTATGGGGGGGGCGTCGTCTTGTGGGGAGGTGGGGGGGCGTTGGATGTGGCCGAGGTTGGCGATTTTTTCGTCGAGGATATGGTGGATTTCGGC
>DATHYN010000270.1:0-22705 GCA_035459145.1 Anaerolineae bacterium | reverse complement strand
CTTTATCGGTATTGGCCCCATAGAGCCAGCGTAATTGGATTTTTTCAGCGGGGGTGGCGGCGATGATGTGGTCGACGCCGTTGATGACGGTGGTTTCGCCGGCGATGCGGGCGGGTGGGGCTTGGTGGTGGCTGTTGGGGGCGATGCGGTTTTTCATGTGGCCGAGGGTGTGGAACATGTGGATGATGGGGATGGCTGGGTACCAGTGGGCACGAAGTTGAAGGGCGACTAAGCCAGAAAGCCAATAGTGGCTATGGATGATATCGTATTGGATATTTTCTTGTTGGGCGAAAGCGACTAATTCGGCTGTAAATTGGGGGAGGTATTGTTCTAAATCGGCGACGGAGCTGGTGTCATAGGGGCCAGCGGGGAGATTGATAACACGGCCGTTGAAGTTAACGGCCGTTTGCACCCGCGGCACATCCGGCTGAGAAGCCCGCGTATAAATATCAACATGAACCCCTTGTTGCGCGAGTTCGTGGGCGGCATTGTAAATATAGACGTTCATACCACCTGTTTTTTTGCCGCCTAAATCGGCAAGTGGGCTGGTGTGAACAGATAGCATCGCCACGCGCAAGGGTGACGGTGAGTGGGTCATTGGCTAATTATCCTTGGAGATTGAGTTGAACGCGAAAAATTTCACTATCCTGGGCACCAAATTGATATTTATACTCTTCGTCACCACGTAAGAAGTCGAACGTTTTTTGTCCATTTTCGATAGCCATTTCAATAGCACGGGCGGTGAGGACTACGCCGGGGCTGAGATAGCCGAAAGCGACGGGGTCAAGGCCAGAGTTGTAGACCCAGATACGACCGGCATAGTTAAAATTGAAGAGGGTGGCGGCCCGCTCGTCTTCGGTAACGGTGAACAGGAGTTGGAGGGTGCCGGCTTGGTAGGCGGCTTGGGCGGTATCATGGAAGAGGGCGCGGCGACCGTCATTGAGCCATTCGTTTTTTTCAATAGTGCTTTTTTGGAGAAGGTCAAGAAAGAGATTGACGGCGGTGGTTAATTCTTCTGCTGTACCCTTGAACATTTCGACCTCTAACTCGGCCCCATTCGCGCGCCGCAACTTCCGCCGAATTTCATGACGTTGTTTTTTGTCGAGTTGGCCGAGATAATCATCAAATGAGTCAGGGAGGTCGATAATGGGGCACACTTCTTGGACAGTTGTGCTGTGGGTTAGGTTCCGGGCGGTGGCTAAATCAGCCAAGATAGGGCGTGAAGGGGAGGCCGCGGGAATATTGCACAGGTCGAGGGCGTGACAATTGGGGATAGCCCCTTCTTGCAAGGCGTCGACAATGGCGGCCCAAACGGCAGGAGCGGTGTCGGCCGAGGCGATGATGTCTAGATAATCGGTTTCTTCGACACAGCCGTTGAAATGAAGTTGGTTATCGAGGAGATAGAAGCAGGCGATGGCTTGCAAGCTGTCGTTGTCACTGTAAGTGAAGGTGTAGAGTTGGGCGCCATCGGGGGCAAGATGTTGCCACCAGGCTTGTTGGTAAGCAAGAAATTGAAACGGGGTATTGGTAGCGCTGGTGGCGACAAGATTGTCCCATTGTGGGGCTAGGGTGGTGAAAGCTTGGGGACCAGATATTAGTTCTAAGGGCACAGGAAACCTCTTGTAATGAAATAGATGGGAAATTTTTGTATTTAAACGAGTGAACGGTTGTGAATTTCGCGTATACTATTGATTAGTTGATCCGCTTGGAATGGTTTTTCGAGGAAGCCGCTGGCATTGACGAGATTTTGTTCCCATTCAAAGTCGGGGGTTTGCTCGGCCGAGATAAGTAGGATACGGGTTTGGACCGTTTTGAGAATGGCGCGGGCGGTGGCGATACCATCGATTCCGGGCATATTAATGTCCATAATAACGACATTGGGGGTGAGTTGGCGAGCCATACGGAAACCATCATCACCATTTTCGGCGATGCCTAGCAGGTCAATATTGTCAGTGTGGTTAATTACATCGCTAATGAAATCACGGAATTTAGGATTATCATCGACGATTATTACGGTAATAGTTTCATTTTGATTAGTCATAATATTCTCTTGTTTATTACTGAAAAAGGGCAATTTTTAAAATCGTCTTCTATTTTACTTGATTAATTGCCGATTGTCGCCTATTCGACGCGTGATTTTCTGTTCATCAAGATGTTCTAATAAACTGATAGCGTATTTGCGGCTAGTTTGCAGTAGGTCACGGGCTTGGGCGGCATTGATTTCATCATTTTCTTGTAAGTAGGTGATGATTTTGTTTTTGAATTGTGTGTACTCTTGGGGGCGATAGACGACGTCATTATTGAGGGGGTATAGTTGTTGGAGGTCGACGAGAGCGAGGTAGAGTTCGGGGCCGAGTTCGGGGCCGAGTTCGGCTTGGCACTCTTTGGGGCTGAGGCCGTTGATACCGGCTGAAGCAGATTTTTGGAGGAGGGCATCGATTTTGGTTTGTTGTGGGGGGGTGAAGGTGATGGTGTGTTGGGGGAGGTGGATGATAGGGCCGTTAATGATCACTTTTTCAGTGGTGAGGAGTTGGTTGAGGAGTTGGTTAAAGACGGGAGGGGGCAGTTGGAGACGGCTACGGAGTTCTTCGCGGCCGAGGCCGAGGCGGAGAGGATGTTTTTGGTGGTGTTGATTGATGAAGGTGAGGGCTTTGTCTTGGAGGCTGAGGGCGTAGCTGGTGGTGACGGCGTATTGTCCCCAGAGGGCGACATCTTGGTTGTTAATAAGTTCGTCCCAGGCGGCGGTCGCGCTATTTTGGTCGAGGGGGAGTTCTTTGAATAGTTTGGCCTGTTTGATGGGTTGGAGGCGGGTGAGTGTTTGGTGGAGCAGTTCCGCGGGGGTGCCTTGGCTAAGGATTTTGAGACGTTCGATGACGGCGGGGCGAAAGCGGCGGTGGCGCCGGCCGGGGTGGGGGTCGAGGACGCGGCCGCCGCCTAGCGTGGCTGGTGGCGATGGGCGGCGGAGGATGAAGCGGTCGCCACGCATGGTGGCGATGGGGGTTTCGAGGGCGAGTTGGAGCCAGCCATCTTGGCCGGCGTCGATCTGTTCTTGGCCGAGGATGCGGGTGCGGGCCATGACTTCGGCGGCACCGACAAAAAGTTTGATATTGGTATTATGTTTGAGGGGTTTGTCGTTAGCGGGTAGGTGGTGGTAGTGGACATCGAGGAGGATGGTGTCGCGGATGGTGTTGGGGGCGGCGAGGATGTGGCCACGGCTGATGTCATGTTTACTGATACCGGTGAGGTTGACGGCCACACGGTTGCCAGGGAGGGCGACATCACGACTGGTTTGGTGGGTTTGCAGGCCACGGATGCGGGCTTGTTGGTCACCGGGTTGAAGGGAGATGGTGTCGCCAACGGCGAGGCGGCCGTGGCTGAGGGTGCCGGTGACGATGGTGCCGAAGCCGCTGATGGTGAAGACGCGGTCGATGGGGAGGTAGGGGCGGCCGAGGTCGGGGCGTGGGGGGCGGCTTTGGAGGGTGTCAGCAATGGTTTGGCGGAGGAGGGGGAGGTTGTGGCCGGTTTTGGCCGAGACGGGAATGATAGGCGCGTCGGCGAGGATGGTGTTGGCGACGGCGTCACTAAGGTCAAGGGTGACAAGTTCAAGCCAATCGTCATCATCGATCAGATCGACTTTGGTAAGGGCGATGACGCCGCCTTGGATTTGGAGTAAGTTAAGGATGGCCAAATGCTCTTTGGTTTGGGGCATAACGCCTTCATCGGCGGCGACGATAAAGATGGTCATATCGATGCCACCCACGCCAGCGAGCATATTTTCGATAAAGTCACGATGCCCAGGGACATCGATTACACCAATCTCTTCATCCAGACCGGGTAGTGGCAACCAAGCGAAACCGAGATCGATGGTCATTTCCCGCTCTTTTTCTTCTTGCCAGCGATCAGGGTCGATACCGGTTAACGCTTCGACAAGAGTGGATTTGCCGTGGTCCACGTGGCCAGCGGTGCCAATAATGTACATACGGGTCTGGCTTAGCCTAAATCTTCATCATTGACCGGGACGAGGGCGGGTTGACGACGACGGTGAGGATTGTTGGCTTTGGCCTTTTCTACTTCTTCGAGCCAGATTCGTGGGATTTGGCGCATCGCGTCGGCTTGGGCGGTTTGGATGCGCCATAATGTGTCTTTGTCTTGTTCGATCCGTTCGAGGGCTTCATCGACTTCAAGAAGTTGTTCCGATAATTGTTTAAATTGGCGTTGGGATAAGCTCCAGCGTTGGTCGTCATCGACACCAAATGTTTGCCAACGTTGTTCATTTTCATGGATAAAGTTGTCCCAACGGCTTTGCATCCGATGGGTTTCGATACGAACGAGTTCATCGGTATCCCGTTGTTGCTGTTCCAGTTGGCGTTGGAACTCTTCGAGGCTTTGGACAGCCATCTTGGCTTCTTTGTATTGGTCAACATAACCGACCCATTCTTGGGTAAAGCGGCTGAGGCGCTGTTCGAACTCAGCGATGGCGCGCTGGCCTTCCTCAACTTGTTTATTACGTTCATACTCACCGGTTACAATTTGTTCGCTCCACTCTTTGATCGCTTTTTCGGCTTCATTTTGGTTATTGGAGAAGCTTTCGACCCGGGTTTCAACTTTGGAGATACTGTTGGCGAGGACATCTAAGCGATTGTGAATCGGTTCCCAACGTTTATTGATGTCCATCAGGGTGGTTTGGATATCGGTGATGTAGCGTTGGTTATGCCGTTCTGATTCGCCGAGGTAGGCTAAGTCATTGCTCCATGTTTCGACACGGTTGCTAATATTATTGGTTTTGGTTTGCAAGACGGAGATGAGATTAGCGAGGCGTGCTTCTTCTGCTTGGCGGAGGCCCATATCTTCTTCGAGGCGGGAGATAGGAGGGAGTTCTTTGCGGATATCGGCCAGTTCGCGAACGACGAACTCATGTTGTAAACGGGTCATGCGTTCGGCATCTTCGGCGGCGAGGATGCGGCGTTGGTCGTATTGTTCGATCATGGCGACCATTTCATCTTTAAACTGTTTTAATTGCACATCGACTTGTGTCAGTCGTGAGATTTGGGCATTACTTTGGTTCAGTTTTTGCTCAAGGTCACGAATGCGTTGTTCGCGGGTTTTAATTTCACGCTCTTGGAGAGTGATGCGTTGTTCGAGTTCGATGGAACGGCGATTTGCTTTCCGTCGTTCGTCTTCGAGCCATTCGAGACGGCTACGAAGCTCTTGCATTTCCTGTTGGATTGCATTGGCGCCTGGTATTGATTGATTAGCCATAGATTTGCTCCAGTAAGGGCCTAACAAAAAGGTTAGGCAGGAATCGATCTTGAGATAAGGGCATTAAACTAAATCGTTTTTACAGTTGCTTTTGAAAATGAGTTATTCAATGCTTTATGTCTTTCATTATAACGAGCAACGAGTTAGAAGGCGATAGTTTTAGCGATCTGTTAGTCAAATTTTAAGTAAATGGGTTAACTTAGGACCAATTTTGGATTTCGATAATGTTTCCTTCGGGGTCAGCGGCGTAGACGAAATGGAGATGACCGACATCAGGGACATGGTGGTGGGTGGGTTGGCCGAGGGATTGGCCGCCGGCTTTGATGAGTTGGTCGAGTTTGGCGGGGACATCATCGACGAGGAAGGCGAGGTGGCCGAGGCCGAGGCGATTAGCGGCGGGTTGGGGTTGGGCGAGCATGGTGTCGTAGCTGTAGATTTCGAGGGTGGGGCCATCGGGGCCGAGGCCGGGGAGGCGGAGGTGGATGCCTTGGATATGGGCATGGGGGACGCCGGTGCCTTGTTCGAGCCATGAGCCTTGTTGGTCACGTTGGGGGGGGACGGGGGTGCAGTCGAAGACGGTTTGGTAGAAGTGGGCGAGGGTTTGCCAATCTTGGGCGATGATGTTGGTGTGGGCATAGCGGGTGGTTGTGGTCGGGGTGGCGGGTTGGGCGGGGGCGGGATGACGGCGGGCTAGTTCGGCGGTGATATCATCGAGGGAGAGGTTGTTGTGGGCGAGGAGGACGAGGAGGTGGTAGAGGAGGTCAGCGGATTCGGAAATGAGGCGGTCTGGGGTTTGGCCGAGGGCGGCGACGATGACTTCAACCGCTTCTTCGCCCACTTTTTGGCTTATTTTATTAGGCCCAGCGGCGAATAGTTCTGTTGTATAGGAGTTGGGTTGGGGGTTGTTTTTACGCTCATGAACAAGTTTGTTGAGATAGGTTAAAAAATCAGTCATAAATATCTTTAATGTAGGTAAAAGGCCGGTTCAACCAATGGTTGAACCGGCCAGATGATTATTTTATTGAGCGGTACCGATGGTGAGGGCGTAATCGAAGACGCCGGTGTAGTTGGTAACGGCTGATGTGGCGCCACAGCTATTGTAGCCTAAGACATGGTAGAAGTAGTTAGTCGCGGGGTTTTGGCCCATGCCAGTGTGGGTGTAGGTATTGCTGGTGGTGGTGTCGCAAGTGTTGGCGCTAGCGCAGTCGACGCCTGGTAGGATATAGGGGGTGGTTGACCACCAGATTTGGTATTCATCGGCACCATTGCTCGTCCAGTTGAGGATAATGTCAGTGGCATTGGTGGAGGCGTTGACCATGGTGATATCATCGGGGGGGGCACAGAGGTCGTAGCCACAAATTTCCAAGCCCCAACCGAGGAGTTCGCCGGTGCCGTCAGAGATACCACTGGAGGCGTTGTCGGCGACGGTGAGGGACCAGGTCCCATTGCTATCTTCGCCAGTGTAGGCGGCGAATGAGCCTGTTCCCGTTGGTTGGTAAGTGCCCATATCGGTGGGGGGGCAAGGGGGGGTACCAGCAGGAGCGGAGTCGGAGAGACTAAAGAAGAAGTTATCGTCATTGCCACAAGCGGCACTCCAGAGAGATTGGTTATTGCCGGAGGGACTGGTTAGGGAGAAGTTTATTTGTCCAACACGGCCGTGGGTGCCGTTGACATCAACTAAGCTCACAGAAGAAAGGCTGGTTGTGCCGTTGGTAACGACAATGTCGGAGATGGTGGTACCACTGTAACTACCTGGCGTTTGAGGGATGCGCAAAGGTAGATCGGCGGCGGTGTATAGTTGGCAAGAAGCTAAGGCACCCGTGGTGAAGCTATAAACGGCTGATGTTTGTTCGCTACATTCGTTATGGGCGGTGATACGCCAGTAATAGGTGGTGAAGGCGTTTAATTCTGGTGTGGTGGCTGTCAGGTTTGCTGTCGTGGTGGTATAGACAATATTGGTGAAGCCAGAATCGGTGGCTACTTCGACTGTGTAGCTTTGTGCGGTAGCGGCAGCGGTCCAAGTAAGGGTAGCTTGTAGCGACTCATCGGTAGCGCCATTATTTGGGGAGGATAATGCTGGTACGCCAACGGCGGGTTGGATGCTTAAACGCAAATATTGGTCAGTGGTTAGGGTACTGTCCGTGGCGGTGACTTTGAAGATATAGTCGTTTTGGGCGGCACTGGTGTTGTTGAGGGTTAAGGTAGCGGTGCCGGGCACAGTGACGGTGTTGTTATCAAAATTAGCGGAGACACCAGCGGGCAGGTTGGAGACTGATAAGGTTACATTGCTGTTGTAGCCATACATATCGTCTAGCTGGATAGGGAGTTGACCGGAGCCGGTGCCACAGACATTGATATCAAACGTATCCATTTTTAGTTCGAAGTCAGGGTCAATCGTTGGTTGGAAGATAAAAAGGCCAGCTTCCATATGGCTAGCAATGATTGTGCCGCTATCGAAGTAGGGGTAGTTGCTCCAGTTGCCATTAAAGTTAGAGCTGTTACTGCCAGGGTAAAGATCGAAGAAAGCGACTTGGTTTAAATTACCGTTGGCGACGTCATTTGTGTTGAGGATGTAGAGGCCGGCACGATAGTTTGATTCAAAGACGTAATGGCCGCGTGTATAGAGATTGTGGTCGATAGCACCATTAGGGCCATCGTAAATGACGGGAGCGGGGACAACGTCTAAATTGGTTAGGTTAAAGATGCGGGTGCGGGTGTTGTGGCCGAGATTACGTTCATCCAGTTCATCGCCAAAGATCATATAGGCATGGTCGGGGGTGAGCCAGCCTTGATGGCTATAGCCGTGATTGTTATAGCCAACGCGCTCTATTTGTATTGGGTTAGATTTATCGGTGACATCGACGATGGTAAGGGTGTCTGCGTTGGCGTTGAAGCATATTTCTTGGCCATAGTAGTCGGCGTCTGGGCCGTGGTAGAGGACGCATTGGGCGTCATGGGTGTAGCCATCGCTGGCAAAACAGCCGGCGTTGGTGGGGGTCAGGGGGTTGCGAATATCGATCATGTGGAGACCACCGCTGCAGACGCCAGAGCCAACGGCGTAGGCGTAGCCAGTATCTTCGTTGACAACAATGTTGTGGGCATCGCCGATGCCACCGTACCAGGCGTTATTGGTGAAAATGGAGGGTGGGGTGGCGGTGAGTAGACGGGTGAGATCGAATATTTGGACGCCATGGGTGCCTGATTCGCTAACGATGAGGGCGTAGTTTTGATATGTTTTGACATCACGCCAAAGAGTGCTGACACCGTCATGAGCGGGGAGTTGGCCGATGTAAACGGGATTGATGGGGTCGGTTATTTCGGCGAAGACGGTGCGGTCGTTACGGCCAAGAATGGCGAATTCACGGCCAGAAGCTTCATCAGTCCAGCCCCAAATATCATTGGCATTACTTGAGCCGCCGCCGAGGTCGGCTAAGGACATAAAGGCGGCTAAATCGATGCTGTCACATTCATATTGGATGGAGCCGGTGTCGGCGATACCACCGATACAGGGGGTGAGGGCGGCTGAGGCGAGGTTTTGGATCGGTTCGTGGTCGGCGAGGAGTTTGAGTTGGTTGGTGGTGTATTGATTGGTGGTTTGTTGGTTAGGGGGGATTGGTTCATCGGTACGGGCAAAGCTTGCACTTGAGTGGGCAAGGGTGATAAAGATAAATAGTAAAAGGGCATAAGTTCGTAACTGTTTCATGCTGGTTCTCCAAATATGGTTGATTAAGGGGTTCAAAAATAAAGAATGATAATTTAGTTATGATGACATATTGGAACTGGCTTGTCAACTGACAGCCAGTTCCAGTTTAGTCATTAATCAACCTTGTTAATTAATTCCCCGGCGTGATATTATAGCCAAATTCGCCACGATGGATAGTGACGCCGGAGGTTTGGCCACAACTATTGTGGCCGAGGACATAGTAAGCGTAATTATTGGTGGTGTCGGCGACGACACCGGTGTGGGTATAGGAGTTGTTGGTGGTAACGGCGCAGTTGGGGGAGGCTGAGCAATCGGAGCCAGGGAGTTGGTAGGGGGTAGTTGTCCACCAGACTTCGTATTCATCGGCACCGTTGGGGGTCCAATCGATGATGAGATCGGGGCCAGAGGTGGTGAGGTTAAAAGAGGTGATGTCATCGGGAGCAGAGCAGAGATCGAAGCTGCAGATTTCGAGTTGCCAATTGGTGAGGGAGCCGGTACCGTCACCACCACCACCACCAGAGTTATCATCGATGGTGAGGGTCCAGGTTCCGTTGCTGTCTTCATTATTAAAGGCGACAAGAGAGCCAGTACCGGTGGGTTGGTAAGTGCCGCCATCGGTGGGGGGGCAGGGAGGGGGGGAGGCGGCATTATTATCGAGACTGAGGTTGAAGTTGTCATCATTGCCGCAGTTGGCGCCGAGGAGTTGTTGGTTGGTGCCGGTGGGGCTGGTTAGGTTGACGGTGATTTGGGAGAGACGGCCGTGGAGGCCAGTTAAGTTGAGGAGGTTTAGATCAGCGATGCTGTTTGTGCCGCCTGCGACAGTGAGTTGTGATGTGGTAGTGCCACTGGTGCCCGTGGCAGGGATAGCTTGAGGGAGATCGGCGGGGTCGTAGATAATACAGCTTAAATTGGCTGGGTCTTGAACGGTGATATAGCTTGTTTTGGTGATTAGATTACTACCGGCACCATTATTAGCGGTTAAGGTGACGGTGTAGGTGCCGGGTGTGGTGTAAGTGTGGGTTGGGTTTTGGCTAGTGGAGGTATTGCCATCACCGAAGTTCCAAAGCCAGCTGGTGGGGCTATTGGCGGTGAGATCGGTGAAGGAGACTTGGAGGGGGGCTAGGCCGGTTAGAGGGGTGGCGCTAAAGTCAGGATTAGGGGGAATGGCGGTGGAGGGGGTACAAATTTCAACGCCCCATTCGAGCAAGGTGCCAAAATCACCAACTACTTGATCGGTGATCGTTAATTGCCAAGTGCCGTCACCATTTTGGCCATCGTAGGGGGTGAGGGGTTGGGTAGGTAGATAGGTGCCACCACCAATGGGGGGGCAAGGGAAGGTGTCATTGGCTTCGTCATCGAGGGTGAGGTCGAAGTTGTCGTTGCCGAGGCAGACTTCGGCATCCATGACGGTGACGTTGGTGCCGGCGGGGCTGCGTAGGGTAAAGACGAGATCGCTCATCCAAGTGTGGGTGCCACGTAAGGTGACATTGACATCAACGATTTCACCGCTGCCAGCGACATTGATGGTGGAGGTGGTGTTTTCGGGGCCATTGGAGGTGGCATCGGTGATGGAGGTGCTGGTGGTGCTATTATAATAAGTACATTCTGGGAGGGCGACGGTTTGGAAGGAGAAGGTGGCAGATGTGCCATTACTACAGCCGTTTTGGGCGGTAACGCGCCAGTAGTAGGTGGTGACGGGATTAAGGGGTGGTGTGGTGTGGCTAGTGCCATTGACGGTGGTGGCGTAAACGATATTGGTAAAGGCGTTATCAGTGGCGACTTCAACGAGGTAGCGGGTGGCATTGGCGGTAGTGGTCCAAGAGAGAGGGGCTTCAACGCTGACGTCGGTGGCGCCATTGGTAGGGGTGTTGAGGGTGGGGGTACCGACGTTGTTACGGACGGAGAGGCGGACATATTCTTGGGAGGTGATGGAGCCATCGGTGGCGGTGATGGTGAGGAGGTAGTTGCCGAGGGCGGCCGAGGTGTTATTAACAGTTAGGGTGGCGCCACCTGGTACAGTTGGTGAATTGTTATCAAAGGAGCCGGTGGCACCAGCCGGGATGCCAGCAACGTTAATGGTGACATTGCCGGTATAACCATAAATATCATCTAAACTAAAATAAGATTGGCCTGAGTCGGTGTTACAAACGTCGATAGCGACATCTTTGGTATTTAGATTGAAGTCAGGCGGTAAGGTTGGTTGGAGAATGAAGAGCCCTTGTTCGATATGGCTGACGACAACGATATCACTTTGAAAGTAGGGGTAGTTGCTCCAAGCGCCATTGGTTTGAGAGATATTATCGGCGGGATAGACGTCAAAATTGCCGATTTGGGTGAGATTGTTGGTAGCGATATTGGACAGATCGGTGATTTCGAGGCCGGCGCGATAGTTGGCGGCGTATAAGGAGTGGCCTTTGGTATAGAGATTATGGTCGATCGCTTCGGTGGGGCCATCATAAATGGCTGGGGCGGGGACGGAATCGAGATCGGTTAGGTCGAAGATACGGGTTCGTGTGCTGTGGTCACGATTAAATTCATCAAGACGGTCACTTAATAGGATATAGGCGTGATCTTCAGTCAGCCAATTTTGGTGGACAAAATTACCATTGGCGTAGAAGGTTTGGGAAAGTAGTTGGGGGTTGCCTTTGTTGGTGACATCGATGATGGCTAATGCATTGACAGTGACATTAGGGCGGTTGGTGGCGAAGCATATTTCTTTGCCGATATGTTGGACATCGCGGCCATTATAGATGACGCATTGGGCGTCACCAATATATTGGATAGTGTCCACACAACCGGCTGGTTGGGGGTTGAGGGGTTGGTTGATGTTAATCATGTGCAAGCCGTTGTTGCAGGTGTTGCTGGCAGCGACGTAGGCGTAGCCTGTGTCTTCGTTGACAATGACATTGTGGGCATTGCCGAAGCCACCATAGTGGGCGTCTTTGGTAAAGGTTGTGGGTGGGGTGGCGGTGAGGAGTTTGGTGAGATCGAAGATTTGGAGGCCGTGGCCGGATAATTCACTGACGATTAAGGCATAATGTTGATAGACTTTGATATCACGCCAAGCGGAAGAGCCAGTTCCTTCGGTGGGTAGGTAGCCAATGTAGACTGGATTGATGGGGTCGGTGACTTCGACGAAGACAGTGCGGTCGGTACGGCCCATAATGGCAAATTCACGGTTCGATAGGGGATCGGTCCAGCCCCAGATGTCGTTAGCTTGTTGGGTGCCACCGCCTAAATCGGCAAAGGGGATAAAAGCGGCTAAATCGACATTGTTACAGGGGTAGCCGGCGGCGGAGCCGGCATTACAAGGGGTTAGAGGAAGAGCGGATGATGGTTGTGTGGGTTGCCGATCGGCCATAAACATGGCCATCATGTTGGTGTAGTATTGGGTATCAGTTTGGTATTGTAATTTAGGGTTTTTGGGGATATCGATATTTTTGAGGGTGTTAACACTTTTAGCTGGTGGGGAGTAGGCTAAGGCTGAGGTAATGGTTTGTTTGCTTAATAGTAGGCAAAGTGTGAGGAAAAAAAGTTTCCACAGGGTTATAATTGGGGTGGTTGCACGGGGCATTATTTAGAACCTCCATAAAGAACTGTATTTATTGAAAGGAATTATCATCAGGACATTATAACACCGGATTTGCCCCTTGCCAGTAAATACCTTACAATTCTCCTATGGGATTACGTCGCGTTGGCCGTCGCCATGAACAAGAAACGGCTTCTCCAAAAGTACCAATTAATCGAGAGACATTAGCTGTATATAGGCGTTTGTTGCGTTATACGTACGCGTATAGGGGGCGGATGATAATAGCGACAGTGGCGTTGTTGTGTACAGTTGGATTGGGGTTGGTGTTGCCGTTGGTGGTACGTAATTTAGTCGATATTGTGTTGTTGAACAAGGATTTTGAGGCGTTAAATCGGTTGGCGGGCTTGTTGCTGGTTGTTTTTGTATTGCAGGCGTTTTTTAGTTTTGTTAATCGGTGGAATTTGTCGTATGTGGGGGAGCGGATTGTGGCTAATTTGCGGACTCAGTTGTATGCGCATTTGCAGACATTGTCGTTAACATTTTATGCTGATAATCGGACTGGGGAGATTATGTCGCGGATAACGAATGATGTTGTTTTGTTACAATCGGTGATTACGAGTGATGTGATTGCGTTATTGCGGCATGTTTTGACTTTATTGGGGGCGTCGATTTTACTTTTTTATTTGAATGTGCGTTTGACACTTATCATTTTGTTGGGGATACCGCTTATTTCATTGACGATGGTCTATTTGGGGCAGAAGATTCGGAATGCGTCACGGCAGGTGCAGGAGGCGTTGGCTTTGTTGGCTAATGTGGTGGAGGAGAGCGTGAGTGGGATACGGATTGTGAAGTCGTTTACACGAGAAGCGTATGAGTTGAAGCGGTTTACGACAGAAGTTGACAAGATTTTTGAGGCGGCGATGGAGCGGGCGTGGATTGTGGCGGTTTTGTCACCTTTTATTGGGTTTATGGCGTTCTTTTCGATTGGGTTGACATTATGGTTTGGGAGTGTAGAAGTGATTAATGGGCGCTTGACATCGGGGGAGTTGGTGGCGTATCTGTTTTACACGATGTTGGTGGCCTCGCCGGTGGCGAATTTGGCGAATTTGTATGGGCGGTTTCAGGGAGCGGTGGGGGCATCTGAGCGGATGTTTGAGCTGTTGGATACGCCAGCGACGATAGTTAATCGGCCTGAGGCGCATAAAGTGACAGATTTTAAGGGTAGTATTCGGTTCAAAGATGTCCATTTTGCGTATAGTGAGAAGGTGGCGGTGTTGCGAGGGATTGATTTTGAGGCGAAAGCGGGTGAGTTGATAGCGTTGGTGGGGGCATCGGGGGCGGGGAAGAGCACGTTGGTGAATTTAATCCCCCGTTTTTATGATGTCGATGAGGGAGCGATTTTGGTGGATGGGCGTGATGTCCGTGATTTAGATGTGATTGCGTGGCGGCATCAGATCGGGATTGTGCCGCAGGAGACGACACTTTTTTCGGATACGGTGGCGGCGAATATTCGGTATGGGCGGTTGGAGGCGACGGATGAGGAAGTGGTGGCGGCGGCGAAGGCGGCGAATGCGCATCAGTTTATTGAGAATGAGTTGCCTGACGGTTATGAGACGATGGTGGGGGAGCGAGGGGTGAAGTTAAGTGGGGGGCAGAGGCAGAGGGTGGCGATTGCGCGGGCGTTGTTGAAGAATCCGCGGTTATTGATTTTGGATGAGGCGACATCTTCTTTGGATAGTGAAAGTGAGGCGTTGGTGCAAGAGGCGTTGGAGCGATTGATGCGGGGGCGGACGAGTTTTGTGATTGCGCATCGGTTGAGTACGGTGGTGAATGCGGATCGGATTTTGGTTTTGGATGAGGGGCGGATTGTGGAGCAGGGGCGGCATGAGGCGTTATTGGCCGAGGTGGATGGGCGATATGCGCATTGGTATGGGTTACAGTTTGGTAGTGTGGTGTGAGGTGAATAGGATGATAGGGAAGATTGGCCGAGGGTGTTTGTTATTGGTGATGGTGTTGTTTTTAAGTGGGGAGATGGTTTGGGGGGAGGAGAGGAGAGAGGGGGGGCGTAGTTATCGGCCTGAGTTGCCGGAAGAGTCGTATGAGTATGCTGACATTGAGCTACCGCTTCATTTGAGTATTTTGTATAACAATATTCCGGAAGATAATCCGATTACGAATGAAGGGGCGACGTTGGGGCGGGTTTTGTTTTATGATCGGCGTTTATCGGCGAATAATCAGGTGGCGTGTGCTTCGTGTCATTTACAGGCGCAGGGGTTTTCTGATCCGGCGGCGTTGAGTACGGGATTTGCGGGGGGGCATACGCGGCGGAATTCGATGGGGTTGAGTAATAATCGGTATTTTCAGCCGAACCATTTTTTTTGGGATACGCGGGCGGATAGTTTAGAAGAGTTGGTGTTGTTACCGATTGAAGATCGGATTGAGATGGGGAGTGAGTTGGAGAGGGTGATTGTGGAGTTAGAGATGACGGGGTTTTATGATCTGTTGTTTATGGAGGCGTTTGGGACGGCCGAGATTACGGAGGAGCGGATAGCGAAGGCGTTGGCACAGTTTGTGCGTTCGATTGTGTCTTATCAGTCTAAGTATGATGAGGGGGTGGGGGTTGGTTTTGAGAATTTTACGCCGTTGGAGGCGTATGGGTTGCAATTATTTGAAAGCCACGAGTTACGGTGCAATATTTGTCATACGACGGACACGCATGTTTTGTTTGGGGCGCGGAATAATGGGTTGGATATGGTTTATGAAGATAATGGGTTAGGGGAAATTACGGGGCATCCGACGGATATGGGGCGGTTTAAGCCGCCGTCGTTGCGCAATGTGGCGGTGACGGGGCCGTATATGCACGACGGCCGTTTTGAGACATTAGAAGAGACGTTAACGCATTATCAAAACGGGATTAAGGAGCATCCAAGTTTAGATGAATTTTTACCAGTGGGTGGTTTTAATTTTGATGAGGGGGAGAAGAATGCGTTGTTGGCTTATTTGGGGACGTTGACAGATGAGGCGTTGTTGGAGGATCCGAAATATTCGGATCCGTTTCCGGCGGGGTGGACGGTGTTGTTGCCGGTGGTGCGGTGATGGTGGTGGTGAATTGTCGAATTCAGGTTAGTTACTTCCGTTCATAGATGACGAAGGCGTAATCGTAATGGTTTTTGTCGTCAGCGGTATGTTCTTCGCGGGAGATTTGACGCCATTGGCTCCAGTCGATGGCGGGGAAGAGGGTGTCGCCGGGGACTTCGATGTCGATGTAGGTGAGGTAGAGACGGTCGGCGCGGGGTAGCATCCAAGCGTAGATGTCAGCGCCGCCGATGACCATCACCTCGGCCGTATCTTCAGGCACAGCCGCGAGGGCATCAAGTGGGGTAGAGACGATGGTGCAGTTGTCGGGAGTGGGGAAGTTGTGTTGGCGGGTGACAATGATATTATGTCGTTGGGGTAAAGGTTTGCCGATTGATTGGTAGGTTTTACGACCCATGATGATGGGCTTGTGGAGGGTTTGTTTTTTGAAGTAGCGTAAATCAGCGGGTAGTTGCCAGGGGATAGTCCCTTTATAGCCAATGATGCGGTGACGAGCGAGGGCAGCGATTAATGAGATTTTCATAGTGGGTTATACAGCAATGGGTGCTTTGATACGGGGATGATATTGATAATCATGGATTTTAATGTCGTTATAGGTGAAGGCAAAGATGTTGTCGATATCGGGATTGAGTTCGAGACGGGGGAGGGGTTTGGGTTGCCGGGAGAGTTGGGTTTCAGCTTGGTCGAGGTGGTTGAGATAGAGGTGGGCATCACCGAAGGTATGGATGAATTCGCCCGGTTGATAGCCAGTGACATGAGCGATCATGTGGGTGAGGAGGGCGTAGGAGGCGATGTTGAAGGGAACGCCGAGGAAGACATCGGCACTACGTTGGTAGAGTTGGCAGGAGAGGCGGTTGTCGGCGACGTAGAATTGGAAGAGGCAGTGACAGGGGGGGAGGGCCATGTGGGGGATATCGGCGGGATTCCACGCGGTGACGATGTGGCGGCGGGAAAACGGCCGTTGTTTAAGATCATTAATCAGATTGCTGATTTGGTCGATGGTTTGTCCATTAGGAGCGGGCCAAGAGCGCCATTGGTGGCCGTAGACGGGGCCGAGGTCCCCATTTTCATCAGCCCATTCATCCCAAATAGTGACTTTGTTGTGATGCAGGTAGGCGATATTGGTGTCTCCTTGGAGAAACCAGAGAAGTTCATGGATGATGGAGCGTAGGTGCAGTTTTTTAGTTGTTATCAGTGGAAAACCAGTGGAAAGGTCAAAGCGCATTTGGTGACCAAAGATGCTGAGTGTGCCTACACCGGTGCGATCTTCACGTCGATGCCCATGGTCACGAATGTGCCGTAGTAGGTCTAAATAAGTGTGCAAGAGTGGATTAATCCTTATTATTGCGAATCTGAGCCATGAAGAAGTTGATTAATAGTGGCCCGTATCTCTTTGAGAGGAGCTGGTTTATCAAAGATTTTATAAACCCGATAGGCTTCGGCACGCCGTTCTAATTCTTCGGTGCGGTAAGCGGTGAGAATGATGGCGGTCACAGTGGGGTAAAGTTGACGAGCAAACTCGATTAGTTGTAACCCGCTCATACGAGGCATTTTATAGTCGGTGATGATGAGGTCGAACGGTGTGGTGACTAACTTGGCATAGGCTTCAGCCCCACCAGGAGCGGTCGTGATTGTCACATCGGAGATTGAACCGAGCCCATCTTCAAGGGTGATAAGAACATTTTCTTCATCGTCAACTATGAGGATTCGTTTTGTCATTGAAGGCACCTTTTAGGCAAACATAGATGTTGTTTACATTGTGTATTATTGTGAAGTTAGAGTTATCTTTTGTTTGTGTATTTGAATGAAACTGGGAATGGTTCAGAGTTGACTTTACAAATGAGAGCATAATTTGTTGACAACAGGGCGTAATCGTAATTTTGGATGTGGGTAGTGCCTGTTTAGGGATGAGTGGTTTTGGGCTGGATTGTGATTTGTAAAGTGATTTGTATGAATATAAACCATGCCTGAAGTTGTACTATAGTCACAATACAACTTATAGTGGCTATTGTACCGTTTTTGAGGTAAATACCAAAATTCTTTAAAAAATATTTATGTGCTTGGAATGGTTTTGGTTTTTGGGAGCATTTAAATTGGCAGATAAGCCGTTTAAGAATGCGTTTTGTGGAAAACAAGGCGACTTTAAAGGAGATTTTAGGAGTGACAGCCCTTGGTAGGGCTGTGGTTTTGTAAAGTGATTTGTAAATGAATACGAACTATCCCGCAGTATTTAATATAAAAGAAAAGATAGCATCTTGTGGTGTTTGAAGATGCTATCTTTTGGTGTTAGGGATTAGAGGGGAATGTTATTCAGGGGTGGGTTCAGGGGCGGGAAATTCGATTTCGAGGATGCCATCGACTAAGCGGCCGCCAACAGCTTTGCGTTTAGCGAGAACAGTGGGCAGGATCATTTCACGTTTGAAATTACCAACAGTGATGAATAGTTCATCGCCACGTTTACGGAGTTTCACGGCATCGCTTTGGACGAAGGGGAGGGGGAGGCGAAGGAGATAGGAGCCATCTTCTTGTTCGAGGATTTCTTGGATACGGCCTTTGTGGAAAATTTTGGCAGGGTCTTTGTCTTCGAAGCAGTCGGTGGCGAGGCGGGAGAGGGCGTTGAGGCCCACGATTTCTTCGGCGTAGTAGGGGGCACGGAAGAGGGGGAGGGGGCGGAAGGTATCCTCAATCACTTTGAGGTATTTTTGTTGAGTTTCGTATTTGACTTGGTAGAATTCACCCTCGGCCGCACTTTGAGGCAGGACGCGATTGATGACAACGGCGTCAACGGGGTAGTTGAAGAGGCCGAGGTAGCTGACGGCACGTTGGGCTTCGCGAACAACCATCTTTTCAGGATTGACGACAACACGGTAGCTACTTTGTTTCGGGTCAGCCATGGTGCGGCGGAGGTCGGCGGTGGCGGCGTCAAGTTTGGTTAAGGCTTCGAGGATTTCGGCGGGACCTTTGAGGAGACGGCCGGCGAAAGGTTTTAACGCTTTGACCATGCCCCCTTCTGCTTTGAATAAGTGGCCGGCATACCAGCGGAAGGTATCTGGCATGGTTAAGAGGCGAATGGTTTCGCCAGTGGGGGCGGCATCGATGATAACCCGGTCGAAATTGCTCTCTTTGGCTTGTTTGTTGATGTGAAGCAGGCTCACAATTTCATCCATACCGGGGATGGCGGAGAGTTCATCGGCGACCACTCGATTGACACCACTGTGGCGGATGAAACCGGCGACGAATTCTTGAAGGACATCCCAATAGTTGTAGATATCAGCGACGACGCTAATTTCTTGGGCCCACAAGTTTTCGCGGACCTCGATCGGTTTGGCTTCGAGAGGGACATCGAGGGAGTCGGCGAGGGAGTGAGCGATGTCGGTGCTGGCGACGAGGGTTTTGTAGCCGAGTTCGGCGCTACGAAGGGCGGTGGCGGCGGCGACGGTGGTTTTGCCGACACCCCCTTTGCCGAGATAAAGGATTAAACGCATGGTATGCTCCTTGCTGTTATAGACAGATTTTGTTTAATTATGCTGGCAGTTTGTTTATTATAGGTTGTGCCAGCTAGAAACAATACGCAGTTTAGGCAAAAATGTTGCAAGGGTATTATCTTTTAAATTGATGGTTTTGGCAAAAGAGTAAAAATGGATGTGGTTTAGAGCAAGGTGGGGGCAGGCAGGGAAGAGGATGAAGTAAATGCATTTTTTGGTATACTAACAGCACACAATATCGTATTCGTGTGAGATTAAAAAGATGCTGTGCTTATAATATGGAGGCCAATCATGAGGCAATGGCTTAAGTGGGTGTTGGTAGTGGGATTGTTGATAGTGGGGACTGTTTATGATACGTCTAATCGGGTTGAGGCGGTGGTGAGCGAATGGGTATCTGTTGGGGAGATGGTGGCTGACGGAGGGGAGGTGCGGGGGCAAGAGGAAGGGGAAGAGCGACAAGAAGTTGGTTGGCAATGGATTGTTTTGTTTATTTCGATTGCTGGTTTGATCACATTGAGCGGGATTACTATTTGGCGGATGGGGCAGGTGCCGGATGATTGGGACGAGGCATTGTGAGTAAGATTTTGTGGGGAGGGGAATGGTGTGTTAACAAATCATAAAGTGAATAAGGAGTAGGGATATGGATATCGGTATGGTTGGTTTAGGCAAGATGGGGGCGAATATGAGCAAGCGTTTGTTGGCTGATGGGCATCGGGTGGTGGTATCGGATTTGAATGAGGAGGCGGTGAAGGAGGCGGAGGCGGCAGGGGCGGAGGTGGCGGCGGGGTTGGCTGATTTTAGGGAGATGTTAGTGCGGCCGAGGGCCGTGTGGGTGATGGTGCCAGCGGGGAAGGCGACGGACAGTGTGGTGACGGGGTTGGCGGATAGTTTAGAGGAGGGGGATATTGTGATTGATGGGGGGAATAGTAATTACAAGGAGACGGTGGCGCGGGGGAAGATGTTGGGGGAGAAGGGGTTGCATTTTGTGGATGTGGGGACGAGTGGTGGGGTGTGGGGGTTGGCCGAGGGGTATAGCATGATGGTGGGTGGAGCGGAGGAGGCGGTGGCGGTGATCCGGCCGGCTTTGGAGAGTTTAGCGCCGGGAGCGGATAAAGGTTGGGGGCATGTAGGGCCATCAGGGGCGGGACATTTTGTGAAGATGGTGCATAATGGGATTGAGTATGGGATGATGCAGGCATATGCGGAGGGGTTTGAGATTATGAAGGCGAAGGATGAGTTTGGGCTTGATTTGCATCAAGTGGCGGAGATTTGGCGCTTTGGGAGTGTGGTGCGGTCATGGTTGTTGGATTTGACAGCCAATGCGTTAGCGGAAGACCAGAATTTGAGTGATATTCGGGGCTGGGTAGCGGACAGTGGCGAGGGGCGGTGGACGGTGTTTGAAGCGATTGATTTAGATATCCCGGCACCAGTGATTACGGCGTCGTTGATGGCGCGGTTTGTGAGTCGGCAAGATGAGAGTTATGGGGCGAAGTTATTGGCAGCGATGCGGAATCAGTTTGGTGGTCATGCGGTGAAGGAGGTGGGTGATGATGCGTAATGATAATGGGTTGTTTACGACGGTGGTGATTTTTGGGGCGTCGGGCGATTTAACGCGCCGGAAGCTAGTGCCAGGATTGTACAGTTTGTATCGGAAAGGGGCGTTGCCAGCCGATTTTGCTGTGGTGGGTACTTCGCGTAGTGGTATAGGCCATGAAGCGTTTCGGGAGGAGATGCGGGGTGGGGTTGATGAGTTTGTGGTGGGAGGCAGTGATGACGCGGTTTGGGCGCGATTTGCGGCTAAACTGTATTATGTAGCGGGTGATGCGACGGAGGCGGATAGTTATCAGGGGTTGAATGCGTTTTTGCAAGAGCTTGAAGGGGGAGAGGCGAATCGGTTGTATTATTTGTCGACAGCGCCCCGTTTCTTCGACACGATTGTGTTGCAGTTAGGGGGAGCGGGTATGGTGCAGGAGAAGGTGGAGGAGAGTTGGTGGCGGCGGGTGGTGATTGAAAAGCCATTTGGGCGGGATTTGGCGTCGGCACAGGCGTTGAATCAGAGCGTGCATACGGTGTTGGCCGAGCATCAGATTTATCGGATTGATCATTATTTAGCGAAAGAGACAGTGCAGAATATTTTAGCGTTTCGCTTTGCGAATACGATGTTTGAGCCGATTTGGAATCGGAATTATGTCGATCATGTGCAGATTACGGTGGCGGAGGCGGTGGATGTGGGGCATCGGGCGGGATATTATGATCAGGCGGGGGTGTTGCGGGATATGTTTCAGAACCATTTGATGCAGTTATTGGCGTTGGTGGCGATGGAGCCGCCGGCGTTTTTTGAGGCGGAGGCGGTGCGGGATGAGAAGGTGAAGACGATGCGGGCGGTGCGGGCGTGGGGTGAGGGGGATTTGGCGCGGCGGACGGTGCGGGCACAGTATGAGGGGTATCGGGTGGCGGAGGGGGTGGCCGAGGGGTCGGAGACGCCGACCTACGCGGCGTTGGAGCTGTACATTGATAATTGGCGGTGGCAGGGAGTGCCCTTTTATTTGCGGTCGGGGAAAGGGTTACAGAAGAAAGCGACGGAGATTATTGTGCAGTTTAAGCGGCCGCCACATATGATGTTTGCCCATGAAGTTGAACCGGCGTTACGTTCGAACTATTTGGCCTTTTGCATTCAGCCACACGAGGGAGTGCATCAACGTTTTGAGATGAAAGTGCCAGGACCTGATTTTGAGATTCGGTCGGTGGATATGGATTTTCATTATGATGAGTTGTTTGCCAAAGAGAGTGTGCCGGAGGCGTATGAGACATTGTTATTGAATGCGTTGGAAGGGGATGCGACGTTGTTTACGCGGAGTGATGGGATTGAGGCGGCGTGGCGGGTGATTGATCCGATTATTCAGGGGTGGGAGACGGCGGCGGCGCCGCCGTTAGGGCAGTATGTATTGGGGAGTTGGGGGCCGCATGAAGCGGACGAGTTATTGGGAAAAGGCGGGCGTTTTTGGCGACATGGGTGTGTTGATGAGGAGGATTAGTGTATTGTGCCGCCTGTTATGTTAGCGATGTCCGCGGTGATTTCTTCGTATAGTCAATAAGGAAATAATAGAAATTAATGGATAACAACGAGATTGATATTTTTGTTTTTGCGGAAAAGGGGGATGTGGCGGCCGAGGGGGCGCGGTTGTTTGTGGAGAAGGCGGCCGAGGCGATTGCTGAACGGGGGCGATTTGGGGTCGTGTTGGCGGGCGGGAGCACGCCAGCGGCGATGTATCAGCTCTTGCAGCAAGAGGCGTGGCAGAGGCAGGTGGATTGGGAGCGGGTGCATGTTTTTTGGGGGGACGAGCGGTTTGTGGCTCCTGATCATACGTTAAATAGTTGGCGGGAGGCGACTGAGTTGTTTTTGGGACAGGTACCGATACCGGCGGAAAATGTGTGGCCGATGCCGACGGTGGGGCTGGGGGTGGGGGAGGCGGCCGAGGTGTACGAGAGTCGCTTGCGGTCGTTTTTTGGTCAAGAGGAGCCACGATTTGATTTAATTTTTTTGGGGATGGGTGCTGATGGGCATACGGCGTCACTATTTCCGGGGCGGGCAGGTGTGTTGGAAGAGGACGCGTGGGTGGTGGGGGTGGAGGG
>DATHYN010000269.1:0-1254 GCA_035459145.1 Anaerolineae bacterium | reverse complement strand
GGGGGGGGCGGGGGGGGGGCGGGTGGGGGGGCCGAGTTACGAGACTGATTGTTCGCATGTGCGGGCGGTGCATTATAATGTGTGTTTGAATGGTATTTTGCCAGATGATGTGCGGGCGTCTGATTTTGTGGTGATTGGATCGGAGCGGCCGCAGGTGTTGCCGCGTTTGGTGGATGGGGAGGGTTGTTGTGCGGTGATGAGGGCTTTGCCGGTGGGGAGGGGGGATGATGAAGGGGGGCGACCGTGGTATACGGTCTATTTTACGACTTATTTTCAGGATGGCGTGTGGGATGAGCGGGAGGTTATTGGGAATAAGAAGGGGAGTGAGTATTTGTGGCCTTATGAGAAGTTGGATTATGAGTTGGGGAAGTGGATTGAGGGGGGGAAGTTGTATTGGTTGGGTGGGGGGGAGGAACGGCCGTTAATGAATGATTTGGCGTCGTTTCCTTATCAGGTTGATGAGGGTTTGGTGGGGCGGTGGGCGATATGGAAGGGGGAGTTGCATCTTTTGCCGAATAGGTTGCGGGTGACGAAGAATTTTCGGTCGCCACATTTTGGGCAGGTGAAGTCGAGGAAGGCGAGGGGGTTAAGGGAACGGCCGTTGCGGCATGTTGATGAGGTTGAGTATGAGGAATTTTATCGGCGGTGTTTTGGGTGGTTGTGATATAGGGGATGAATTACATCTGATTCAAGAGCATATGAAAGAAATTTTGTCTGGTCAAGCTCCAACTGGTTTTGTTGGTTGGTAATAATGTTAGGTGAAAAGAGAGTGCTTGTTCAGGCATGGATCGCCCGAGCGTGAACGCATCGGGCTAGTTGGGACGCCTCCTCGAAGAGGGCTAGAGGGTTGATTTTGTAAAAAACGGCATCCGTGTTTGGCCGAGGGGAGCGAGTGGTATGAATACGGTTGCCAACCGTGTTGATAATTATGTTTGGTTGTCTTGATCTTGAGTTTGTTGTTGGTTTAGTTGTTCTTGCCAGATGATGACTTTGTCGAGAGGGACGCCCATTAATTGGCTGACTTGAGCGGCTTCGAAATTGTTGAGCAGACGCCAACCTACTTGTTGTAACGCTTTTTCTTGACCTTGTTCTAGACCCTTTTCTAGTCCCTGCTCAAGACCTTGTTCAAGACCTTGTTCTAATCCTTGTTCGAGTCCTTGCTCGCGGCCTTGGGCAAGACCTTGAGCTAACCCTTTTTGCCAACCTTCTTCTATCCATTGTTCGGCAATTGTTTTCATGAGTTGTTCTCCTGGC
>DATHYN010000268.1:0-10034 GCA_035459145.1 Anaerolineae bacterium | reverse complement strand
TTAGATCCCTCCACTCCGTTTGCCCTTTTTGTGACTTGGAATGTATTGGTTAGTCAAAAAGCGGGCAAACTCCGGTCGGGAAGGGTTTTTCGAGGTGGGGATTTGATAGTTAGAATGAGTATGCGATTGCCCTGGGGGGAGCAAAATTTGAAGGTATGGAAAGATCGGATTACAATAGTAGAGTAGCCCAATGAATTATTAGCAGGAGAAGTTTTGGTGACAACATCAAAATTAGCATTTTTGTCGCGCTGGCGGCAGGGGGGAGATGGTTCTGGCGAGCAGGAATCACCGCAAGTGAATCTGTTTGGAACGTTCCCTGGCGTGTTTGTGCCCACCGTATTAACGATTTTGGGCGCGATTATGTACCTGTTTTTGGGCTGGGTTGTGGGGAATGCGGGTTTAGGGGGGGCGTTATTAATTATTGCGGCGGCGCATGTGATTACGATTAGCACAGGTTTATCCGTATCATCGATTGCGACCAATGTGCGGGTAGGGGCTGGTGGTGCGTTTGCGATTATATCGCAATCATTGGGTTTGGAAGTGGGTGGTAGTGTGGGAGTGCCATTATACTTAGCCCAGACAATTTCGATCACATTGTATGTTTTAGCGTTTACTGAAGGTTGGCGACGGATATTTCCGACTCATTCAGAAACATTGGTGTCGTTTTTGTGCTTGTTGTTTGTTTTTTTGATTGTGTATATTAGCACGCAATTTGCGGCGCGTATTCAGTATGTTATTTTAGCGATTGTGTTTTTCTCGTTATTTTCGTTGTTTTTGGGGAGCTTTGAGTTAGAGCCAATATCATTAGGTATGATATCGGCACAGGCGACAGAGGGATTTGTGAATGAGCCGGTGTGGTGGGGGAATTTTGAGAGTGGTGGTTTTTGGACGATTTTTGCTGTCTATTTTCCGGCGGTCACGGGGATTATGGCGGGGATTGGGTTAAGTGGGGCGTTGAAAGATCCACGGCGGAGCATTCCCTTGGGGACGATGTCAGCGATAGGATTGACGTTGACGATATATGTGGCGTTGGCTTATTGGTTATCGCGGGTAGCAACACCAGAGGAGTTACGCAGTGTATCGACGATTATGGTAGATAAAGCGTATTTTGGGTGGTCGATTTTATTAGGGATTTTGGGAGCGACGTTCTCGTCGGCGTTAGGGTCGTTGGTGGCGGCGCCACGGGTGATGCAAGCGTTGGGAGAGCATCATGTGTTACCGCAGTTTTTGGGGGAAGAGACGGAGAAGGGAGAGCCACGAAATGCGTTATTGGTGACGATTGTTATTGCCTTTTTAGCGTTGGTATTTGCATGGGTTAGTGGGGGGATTGAAGCGTTGGCGCCGATTATTACGTTATTTTTCTTAATAGCGTATACGATGTTAAATATGGTGGTTTTGATTGAGCAGACATTGGGGTTGGTGAGTTTTCGGCCGACGTTTGCGGTGCCACGGGTGGTGCCGTTGGTGGGGGTCTTGAGCTGTCTATTTGTGATGTTGTTGATCAATGTGGCCTTTACGGTGGTATCGATCGTGATGACATTGTTGTTGTATAATTATTTGTTGCAGAGGCGGCTGGCGGCGCCGTTTAGTGATGTGCGTAGTGGTTTGTTTTTGTCGTTAGCGGAGTGGGCGGCCGAGCGGGTGATGCGTTTGCCGGCGGCACCAGAGCGGACATGGCGGCCAAATATATTGGCCCCAGTGGCCTCAACGAGCATGTTAACTGGTAGTTATCGGTTTCTGCGGGCGGTGGCGAAGCCAAATGGGGGCGTTTATGTGTTGGGGGTGTATGATGAGAGCAGAGAGTCGGTACAAGGTGTGGAGATGTTGAGTCGCGCATTTTTGTCAGATGGGGTATCATCAAGGACGACATTTTTGCAAAGTCGCGATTTTGTGGCCGCAGTGCAATCATCGATGGAGATATTAAACAGCACCTTTTTCCGGCCAAACATTTTATTTGTCCCGTTATTAGATGAGAATATCCTAGAAAAAAGTAATTGGACGGGGTTAGAGACCTTACTTAATCAGGAAATTTCGCGTAAAATGGGAGTGATTTTATTAGCACGACATCCTGTAGTAGAATTAGGGCGTGAACAGATTATTAATGTATGGATGCGTGAGCAAGGGCCTAAATGGGAATTAGGTTTACGGTTAGCGAATCTAGATTTATCTGTATTATTGGCGTACCAGTTACGCCGGAATTGGAACGGTCGTATTAAATTATGTATGGCTGTACCTGATAGTGAGACACGAGCAGTTGCTGAAGCATTTTTATATGATCTGATTCGATTAGGACGATTACCAAGTAATACAACGGTAATAGTATACGAAGGAGCATTTTTAGATGCATTAGCGGCGACAGAGAGGGGGGATGTCAATATGTTTGGTTTGCAAAAGCAGCCAGATTTAGGTTTTGTGCATAGAATTATTGATTCAGTAGATGCTTCGTGCATATTTGTACGAGATTCAGGGAACGAAAGTGCCCTAGCATAAATTAGTTAGTATTGTGTAATGGAGATGAAAAAGTATGGCTATTAAGATTAATATTAATACCGCAGATGCCGAAGTATTATCAACTTTGCCCGGCATTGGATTGGCATTAGCTCAGCGAATTGTGGAGTATCGGGATGCGATTCATCCATTTGAGACAGTGGCTGATTTAGCGGCTGTCCCCGGTATTTCGGAGCGAACGGTGGAGGGGTTAGGGGATTTAGTGACAGTTAGCGAAGAAGAATCGGTAGCTGAAGAGGATGCGGTGGTGGCGGCCGAGGCGCCAGAAGCAGAAGCTGAAGAAGCGCCAGAAGCAGAAGCTGAAGAAACACCAGAAGCAGAAGCTGAAGAAGCACCAGAAGCAGAAGCTGAGGAAGCGCCAGAAGCAGAAGCTGAGGAAGCGCCAGAAGCAGAGGCTGAGGAAGCGCCAGAAGCAGAGGCTGAAGAAGCACCTGAAGAAGCTGCGGTATTGGTAGCTGCTGAGCCAGAACCGGAACCAGAGCCAGAACCGGAACCAGAACCAGAACCGGAACCAGAACCAGAACCAGAACCGGTTGTGCCTGCAGCGGCAGTAATGAGTAGTTCTCCAGCGGCTACAGCAGATTTATCGGCCTTAGAAGCAAAGATTCAAGAGTTAGAAGATGCTAGCTCTAATTCGATGATTACCTCTATTATTGTGGGTGCTTTGGCTGGGGCGATTATTGCGATTGGGGTTATTCTTTTCTTGAATGGTGGCTTGAATTTTGCGGATACAGATGCGATTAATGAGCAAGTGAATGCGGCGGTGGCCTCGGCCGATTCGGCTAGTCGAGAGGTAACCAATTTGCAAAATCAAGTGGGTAATGCCCAGTTACAGTTGAACACGTTGGAGAGTGATTTGGATACGGTACAAACGGCCGTTACCGAAACAGAAGCTGAAGTGGCCACCTTAGGTAGTTCTGTGGCTACGTTAGAAGAAGATATGGTTACAGTGCAAGAGGACGTGGCAGTGGCTAAAGCGGCCGGCGAGCGTTCAGATACGGTATTCACGGCGTTACAAGGGGCATTGAATGATGCTTTTGGGGCGGCCGAGGGTGATGTTGATGTTGAACCATCGGAGACGATGACGGAAACGGAGACGATTACCAATACGGAGACGATTACGCCTACCGAGACGATTACGCCCACCGAGACGATTACACCAACGGAGACGATTACAACGACTGGTGGAATTACGACGACCGGTGATATCACCACAACTGATTCGATTACAACCACGGGCACGATGACAACGACAGATGGTACTGTTGATGATCATGGTGATACGACCGGTGATGATGATAATACAGATGGTGATACGGGTGAGGGCGACAGTGAAGGTGATACCGATACTGGTGGTGATACTGGTGAAGGTGATGGCAGTGGCGATGATCCCATTGTGACGCCGCAGCCGGAACCAACCGCAACACCATTGATTGTGGTGCCATCTGGCGGCGGGTAGTTTTCGAACCGCTATAGTAGCTGATGGGGAGTAGCCTCATCGATAAGTTCAAATGTTGAAAGGGGGCTTGTGTAAGCCCCCTTTTGTATTAACGATTACTTTATCATCAATATTTTCCGACAAACGACATTGAAAAGACATTTGACGGACTATTTAGAGGAGAATTTTATGGCGGAAAAGCAAGAACCAAAGCAAAAGCAGTCTGGTGGATTTTTAGGCAAATTGTTTCGTGGCGTGATGACATTAATTGTATTGGTCGCGTTAGCAGTTGTCATTGTGTGGAGTGTACAGGCTCTTTTTAACGAGATGAGTGTGATGCGGGCTGATATTCAACAGCAATTAGCGGCCACACGATTACTGCGTGAAGATGTTAATGGTTTAATGGAAACGAATCCTAATCGGACTCAGCAACGGGTGGAGATTTTAGAGTTGCAAATGAGTGATTTGGATGAAGATATGAGTAATGCGACGAGTGGTTTGGGCAATTATAGCCAGCGGATGGCGACAGTTGATGCGCAAATTGCGACGTTAGCGACGAATAGTGTGTCGTTATCGCAGAGTGTGACGCAGATTAATGAAGCGTTGGTAGCTTTGCAGAGTGATTTTAGTAACAATAGCACACGCATTGATAATTTATCGGCGACGGTGACTGATATTGATAGTCAGGTAGGGACGGTGGAAACGGCCGTTACTGATTTAAGCACATTGCCAACGGATGTTGATGGGGTGGAGACAGAGATAGCGACATTGTTGACCCAGTTAGAAACGACCGAGATGGCCTTAGCAAGCACGACGCGGCAGTTAATGGATTTGCATGAGACGGTGACATTATTGCGGTTGCAAGATGTGTTGACGCAGTTGGCGGCCGAGTTAGCGGCAGAAGAGGCGACAGTCGCCTTGGCGGACGAACCGAGCAAAGGGGCCGTGGCAACGGTGGCTAGTTTAGAGATGACGGCAGCTTCACCTTTATCGGGGACGTTAGCGACGATGGAAGGTTATTTAGCTGATATGGCGGCTAGTGTTGAGGCGGACGATTTAGCTGGGGCACGAGCAAGTTTAGATTTGGCTTTAACTGAGTTGGAAGCGTTGTTAACGGCACGTTTGACGGTGGCTGTTGAAGGGCCGGCCGAAGCGCCGGATGGTATCGAAACGACAGAGCCATTGACCAATACGACGACGATTACGACGACGCCAGTGGTGACGACAACGGAGACGATTACGACAACAGGCGTGATTACACCAACGGGGACGATTACGACAACGGAAACGACGACGACGACGGAAACGACGCCTTAATTGTTGTTAGGTTTATTTGTTTTATAGCTGGGTTTCTAGATTGGCCGAGGGGGGTCTAGAAACCCAGTTTTGTGCTTATTATTGATGTGTGGCGTGTAAATAATGCAAGAATGGGTTCAAAAATACCGTTGGGGTTGGTTTGTGGCGGGGGTGATGGGGATGGCGTTTGTGTCGGTTTTTGTGATCAACTTGGGGTTGATTTGGGGTTGGGGGTTAAGTGTGGGGGAGACGGTATTGGAGTCGACACATATTTGGTATCATACACGGTTATGGGATAAAGAGCAGTATGATTCGTGGGCGCCAATGGGGGATGCGTATCGATTGAGCCAAGATGAGCCAGATGCGTTGTTGTATAGTATTATCTTTTTTGAACGACAGACGAAATTTCAGTATCCACCGACATCTTTGTTGGTGCAGAAGGTGATGGATTGGTGGCAACCGGAGGGGTGGCCGTGGACGAAACAGTTAAATCAGGTGTCGTGGTGGCTGGTAGGCGGGACTGTTTTGGTGGTGGCGGGGATTTTTGTGGTGCGGTGGCGGCAAGGGGCGGTGGCTAAGGAGCAGATGGTGGTATGGTGGGTGTTACCGGCGGTGATGTTGATGGCGGTGAGTTTTTATCCGATGTTGCGGGCGTTTCGTTTGGGGCAGATTCAGGTATGGATTAATTTTTTGGCGGCGGTATTGGTGTTGGCGTGGTTGTGGCGGGCGGAGTTTGTGGCGGGGATAGTGGTGGGGTTGATCTGTTTGATGAAGCCACAGTATGGGTTGATCTATATTTGGGGGGTGTTACGCAAGCGGTGGCGGTTTGCAGTGGCGGGAGCGGTTAGTGGTGGGGTGGGTAGTTTGTTATCGTTGTGGATTTTTGGGTGGCGGAATCATTGGGATTATTTACCGACGTTGTCCTATATGTCGCGGCATGGGGAGGTGTTTTTTCCGAATCAATCGGTAAATGGGTTATTGAATCGGTGGTTATTGAATGGTGATCCGTTGGGCTTTCAGCCGAATGCGTTTGCGCCGTATGAGCCGGTGGTGTATGTGGGGACATTGGTGAGTTCATTGTTGTTGGTTGGGGCGTGCTTGTATTGGCCGCGGGGGCTGGGGGAGACGGAGAAGAAGGGTGGGGTGATTGAGTTATGTATAGCTTTGTTGAGTGGGACGATGGCGTCACCGATAGCGTGGGAGCATCATTATGGGGTGCTGTTGCCTATTTTTGCCTTGTTGTTGGCGGAGGGGTATGTGCGGGGGTGGGGGCCGAGGCGATGGTTGGTTTTAGCGGTGGCATATTTGTTGAGTTGCAACTTGTATTTGCCGGTGAATCGTTTGGCGTATACGAGTTGGAACTGGTTGTTATCTTATTTGTTTTGGGGGGCGTTAATGGTGTTAGGGTTGTTGTATTTTGAGCGTGGGCGGCGTAGGGAATCTTTAAATGGGTAGTGGTTGGGGATTGGGTTGGAGGAGAGTTTATGGTGGGGGTAAGGTTTGAAGATTTTGACGCGGATTTTGGGGATTGGACAGATTTTTTTAGTTGACGAGGAGAAGCGGGGTGTTTGGTTGGCAGGTTGGCAGGTTGACCAAGTTTAACAAATGGGGAAACAGTTTGGTTGGTTTCAATTAGATGAAACCTCTTTGCTAATTGAAGCGGCTTGCGATAAGATCGTAGGTAGTAAGTACGAAGGCGCAAAGAAGTAGTAATAATTTGATTTAGTATAAAAAGTGAGGGCATTTGATGTCTCAACAGGAGCTGCCTGAGTATTTTAAACATTTAACACAGGGGTATAAAGTTACCTTCTGTCTGTTAGCCGTTTTTTTGCTATTGATTATGGGAGCGCTCGCATGGGGAGTGGGGCATCAGCAAGGAGTGGCCACAAAGATTAATATCGTTGGTCGGCAGAGAATGTTGAGCCAAGATTTATCGCAAACAGCATTGCAGATGCAGATAGCGACCAATGAAGAGATGTTTGCAGAGCGGCAAGATTACTTTGTTATGCAACTCAAGGAATGGGTGAAAGTGCATGACTCGTTACTTGTTTTTCAAGAGTTAGATGAGAGTGGGGTGGCGATTAATTATGAAGATAATGAGCGGTTACAAAATAGTTATCAGCAAATGGTGGGGGCGAGTAAGCAGTTAGCGCAGGCAGATTTTGGGGATGATATAACGGATTTGGTTGAGCAGATGTTACAGGAAGAGACGACATATCTCTACGAAATGAACGAAATGGTGATAGTATTGGCCGAGGCAGCTGAAGAGCAGGTAGAGTGGCATGCGATTGTTTTATTGAGTTTGTTGGGCTTAAATATTATCCTACTGATAGTGATTGGGGGTGGGTTTTTTGGGCCGATGATGGTGGAGTTTGATACGAAATGGGCTACTTATACGCATCAATTGGCTAGATTGCAGGCAGAAGTGCAGAGGCAACAGTTGGTGAGTGAGGCGGTGCCGGTGGGTTTGTTTTTAGTTGATGAAAGGGGCAACTATCTGTTTGTTAATCGCAAGTATGTATTAATGTCTGAATTGTGGGATGAAGAGATATTAGAAAAGCATTGGGCCGAGCGGTTGCATGTTGATTATCGGGAAGCGGTGTTAGGGAAGTTGAAGCGAATGTTTCAGGGTGGTGGGGTGTATGAGAGTGAACATTTATTTGAGTATCGGAGTGGGGAAAAGGCGTGGTTGCGGGTATTGATGATGCCGATCTTTGAAAAAAAAGAGTTGGTTGGTTATGCGGGAACGTGTGAAAATATTAGTAAGCGTAAATGGTTAGAGAAAGATGGCTGAGAAGGGGAGGTTTAATTATGGCAAGCAAACGGTTTTTAGAGCGTGGTGGGGTTGTCGTTGTTTTATATCTATTGTTGGGTGGGCTTTATAGCTGGTTGATGCCATTAGGGGAGGGGGCGGATGAGATTCATCATTTGCGTTATATTCGGTTTATGCAAGAGCAGAAGAGAATACCAGAGCCGTTGGTGCGGTATGAGGGTTATCCGCAGATTGTGATGGGGCATCATCCCCCATTTTATTATGGGTTGATGGCGTTGTTATGTGGCTGGTGTGATTTTAGTGATGCGGAGGAGACGTTGGTTTATAATCCGCATTTTGTGTGGGCGGAGAATGAGGGGGTGAATGGGTTTGCGGTGCATGTGGCCGAGGCGGTACCGGTAGATAGTGGGACGGTGAGGGGGATACGGTATATGCGGTTGTGGTCGGTGGTGTGGGGGGCGTTAGCGGTGGTGGCGGTGGGTTGGGTGACGCGGGAGATATGGCCGGAGCGGGTGGCGTTGGGGATGACGGCGATGGCCTTGGTTGCCTTTCAGCCTAGTTTTTTAGCGATTAGTAGCACATTGCACAATGATGTTTTGGTGACAGGGTTGATGGGGGTGGCGCTGGCGCAAATGGTGATAGCGGTGAGAGGTGATTGGGGTTGGCGAGCGTGGTTGGGGGCGGGATTGGTAACAGGGTTGGCGTTGATCACGAAATTATCGGCGTTGAGTTTGGTGCCAGTGTGGGTATTGGTGGTGGTTTATCGGTGGTGGAAGCGGGGAAAGCGGCATGAGGTATGGGGGCCGGCTAATCGACAGTTTGTGAGTGAGAGTTTGTGGTTGGGGGGGACGGTAATTGTTGTGGCGGGGTGGTGGTATGGGCGTAATTGGTTATTGTATGGGTCGCCATTGCCGGTAGGAACGGTGATAGCGGAGCTATTTCCGCATGTGTACCGTCAAGTCCCGTTGACGTGGGGGTTGTTTCGTTTAGAGGTGTTGGGCCAGTTGTGGCGCGGATTTTGGGGGGCGTTTGGTTATATGCAGGTGACGGTGCCGCGGGAGGTGAGCTGGGGATTATGGTTGCTGATGGGGCCAGCGGTGCTGGCTTGGGTGGTGGGGGTGATTCGATTTGGCCGTGAGCTAGTGGTGGGGAAGGGGAAAGATGGCGGGTGGGATCGGGTGATGCAAGGGATAGTTCTTATCGGGCTAATGGGATTGACAGGATTGGCGGTGGGACGCTTGGCGTTGACGATGACGGGGGCGGGACAGGCGCGGTATGTGTTGCCGCTGTGGGTGGCGGCGGCGCCGGCGGTGGCGTGGGGATGGCATTGGTGGGTGGGGTGGCGCTGGCGATGGGTGTTGACGGGGGTGGTGGTGTTAGGGGGGTGGGTGTTAGGCGTGTGGGTATTGGATTATGTGGTGGATTTGTATGCGCCGATTGGGACGGTGGCGAGGGTGCCGGAAGCGGTGGGGATAGAGGGTATCGACTTTGGTGGGGAGATAGCGTTGGTGGGGTATGGGCTGGGGCCGCGGGGGTTGGGGCCAGGGGAGGAGGGGGTGATGCGATTTTATTGGCAGGCGGGTGAAGAGGGGCGGGGTGATTTGTGGATTGAGGCGACTTTGTATGATCGGTTTGGGGCGGAGGTGTGGGGGGAAGGGTTTTGGCCGGATCGGAATGGGACGACGGCGGTGTGGGGGCGAGAACGGGTGTATGTGAGCGAACGGCCGTTAACCATCCCCGCCTACATCGCTCGTGGCGAAGGGCAGTTAGTGATGCAGGTGCGTGCCGGTGGTGCTGATGGTGCGTTGGTGGGGCGAGAGCAGGTGGTGGGCAGCGTATTGATTGGGGCGGAGGGGAGTGTGGGGGCGTTGCCGGCGGTGGCCGAGGGGCGGCGGGAGCAGTTAGGCGAAAATATTTATTTGCGCGGCGTTGTGGGGCCGGTTTGGGAGGGGGAAAAGATGATTTTGACGTTATATTGGGAAGCGACGGCGGAGATTGAGGCAAATTATACCGTTTTTG
>DATHYN010000267.1:0-4344 GCA_035459145.1 Anaerolineae bacterium | reverse complement strand
AAGCTAGTTTTTCGCACACCACCCAAACATTATGTTAAGTAATATAAGCTTTGTCGTCAATTTATCTATTCGCACCCCATTGTTCTGCTTTGGTTATTGTCAGATTTTAGGAAGGTCATTAGTAGCGGAATTTTACCCGCCTCCCCCTCTTTAGAACCTACCAATCGACAAAGGGTAAAATGGAGTCGAGAAATCTACCCTAACAATACCCCAACCAACACTCACATCGGCTTAATCAATTATCAAACTCAGGCTACACGACAAAAAGTAAAACCTAACCAACACCATACCACCTACCAAAAACTATACCCTACAATCATCCCGTTGCCCAAAAAGATTCATTTCTTGCCTATATTAATGATACCATTACAATGGAAGAATAACTTGCTATAATAAAATAGCTTTTAACCCTTTTCACCCCCCACAATCTAAGAGGTATCCATTTTGAAAACAACCATCAACAATCAAACCTATCAATTTGATGACAACCTTCCCGAAACGGCCGTTGACCTCATCCGCCACCACTGCCAACTCACCGGCACCAAACAAGTCTGCGGCTCCGGCGCCTGCGGCGCCTGCACCATCCTCGTCGACGGCACCCCCATGGTCAGCTGCCTCCTCCCCACCCACCAACTCCATAACCGCCACGTCCAAACCATCGAAGCCTACCCCCCCGACAACCTCCACCCCGTCCAACGCGCCCTCATGGCCCACGACGGCCTCCAATGCGGCTACTGCACCCCCGGCTTCGCCCTCGAAGGCATCGCCTTCTACAACCAATGGCGCCAACAACACGGTGACACCCTCCCATCCCACGAAGAGATCGCCGACGCCCTCGCCGGCCACCTCTGCCGCTGCGGCGCCTACGTCGGTATCTACGACGCCATCCAAGCCGCCTGCTCCGGCCAATTCGAAGACGACAACTACACCCCCCAACGCGTCGACGCCCTCGCTAAAGTCACCGGCCAAGCCAAATACACCACCGATATCCACCTAGACGGCCAACTCGTCGGCCAACTCCTCCGCTCCCCCCACCCCCACGCCCACATCCGCCACCTCGACCTTACCCCCGCCGAACAAATCCCCGGCGTCCACGCCGTCATCCCCTTCCCCAACAACTCCCAAACCGTCCGCTACGCTGGCCAACCCGTCGCCGCCGTCGCCGCCGTCGACGCCGCCGCCGCCCACGCCGCCCTCAACGCCATCAAAGTCGACTACCACCCCCTCCCCCACGCCATCGGCATCGATGCCGCCCTCGCCCCCACCGCCCCCAATATCTGGGCCGACGACAAAAAATCCGCCCCCATCGCCAGTGAAGGCATGAGCATCCCTGGCAGTTGGGACCAAAACTTACGCACCAGCCGCTTTAACCTCGGCGGCCTCAATCCCAAACAAGCCCGCAAAACATTAAACCAACTCAAAAATCAAGGTGGCTACACCTTCTCCGCTTCCTTTAATAACGGTCTCCAAATCCACACCGCCCTCGAACCACATTGCGCCGTCGCCCACTGGGAAAGTGATACCAAACTCACCGTCTACATCTCCACCCAATCCATCACCCTCATGCAACATGAACTCGCCAAACAGTTTAATCTAAAACAGACCGATGTCACCGTTATCGCCCACCATGTTGGTGGTGGCTTCGGCGCCAAAAACGCCATGGCCGATGAAACGCTAGCCGCCGTTCACCTTGCCCAAAAAGCGAAAAGACCGGTCGCCGTCATCCCCTCTCGGCCCGAAGAGATGAACTTCGGCGGCATGCGCCCCGGCGGCCGCGTCGACCTCGAACTCGGCCTCGACCAAAACAACCAACTCAAAGCCCTCATCGTCCACGCCTACAACGATAGCGGCGTCGCCGTCAGCCAAATGACCGCCGCCCTCGGCGCCCTCGGCTACAGTGGCGGCGCCCGCGACCTCCTCGACTACGATGTCGTCAACAACCACCCGCCCGGACGCCCCTTCCGTGGCCCTGGCGGCCCCGGCGCCCTCTGGTCCCTCGAACAAGCGATCGACCAAGCCGCCCACGACCGCAACCTCGACCCCATCGACCTCCGCCGCCTCTGGACCTCAGATGAAAATCGACTCAAACTCTACGATTGGGCCCAAAACTTGCCCGTTTGGCAAGAACGAAACAAAAGCGAGACAAACGGCCGTTTCCGCCGTGGCCTCGGCGTCGCCTTCGGCCACTGGCTCCACATCTACGACCCCGAAACTACCATCCAACTCACCACCTCCGCCGCCGGCCTCCGCGTCGCCACCGCCACCCAAGACGTCGGCAACGGCGTCCGTACCACCCTCGCCCGCACCGCCGCCGCCCCCTTCGGCCTCCCCCCCACCGCCGTCACCGTCACCATCGGTGACACCACCTACCCCCACGGCCCCACCGCCGGTGGCAGTCGCGTCACCAGCTCCGTCTTCGAACCCACCCAGCGCGCCGCCAACCTCCTCCGCGACCATCTATTTGGTCTCGCCGCCGAACAATTTGACCTCCAACAAGCCACCATCACCGACCAAGGCATCAAACACGCCAATGGCCTCCTCCCTTGGCACGACATCATCACCCAACTTCCCCCCCAAGAAATCATCATCAAACGAGGTCCCGATGACCAGTTTACCCAAAAAATCGGTAGCTTTTTAGCCAATAAATTCGGCATGGATATGATGGTCAGTAACACCTACTCCCACGCCGCTGTCCTCGCCGAAGTCGAAGTCGATACCCACCTCGGCAAAACCCGCGTCCTCCGCGTTTGGGAAAAATTAGCCATCGGCCGCGTCCACCTCCCCGATATGGCCCGCAGCCAAGTCTACGGCGGTATCATCCAAGGCATCGGCTACGCCCTCTACGAAGAAAAACTGTTCGACCACCCTACCGGCCACAACCTCACCACCAACCTCCAAGATTATCGCCTCCCCACCCTCGGTGACATCCCCGAAATGTTCGTCGACTTCGAAGAGATGGCTTTCGACCACATCAAAGGGGGCGGTATCGGCATGAGCGAACTCTCCACCATTCCCGTCTCCGCCGCCATCGCCAACGCCATCTACAACGCGGTCCACATCCGCTGTTTCGATAATCCCATTAAACCTGAAACGCTTATCACCGCCCTCAACAACTCACAGGAGGCCCACTAATCATGATCGACCTAACAATCGCTTCAACACTCGACCAAGCCCGTCAACTCGATGGTGAATTTTGCGCCGGCGGCACCGATCTGATGGACCGCCGCCGCCACCATATCAGCACCGGGGCCATCATCGATATCAGCCGCCTCCCCGACCTCGACCAAATCGAACCCCACCATGATGGCTACCGCCTCGGCGCCCACGTCACCGTTGACGCCGTCTCCCGCCATACCCACATCGTCGACCATTATCCCGGCCTCGCCATCGCCACTGGTGCCCTCGCCACCCCCCAAATCCGTTTCATGGCTTCGATGGGAGGCGTTCTCTTACAAACATCACGCTGTTGGTACTTCCGCAACCAACACTTTACTTGCTACAAAAAAGGGGGCACAACCTGCCCCGCCCGTGATGGCGACCACCGCTTCGGCGTCGTCTTCGACACCAGCCCATGTGCCTTTCCCCACCCCTCAACCGTCGGCCTCGTCTTGCTCAACTACGATGCCCAAGTCGAAATCAACGGTGACCGCCTCATCAGTATCGCCGACCTTTATGGTGATGGCACCGATGGTACCCGCGAACACACCCTCGGCCCCCAAGACATCCTCACCCGCATCATCCTCCCCGCCCCCCTCCCCGATGAACGAGCCGGTTACTTCCGCGCTGTTAGCCGCGCCCGGGCCGAGTGGGCCCTCGTCGAAGCCTCCGCCCGCCTCGTCGTCGATGCTGACAACAATATCACCTTCGCCCAAACCGCTATCGGCGCCGTCGCTCCCATCCCCCTTCGCCTCCCCCACGTCGATAACTACCTCATCGGCAAACCCGCCACCGACGCTACCTTCGCCGCCGCCGCCCAACTCGCCACCAACAACGCCTCCCCCTTACCCCAAACCCACTACAAACTAAACCTCATCTCCAGCACCCTCGCCGACACCCTCCACCGCGCCTACCACCGCATCTGGGGCGGCGAAGGCTAACCAAAAGAGAAAGAGATAGTACGGTTTGGCCAAGGGTGCATTTCAACGTAGAAAAAAGCACCCTTGGCCACATCACCACCCTCCCAACCAAACACACACCCACCCCTCACTTCACCAACACAAAAAAAATCCGTCCAATCCCCAAAATCCGCGTCAAAATCCACCACACATCCTCAAACCAATCCCTCACCCACATCACCAACACAAAAAAAATCCGCCCAATCCCCAAAATCCGCGTCAAATCCCA
>DATHYN010000266.1:0-8087 GCA_035459145.1 Anaerolineae bacterium | reverse complement strand
CTCCTCAATTATCCCATCCTCATCTAATCGTATCTTGTGTTTGCCAAAGTGCCACAATTGGCGGCGTGGTAGCTTTCTCACACCCCCATTGCGCTTTAATATCTCAATCGCCTCATCAAATGATATGTTAGCCGGTGGTGGCGTTGGCTCGTCATCTGCCGAGGGGGTGGGCGCTGGTTGTGGAGTGGGGCGGTGACGAGGTGGTGGTGAGGCGGGTAAAAACGCCTCGGTTTGTTGGTTGTGGGCATCGTAGGCGGTGTCTATTAGCTGGTTAAGCATATCTGATGTATTACATCTGTTTGCTTGGGCTAGTTCCTTTACGGCCGCGCGGCGCTCCTCGGTTGTTCTGAATGACATTGTTACCCGCCGCCCTTCTTTGTAGCTTGGGTTATTTTCACCCACCATGCTCTCTCTCATGCTGTCCTCCTTATGGTGTATTACATCAAATGACAACATTGTACCCGCGTTGGTGGTGGTGGTGGCTACTATCTCATCTCATTCTCATAAATGGTGTATTACATCATTGCGCTCTCATTTGCCCGCTCTCACAATTCAGCCTTAAAAATGGTGAGTCTACATAGTTACATACTTTGGGCATACTTTCGGCAATTAATCGTAACGTGGTTTATTTTATTAACCGCGCCAAAGCACCACTAAAAACGCCAATTTTTGATGATATTTGATGTTTTTGCGGTGAAAATGTGACTCATAGCATGGTTAAGCATTACACGGCGCTTAGAACGGCTCTCAAAACATACTTAAACTAATTGTTATTAATACAATAGTATGAGGCTATTTCACCACCACTTATGATACAATAAGTAACATATCGTTATGTAAAGCTAGCAGGGAGTAAGATGATGCAATGTTTAGTAATGGTAGGTAGGCAATGTGGGAATAGCGGCGTGAGGTGTGTTTGGCCTGATACCGGCCTTGTATACTGGTATTGCCCTCGTCATGCCTTACAACTCGGTTTTAACCGGCTAGGGCAATGGGTAGGCGGTGATGTTGACGACGAGGGAGTATCATAGGCTTATGCGTTGTGGTCGGATAAGTGTTAGGTGACGAGTCGTCACTATCCACATACTGAAAGCTTAGAACCTGACGAGGTGTCAGGTTTTACCCACCCCCCTACCCTGCCCCCCCTCGTCACCGGCTCGACTCTGGCCACGGCCGCCCGCCGTCACTGCCCTGCTACTTGCCTAACCAAATCGACTACCGCCAACGCGTCCCCCGCCGCATCATGCGCCCTCGTCATCTCTACATCCCATATACTGCACGCCTCGCTTAAACTTAGCCAAGTATAGCCCTTATGGTATCTTGAATAGTCACCCGCTACCATTGCTACCAGTTCCATCATACACAACCAGTCGCCGCCTACGCCCTCCCTATTATGTAGCTTGTTGGTGGTGGCTAGTGCTTTATTGTCGAATTCGGCATTGTAGGCGACTACTAGCCTATCCCCTATCAACTCGTCAACCCTCGCCCCCACCTCTCCCCACGTCGGCGCATTATGTAGTAGTTCCATCGTCAAGCCGTGTACCTCACTAGCCGCCGCGCTAATCGGCGTTTTTGGCTTGACGAGGCTATTTAAGAGAATTTCACCACCCGCGCTTACAATGGCAATTTGGACTATTTCGGGCTGATACAATTCTGTGGTTTCGGTGTCCACCACTACCCAATTATCCCTCTCGGCTAATTGCTTTATTTGTGCTATTGCCCGCCGCCAATCCTTATCAATCATTTCGTCAAACTGGCAACTTTGGCACAAGCCCCCGCGCCGGTTATACTGCCCGCATCGGTTACAACTTTGTGACTGTTGCGCCCGCTCAATATTGCGCCGTGCCGCTTCAATTTGCGCCGCGCTTCGCTTTGCCTTGGGCGTTGCCTCACTTGCCGCATATAGCTTGTATACGCGCCCATAGCGGCGTATGGTCGCGGTGACGGCTTGCCCTGCTGATAGCTTCAACCCCATTTTTGATAGTTGCGTTTTAGTGTGGATACCTTCTGGTATCTCTGTCCATTTTCGATACTGAATCATAGCCCAATACCCTTTTATAATGTCAAATACGTTAACCGCCCATTGTTAACCCTCGCCGGTGACGAGGTAGCCCCCCACCCCACTATAGCCTATCGCCCGTTGGCTCGGCCGTGTTGATAATCCACATCCAAGCCATACCAGCTAGGAAACCGGCAATGAAGGCGAATTGTAGTTTGTTCTCTTCACTCATAATAGCACCACCTCATAATACTCTCCCGCGTCTGGTGGTGCTGGTTGACTGGCTAGGGAGTAGTAGCTAATCAAATCCCCATCGTCGATGATAAAAATAACTTCCTCATCTGGTTTGTAGGTTTGTAGAATGTCGAGTAAATCGGCCGGTGCTTGCGCTTGCATATGTGGATCATCCAAATAGGCTACCTCACCTTGTAATGATAGTTCCACCTCATCCGGCCGCATAATCAAAGCGCATCGACCATCGTCGTTATATGCCTTCCAAGCGATAGCGGCGGCGTTAGGCCAGTGTTTAGCCATGAGGCGTTGGTGGTTTAGTTGTCGTTTTAAGTTCATTTTAGTCCCTTTTTATGTTAATTCTATGCGGATTATGCGGATTATCGCCATTTTCACCAAAATCCCATTAAAAAAATAATTTTCTTTATAGTTTTTGAAAAGTTTGTGAAAAAAGCCCATAATCCGCATAATGTGCATAAAAATGCTAATAACCATCTACAATCGGTGGTAAGAAGTCCATATTAGGCGGTGGTGGTGGTGCATTATGCGGAATATCATCAAACGGCTCGTCGTCATCCTGTAATTGCGAATAGTCGATTGCCGGTGACGAGATGGCAACGATAGGTTTAGACTCACCCACCGTTGTATTTACCGGTGATGATAGTGATGTAGGCGGGAATGATACGTTGGTTTGCTCGTCATCCTCGGCCGTCGTCACCATCCCCCCACCCTTGCCCGCCTCGGCCGCCGCCAATATATCCCGCCCCAAAGCTTTCAGCTTTACGCCCAAATAAACAGTTACCCCGCTCGGCCGTTGGCGCTCAAACCGTTTACCGAATTTACGCCCGAAAGCATTACTTGACATTGCCTTCATCCCGCCTTCTTTACTCCAATTTGCGTAGGTCTTGTAAATATCACGCGCCTCTATAAATGAGTCATCACCAGAGATAACAAGGCAATCATCAATAAACGTTTGTAGGGTATCTTCCTGCATCCGGTACGCCCTAACCCTTGCCCGCGCCGCTTTACTAGGCTGTAAACCAGTCGCCCGCCATTCAATCCCCGCCCTGACGAGTGCGCCCAAAATCCCGCTTGCTTCCGCCCTTAATACCTCGTCAAGCCGCTTATCCATTTTTCGCTCGTTGGTGTTAGGCGTTGGATTTTCAACAAACTTTTGCTCAAATGGGATAACAGTTAGCCGCCGCCATGATGCGCTGTCATCCGCGTCCCCATGAGGTAGGTGATTAGTCACCATTAGCAATTGACAATGATTCTCCCATGTCACTGGGTCACCGTACAATTTACGTGATGTGATGGCATCCCCGCCGGTGATCTGCTTCATTTGCCCCAAATCAAGCCGCTCACCCTCGCTAGTTTCAGATAGCAAGCCAAGCCGCGCGCCGCGCATCATGTGGATATGAGGTGATGCGCCGCCATCATTAGCGCGTGATTTTAAAATCACCTCCTTATTAAGCATCCTGACATAACCGCTATTACTATCGCCTAACACACTACGCAACGCATTAAACAATTTACTCTTACCATTGCTACCCTCATCACCGATAAAAAATGGTAGCTTATGTTCAATAGTGTGGCCGCTAATTGCATACCCCAACAAGCGCAAAAGATAAGCGCCGGTTTCCTCGTCGTCCCCCATGATTTCGCTAATAAACCTCTCCCAGCGCGGCGCTGGCTCGTCAACGCCTCGCCATTCTGTAGGCGCATATAGCCGCATATAGTCCGTAGGTCGCCCGTTGCGTAGCTTACCAGTTCGCAAGTCCACCACCCCATTTTCCACCGCCAACAAGTCATTATCACAATCCCAAAAGTCCCCATTCTTAGCTGTTAGGCTCTCAAAAAAGAATAGCGTATTGTTAACGCCCTTCCGCTTTCGCAACGCCCGCGCCCGCCAAACAAGCCGCTCCGCTATCTTTTTGTATTCCTTCATTGACTCTTTAAGCTCGTCTGGTGGGGTCTCGTCTTTGGCTTTAAATGCGTCTATTTGCTTCTGTAGTTCGTTTTGTTGGTGGCGGGCTTGCTTACTAGCTGTTAGGTAAACACGCGGTAACACACCAGAGATAATAAGGCGTAGGGTAGCCGCCCCACCCCCTGCGAAGCGTTGCCCGTCGAATAGGAAAAATTCCTTTTCGGCTACGTCATAAACCGCCCGCCCATTAGCAATATAGGCGAGTAAATCCGCATCACCCCGCTCGTCGTTGTTCAAGCACTTAACCACAAAATCATAGTCAATCGGTGGTGGGGTCGTGTCTGCATCGAATGAAGGTGTGGGAATGTCTACCCCTGCAAAATCCGCCGTCTTTGATAACACGGCCGCCCAATTTGCGCTCTTATTCTCAAACCGTCCCTCCCTCTTCTCAAACCAACTCCCACCAAAATCAAGCCACCCAACAAGATCGAAGCAGTCCCCGCCTACCTCGTCGCGAAAACTATACCATGCGCTCTTATCCGGTGTAACAATTAGCCCACCCTGCCCGTTTAGCTCAATTTCACCATTAGGGCGGCTCTCCTCGGTGGTGGCTAGTTTCTTCTTAGCATAGGCTACCATGTCAAACTTACGGCGAATTTCGGCAATTAGGGGGGTATCCTCTTTTTTCGGCTTACGCTCGGCCGAGTCGGTGGTGGGCGCTGGTGACGAGGCGGGCGATTTTGCCAGTGCCGCCGGTCGTGGGTGGGTATCACCTGTAACAGTCACCGCCTCATATAGTGCGGCGGCGCTTACGGCCGAGGGCGCGGTGGTGGGTGGCTCATGCTTCCAAATATACTTACCGCCGCTGGGGTGGGTGCTAGGGGGTAGTATACTTTGGCAATCTTTCCAGCGAATTTCAATGTGGGCGAAGTCCCCCGCGCCCTCTTCATTAGGCTCAAACCACCAGTTTGATTTTAACTTTAGCGATTCGTGCAATATGTCATCATCACAGATAACAGCTATCCCCCACCCTGCCCCGCTTCCGCTTCGCCATGTCCAGCTGTAATCCTCTGGCAATCCCAACGCGTCAAGCAATAGATCAACGACTATTGCAGGTACTGGGATTTTGTTTTCCTCGTCATCCTCATTGGCATCTATATCAATGAAGCGCCAATTATTGATACCAGCGACTACCCCCACACCACCGGCATAGTCCCACCGAAAACGGGTGACATCATCGCTAGTTTGCCGCTTATCCTTCCATTGCCCCCATGACTTCCCCATAGGCCATTTTTCACCCCGTTTAATGTTTAATACATTAGCGCCCCAATTGTGAAAATCCAACGCCGTGTTACGTAGTGTTTGTGTAAAAACTGCTGACATAAAAATACCTCCTATGTCATATAAGAGGTACTAGAATCATCACAAAAATTTTTGCGTTTACATACAGTTTGATCTATACTAATGCTTAAGGAGTAAACATTAGAGAGGTCTGCCGTGTGTATGAAGCTAGCACCTATCTGATATTTCAAATGGCCATCGTTCGTCGCGGTGGCCTTTTTTGTTGCCTACCCATTACTGGTAACAACATTTTTTGTCGTTGCGAGGGGTTTAGTTGTAATGCCCCGCATGTCTGCATTATAGCATAAGATATTTAAATCTAATCTGTCATCACTGTTGACAAAATAAGTGTCAATGGTCTTGACAGTTTGTTTTATAAGCATAATCGGCCATATATGCTTATAAAGTTAACATTATGCGCATATTACGTATTTATGGTTTGCTACAATCTGATTATCATCTAATTGTTACAAAAGTATTACGATAGATATATTTATCACCACCGCCTTTGTTACGCTCATCTCTAACCTCTCTTTTTCGCCGTGTGTGCCTCTCGTTGGTGGTGGTGGCATCGACTACCACCACCACCATTTCAAGCCGTTATTCTGTCAATTTAGCCTAATTTGTTACGGCTATGGTCGTAACATCATCACTTTTGTTACGTTGTCGCCGCCGTCTGTACATCTCTTGCTTACACGCATTGTTGCAATACTTTCTATTACGTGATCCGCTCATGCTTTTACCACACGTTGCACAACGGCGGGTTACGCTTTTGGGCGGGTGTTATCCTCGACTACAACGCGCTTTGTTACGCCGTTGGTATGCGTTGGCGGCGTTGGTGTTACCTCGTCATCCTCGACGCTCTCCGCCTCATTTACAAGCGTTTGTGGCGTGGTGGCCGAGGGAGTAGGGCGGGTTGGTGGTGACGAGGTGTTTTTGTTGGCGTTGGCGCTCGTCATGGTGGCGGGCTGGTCGGTGACATCGAAACCCACCGCGCGAAGCATCGCCGGTGCATTCTGTAACGCCGTGCCGGTGATCGCTTTTTGCGCCTCTTCGCTCCCGTACCACGCCCCAATTTGCTTCATTGCGCTCATTTGTGCATTGAGTTGCATATTAGCCTTCATTTTTGCCATCTCCACCGCCGCCTTTTGTTGTGCTATTTGTGCCTCAAATTTAATTTGCTGTAGCTCACTTTTGGCGGTGGCCTCTGCCCGCTTCGCCCGTTGGCTCGGTGCTAGTTCGTGGGTAAACAATGCCCCCAACGCCATCGCCGCCGGTGAGAGTGGTAAGAAGGTAGCCATGTAGACTTGTAACCATTGCCCCAACTCGAAACCGGCATGGATACGACTATCGGCAACAATGCCCAAACAAGCCAAAGTGAAACCGAGTGCGTAGGTGATACCCGCCGCTACCGATTGCGCCGCGCCGGTAATTTGGTGGGTGTGCCAAGCCATATATAGCCCAAACAATGTAATCTCTAACGTAGTGATGCCCACAATCCCCGCCATTCGTGCCACCTCGCCACCGCCCGTATAATTTAGCGTTGCACTAACGCCATGATACCCGCTGTAAATCAGGAAGGTAATTTTTGAGATGTGGAGAATCCACAATGCAATTTTGCCAGCCACCGCCGTTACTTTGCTATTATCCCCGCCGCCATCGCCATCAAAAAAATCAATACTATCAAACATAATTCTTTACCTCATGTAAGTCTAAAATGGTTTGTAAAATGCTACTATCTAATTTTCCATCTTTCCTTCCTTTCGGAAAATAAAAAACCGCTAACGGAAAATATAAGCCGTTAACGGTTGGTTGTGCTAAAATTAGCGTTGGTTGGTGATCATACGTCACTTGCCCACGGACTAGGATGTTTTCCGGCATCGCTAGTCCTTTTTTTATTCAATTGCTACCATTGTACCACAAAATAGGTCGAGGCAAGCCACCACCCATAGGCATATGCTTATTGTCCTGGTGTTTTAATTGTCCTGATAGATGTAATCACCGGTCACGCTATCAATGCCAATAGCACACCGCCCGCAAAATACCTCGTCACCGGCCGCATAATCCCCCATCGACTCGCTATCGGTGCATAGCTCACAAACATACTTCTGGCATCGTTTACACTTTCGCAAGCTGGCGACTGGTACAAACTGACTGAGGTCATGCCCCTCATGGGTTATGCCTACCTCGTCGGCGTGGTAGTGGTGGTGACCACCCTCACATACTGCGAATTGAAATATTTTCATGTTACTTTCCCTCTCTAATTTCGTCCCAAATCATACCCTTTAATTTATCGCCCCATAACCGCGCCCACTCGGCCTTGCTCCCGCCCATATCACCCGCTACTGCCTCCAACAAGTCATCCAACGTATCCATATCTATCATAGCAGAACCGCCGCCCTTGCGCCGTTTTTTCGTTGGTGACGAGGTGATGGGTGGTGGCGGTGTTGACTCCCTTTTAAGGTATTTTTCTGCCTCCTCAATTATCCCATCCTCATCTAATCGTATCTTGTGTTTGCCAAAGTGCCACAATTGGCGGCGTGGTAGCTTTCTCACACCCCCATTGCGCTTTAATATCTCAATCGCCTC
>DATHYN010000265.1:0-16442 GCA_035459145.1 Anaerolineae bacterium | reverse complement strand
GGGGGAGAGGCGTTGCCGTTGGCGGCGCATACGGGGAGTGATGAAGCGATTGAGACGTTGGTGGCGGGGGCGGTGGAAGCGTATGGGGGGATTGATATTGTGGTCAATAATGCGGCGACGAATCCACATTTTGGGCCGATGTTGACGGCGGAGGAGTCTCATTGGGATAAGATTGTTGATGTGAATTTGAAAGGGTATTTTCGGGTGGTGAAGGGGTGTGTGCCGAGTATGAAGGAGCGAGGTGGGGGGAAGGTGATTAATGTGGCGTCGATTGCGGGGAAGGTGCCTCAGCCGAATATGGGGATATATTGTGTGAGCAAGGCGGGGGTGTTGATGATGACGGAAGTGTTGGCGATGGAGTTAGCGGCGGATAATATTCAGGTTAATGCGATTGCACCAGGGTTTGTGAAGACGAAATTTAGTCAAGCGTTGTGGGCATCGCCGCAGATTCATGATGCGGTGGTGAAAGCGATTCCGCAACGGCGGATGGCGGAGCCGGAAGAGATTACGGGGATTGCGTTGTATTTGGCCTCGGCGGCGTCGAGTTTTACGACGGGGGCGACGATTTTGGTGGATGGGGGGCAGATGATTGGGGCGGGGTTGGCATTGGGGTAGGGTTGATGTTGCGTGGTGAAAGAGGAGGGAGCGTGTTGTTATCGGAATGGAAAGAGGGTGGTGAGGGCCGAGGTGGTAGTTTATGGGTGTGATACAGAAGAAAGTATGTTTATTAGGCGATTTTTCGGTGGGAAAAACGAGTTTGATTAGACGTTTTGTTGAAGGGTCATTTGATGATAGTTATATTAGCACGATTGGGGTGAAAGTGTCACGGAAGCGGGTGGTAGATGGGGGTGATGAGGTTAACTTGATGATTTGGGATTTGGCGGGTGGGGATGATTTTCGGGGAGCGCAATCGGGTTATTTGTTGGGGACGGTGGGGGCGTTGATTGTGTGTGATTTGACGCGGCCAGATACGTTGGGGGCGTTGTGGGATTATAGTGAGCAGTTGCGGGGTATTAATCGGGAGGCGCGGATTGTTTTTGCGGGTAATAAGGTGGATTTGGTGGCCGAGCGGCAGATTAGTGATAGTCAGTTGCAAGCGGTGGGGGATGAGTTAGGGGGGCCGGTTATTTATACAAGCGCAAAGACGGGCGATAATGTAGAAGAGGCATTTTTTTATTTAGCGCAGAAAGAGTTGGTTTGGGGTGATTAGATGAGCGATTTATACGAACGAGTCTTGGGGAAGCAAGGTGTTGGGTTTGTGATTTGTGATGAAGGGTGGGCGATTGAGCGGGTTAGCAGTGAGGTTGGTCAGTTGGTGGATGTGGTTGGGGAGTCGATTGAGGGGATGGTGTTGACCGATTTGTTTCCGGAGATGTTTGGGTTGGAGGGGGTGTTGGCTGAGGTGTGGAGGGGAGAGCGGGCGGGTTTTGCGATTGAGAAGGTGGCACGAGCTGGGGTGGGGGGCGGGTTGGGGTATGTGACATTGGGGGTGGAGAAGGTGGCCGAGGGGTTGTTGGTAATGATTCGGGATGTGACGAAAGAGGGAACATTGGAGCAGAGGATTACCCAGCAGAGGAATGAGTTAGGGGTGTTGGCGCAAGAGTTGGCTATCGCTAAGGAGAAGTTGAATCGGTTATTGCATCAGTATGTGCCGGCGGAAGTAGCGCGGAAAATGTTGGCGAATCCGGAGGCAGCGCGGCCGGGTGGAGCACGGCAAGAGGTGACAGTGTTGTTTGCTGATTTGCGTAATTTTACGCGTTGGGCGGAGCATATGGAGCCGACGGTAATGATGAAAGCATTGAATAAGAAGTTGAGTGTGGCGGTAGAGATTATACAGGCACATGGGGGGATTCTAGATAAGTTTATGGGGGATGCGGTGATGGGGTTGTTTAATGCGCCAGAGGCGGATGCGGAGCACGCGTTGCATGGGGCGCAGGCGGCCTTAGCTTTGGTGCGGGCGATGAGAGATGATGAGGTGACTTTTAGTGTGGGGGTGAATACGGGGGAGGCGTTTTTAGGGAATTTGGGGACGGAGGCGATGATGAATTATACGGCGGTGGGGGATGCGGTGAATCAAGCGAAGCGGATACAAGAGATGGCTTTGCAAGGGTATGTTTATATTGGGGAGGAGACGCAGAAGTTGTTAGGGGAGCGAGCGGTGGTTAAGTCATTGGGGACGTTACGTTTACGGGGGCGAGAGCAGACCACAGAAGTTTATGAATTAATTGATATTGAAGAGAGGATAGAATAATGGGATTGTTTCAAGTGCCGGTACATGTAGAAAAGATGTTGATGGAGATACGGTTATTTTTGGAGAAAGAGGTGTATCCGTTAGAGAAGTCATTTATTGGGGGGAGTTTTCGGGAGATGGTGCCGATATTGGCGGAGAAGCGTGGGTTGGTGAAGGAGATGGGGTTATGGGCGCCGCAGGTGCCGAGGGAGTATGGTGGTGTGGGGCTGTCGTTAGTGGAGTTTGCGCATGTGAGTGAGTTATTGGGACGGTCGCCGTTGGGGCATTATTTGTTTAATTGTCAGGCACCAGATGCAGGGAATATTGAGATCTTGATTGAGCATGGGACGGAGGAACAGAAGGAGAAATGGTTAGCGCCGTTGGTAGCGGGGGAGATACGGAGCTGTTTTTCGATGACGGAGCCGGGGTTAGCGGGGTCGAATCCGGTTCATTTGGGGACGACGGCGGTTCGGGACGGGGATGAGTATGTGATTAACGGGCATAAATGGTTTACGTCGTCGGCGGATGGGGCGGCGTTTGCGATTGTCATGGCCGTTACGAATCCTGATCAAGAGAAACCACATCATCGGGCTAGCCAAATTATTGTGCCGACGGATACGGCGGGATTTGAGTTGGTGCGGAATATATCGGTGATGGGGGAGGCGGGAGATGATTATGCGAGTCATGCGGAGGTGAGGTATACGGATGTGCGGGTGCCGGTGAGTCATTTGTTGGGTGAGGAGGGGCATGGGTTTGCGATTGCGCAGGAGCGATTGGGACCGGGACGGATTCATCATTGTATGCGGTGGATTGGGATATGTGAACGGGCGTTTGATTTGATGTGTACGTATGCGTTAGAGCGAGAGTTAAATCCGGGTGAGCCGTTGGCGAGTAAGCAGACGATTCAGAACTGGATTGCGGAGAGCCGAGCGGAGATTAATGCGGCGCGGTTGATGGTATTAGAGGCGGCGCAGGTGATTGATACGAAGGGGGCGTATAAAGCGCGGGAAGAGATTTCGTTGATTAAGTTTTATGTGGCGGGGGTGTTGGGTAAAGTGTTGGATCGAGCGATACAGACGCATGGGGCGTTGGGGATGACGGATGATACGCCGTTGGCGTATTGGTATCGGCATGAGCGGGCGGCGCGGATTTATGATGGGCCGGATGAAGTGCATAAGGCGTCGGTGGCGAGAAGGATATTAAAGCGGTATTAGGGGATATTGGGGGAAGCTTTGTGGGCGGTTAGGTGGGGGGGGAGATTATGCGAAGCTTCTTGGAAGAGGGGGATCCAGGTTTTGCTATTGTGTTTGTAATATGTTAATATACTTTATGCACGAAGTTAATTGGTTTATTTGAGAATTTTTCTCGAATACACAGCGTAAGGAGTCGATTATGTTGATGACATTTAGCGTGGGGAATTTTCGCTCGTTTAAAGAGACGGTAACTTTTAGTATGGTGGCGGCTAATATAACAGCGAAGAATAAGGATTTGGACAGAGAAAATCTTTTTTCCATTGGGAATGTCTCTTTACTTAAGTCAGCATCCATTTATGGGGCTAATGCAAGTGGGAAGAGCAATGTTTTACGCGCTTTTGCATTTATGAAAGATTTTGTTCTTCATTCTACAGAAGGTACATCACAATCCCGAATAGATATACAGCCATTCTTGTTAAGTACAGAAACAGATGACAAACCATCATTTTTCGAAGCGGTTTTTTTGATAGAAGGTATTCGCTATAGATATGGATTTGAGGTTGAGCGCGAACGTGTTCATACAGAATGGTTGTATCGAACAAAGAAACGGGAAACTGAATTGTTTTGGCGAGAAGGTTCGCAGATAGAGCATAATCGGAGTGGTTTTCGCGAAGGGCAAGATGATCTCAAAGCGAGAACGAGAGAAAATGCATTATTTCTTTCTGTTGTTGATCAGTGGAATGGTCGTATGGCAGGAGAGATTGTAAGTTGGTTTAAAAATGCTAGGATGATATCAGGGTTAAATGATTTTAGTAACTTTGATTTTACAGTTGAGCAAATATTTGAAGGAACAATAGGTCTGGAAATATCAAAGTTTATTCGCCAAATAGATTTGGGTATATCAGATGTTAGAGCAGAAAAAAATGCGCCTAATTGGACTTATCTTAAACAGGTAATCAAAAACTCAACGCTCTCACAGCAGGAACAAGTCGAATTGCTTGAAGCACCATGGGAACCCATAATCAGTTATGATGTCAAAACTATACATAATCGTTATGATAAATCTAATAAAGTAGTTGGACAAGTAGAATTTGATTTAAATAATCATGAATCAGAAGGTACAAAAAAAGCATTTTCACTCTCTGGCGCAATTTTGTACGCTCTTCAAAAAGGGCAGGTACTGTTTATAGATGAACTTGATGCTCGCTTGCATCCGCTAATCACGCGGCATATTATTGAACTTTTTAATTCTAATTACACCAATCCCAATAATGCTCAATTAATATTTGTAACACATGATACGAATCTTTTAGATAATCAACTTTTTCGACGGGACCAGATTTGGTTTACTGAGAAAAATCGATATGGAGCAACTGATTTGTATTCTTTGGTAGAGTATGAACTGCCGGTTAGGTATGATGCTTCATTTGAATCCGATTATATAGCTGGGAAGTATGGTGCTATTCCTTATTTAGGTAATATAAAACGGTTAGTGGGGGAGATGAATGAGTAAAAGGGAGGAGTATAAGCGACGGGGACAAAATAGTGGCAAGCGAAAGAAAAATAAGCGTCATTTGCGGAAAAGGTTTTTGATCGTGTGTGAAGGTGAGCGAACGGAACCTAATTATTTTGAATCGTTTAAAGTTGCCAAAGAGTTGTGTGAAATTGTTGGTGTTGGTGATAATACCTTACGGTTAGTGAGAGAAGCGATTTCGCTTAAAGAAAAAGGTAATTATGACGAGGTCTGGGTTGTTATGGATAAGGATGATTTTCCAAGTGACAATTTCAATAACGCATTAAATTTAGCCCGGCAGAAAGGGGTTCAAGTAGCTTATTCTAATGAAGCTTTTGAGATTTGGTATTTGTTGCATTATCATTATCATAATGCAGCGATTTCTCGGTCTAGTTACAAAGAACGTTTAACAGCATGTTTGGGATTTGAATACAAAAAAAATATTATTGGTATCTATGATGTTTTGATGGATAAACAGTCTGTTGCTATTCAAAATGCAGCTAGATTGTTAGCAAGTTATGGTGAATATCATAATCCGGCGCATGACAATCCTTGTACAACTGTGCATTTATTAGTTGAAACATTACGAAATGAAGAGCCTAAATGAGGGGTATACCGATGGATGATGAAGAGGATGTATGAATGGATGAGGGAGCGGTGGTAGATCGTTTGCCGGGATGAAAGTGGGGAGAAATAGGCGCATACAGGTATTTACTGTGTGTACGCCTATGGGAATTGGTAAGGAGTTGTTGTATAGTTGTTTGGCTGAGGTGGAATGGGATTCTTATTTTAGGGTGGCGATTTGGAGAGCGGTGGTGCCGGGGGTGAGGGGGTAGTGGTAGATGGAAGTTTGGCTATCGCTGTTATAGGCTGGTGGATCGTCACAGCTGTTGGTCGCTTGGACGATGTAGTAGTACGAGGTGGAGCCATCGTTGATGCCGACATCGGTATAGGTTGTGTTGGTGTAATTAGAGATGAGGGTGGTTGTATTGGTGTCTAGTGGTGAGAAATGGGGAGTTGTGGCGCGGAGAACTTCGTATGTTTCGGGATTGAGGGGGCCGGTTGACCAGTCGAGGAAGATGCTGTTGGGGATAGCGGGGTCAAAGCTGATGTTGACATCGGGGGGGATATTGGCATTGCAGTAACCGAGGGGGTTGAGGCCGAGGGCTTGGAGGGAGGTATAGGGAATGCCTATAAAAGGGAGGAGCAGGAGACTGGTGGCTAAGATCAGCGCTAAAACAGCTAGTTTAGTAATCGGTTTCATTAGCATATTCCTTTTTAGGGATTGAGTAAAGAGAGCTCAAATCCAAATTCGTGTTGTTTATAAGCATAGTTTGTTTTGATGATTGTGTCAATGCGATCTATGTAAACGGGGTGGTTATGGGTTAAAAGATGATTGATTAAGGGGATGCGGTTGGGTGGCGGGACGAAGAAGGTGTTGATGACAGTGATATCAGGCCGTTGATGATCGATGATTTGATAATATTCGAGGGCGGTGGCTTCGTGCCAGATAGCGAAATAGTAGCTGTTAGGGGGAAGATTGGTGAGACGTTGTTGGGTGATGGTGGCGGTGTGGTTAAATTGATGGAGATCGACATAATTGTAGTTTATGAGGAGTAGAGTGAGGGGGAGGAGCCAGAAGATTGGTTTTAGGTAGGTGGTTAAGGGTTTGGAGGTGAGGGAGGTGATGAGGTCTTGTAAGTTGGTGATACCGGCGGCGATAAAAATGGTCCAGATAAAGTAAACGGGGAGGAACATGGTATCTTTATCGATGGCGCGGTAGGTGATGAAGAAGGTGGCGTGGCTGAGGGTGATGGTGGTGAGGGCGAGGGTGGGGATGGTGTGTTGTTTGATGAGGCGTGACCAGCCCCAGAGGCCGAGGGGGAGGCCGATGCCCAGAAAAGCGGCCCATAGTTGATGGGTAAAAGTGAAAAGTTGTTGGGGGAGTTGGGTGAGGGAGTAGCCGAATAGTTGGTTATTGAATTGGCCACCGCGCAGATACCAGAAGAGGTTTTGGGGTTGGGAAAGGTCGAAGGGGTGGTAGATAGCTTGGGCATCGTAGATACCGATATAATTGAAAGGCGTATTAGCGGATGAGCGCCAAGGGAGATAGAGGAGAGGGAGGAGGCCTAGTATGGTAGCGATAGTGAGGGGGATGAGATAGCGAGATGTATATAATTGGCGCCAAGTTTTATCGGACTGGGCAGATGGTTTGAGGAAAATGAGTAGGCCTGGTAACCAGAAGAGGGCGATGGGGCTATTGGCACAGGAGAGGGCAAATAAAAAGGTAGCGAGATAAAGGGTTGATGGTTTTTGATGGGTATGCCAATGGTATAAAGCGGTGATGATATAGGCTAAGAGGCAGAGTTGGAAGGTATAGACCTCGGCGATGATGGATAGAGACCAGGCGTAGTAGGTGAAGGCGTAGGTAAGGGTGGCTATGTAGGCGGGATGAGGGTGGCGGGTGAGTTGGTAGCAAAGCCAGCAAAGAGGGGGAAGAGTGGCTAAGGTGGCGGTGGCGGAGAGGAGATGTAAGCGGTAGGCGATATCGCCGACGGGGAGGTAGGTGAAGAGGTGGCCGAGGAGAAGGTAGACGGCGTAGCCGGGGCTGTGGATGATGCCTAGGGTGGCGGCACCGACAGCGATTTCAATGCTGTCGTAGGCGTAGAGGGAGGGGGGCATGGTGCGGAGGTAGTGGAAAGCGACAAAGCTGAGGAGGATGAGTAATAAGAGGGTGTGGTGGTGACGATTGTTCATAGAGAAGTCCAAGTGCGGTTAACGAGGGCGAATAAAAAGAGGAAGAGACGTTGGCCGGCGGGTAGCCCCCAGGGGTAGAAGTCGAAGAGGCTGATGAGGCCGAGGGCGAATAAGGCGGTGATGAAAGCGAGGGCGGTGGGGGAGGCGTGGGCGGCGTGGCGATAGAGGAGTTGGAGGCAGGTGAGCCAGATGAGGAGCCAACAAGCGGCACCGATGAAACTGATTTCAGTGAAGATGAGAAGAAAGACGTTATGGACAGGATGTGGGTGGATTTGTCTGGTTTCGTAACGAGCGACATATTGGGAGAAATTACCGGCGCCGACGCCGGTGAGAGGATGGCGGATGATACTGCGGATAGCGGCTTGGTTGAGCTGTAAACGTTCGTTAAGTGAAACATGTTCAACGTCATCAGGAGGTGGTGGGTTATTTGGGGTAGGTGGTGGGTTATTTTGGGGCGCAGGTGAGGTAGGTATTATTGTTGATGAGCTAATAGGTTGGGGGATGGGGAGGCGTGAGCGTAGTTGTGGGTGCCAGATGAGGACGGCGAGGGAGAGGGTGAGGATAGTAAGTAGAGAAGTTTGCAAGAGGGGGCGGTGGTTGAGCTGCTTTTGCCAGAGCAGGTAGCTGAGTAGGGGGAGGAGGGTTAAGGTGGTAGCGAGCCAAGCGGAGCGGGAGAAGGTGAGGAAGAGGCCGAGGCAAAGGAGGGGGGTTAAGAGGCGGATGAGGGGTTGATTAAGGCGGGGAATGGCGAGGATGAGGGCGACGGCGAGATAGCCACCGAGAACGTTGGGATGGAAAGTGAGGCCATAGGGGCGGAGCCAGTTAGGTTGGTTGGGGATTTGGAGGATGGAGGCGCGGATGGTGGTGATGGGGAGGGTCATTTCGGCGGGGAGGCCGAGGGGTTGTTGGGCATAGATTTGGGCGAGGCCGATGAGGGTGTGGAGGGAGAGGGTGAGGAGGAAGCAGGTGATGATGGGGGTGAGAGGTAAATTTTTTTGTTGGAACCAGTAGTAGATAGTGAGAGTAAAGAGCCAGCGGCAAGCGGTGTAGAAGGCCCAGGTGGGATAGAGGGCAAAGGGAGCGGTGATAAAGGCGAGGGTGATGATGGTGATGAGAGCTAAGTGAAGTTCGGGGATGGGGGTGGTGCGTGAGGGGCGTTTGATGAGGAGGGCGAGGAGGAGGGCGAGGAGGGGGATATCGGCCCAGAAGAGGGCGGGTTGGTCGTAGTGGGGGGTAAGGTAGCCGAGGGTGGGGGGGCCGAGGGGCCAGAAGGCGGAGAGGGGAAGGGCAAAGATGATGAGATAGGAGAGGAAACGAGTTGGTTTTGTGGTTGCGTGTGGGTTTGATGGAGGCATCGGATTGCTCCTTAATAGTGAATGTTGATGATTTTGATTATACTGGAGATTATTGGTTGGGGACAGGTTGAATTATGCGGGGGATTGGTGGTGAGAGGGAGATGGTCAGGATGGTGGATTTGGGTGATAATAGATTGTAACGGAAAGATGTTGGAATTTGCTATTGTGAGTGTATTTAAGGGTAAGGTTTGGTGGTTTAGAACGCGGATTTTGGGGATTTTGGGGATTTTTTGTTGATTTAGAGGTCAGATTAGGGTTGTTCGGGTTATTTGTGAATAAGGTGAGTTGTGATGGTGATTTTTTAGATTAATTCTGTTACAGTCTTAATGGGTTGGGATATAAAAAGATTGGAATAGGATTATTTGCAGAGGTGCAAGGATTGAGTTATGAAAGATACGATTGATGTACGGGAAGATGAGCGGTTTGATGAGGGGGCGGTGGCCGATTATTTACGGGGTAAATTGGTGGGGAGTGAGGGGGCATTGACAGTGCGACAGTTTGGGGGAGGGGCGGCGAATTTGACCTATTTATTGGATTATGGGGAGCATGAATATGTGTTGCGGCGGCCGCCGTTGGGGCCGGTGGCGAAGTCGGCGCATGATATGGGGCGGGAGTTTAAGGTGTTATCGGTGTTGCATGAGGCGTTTCCGCAGGCGCCGAGGGCGTTTTTATATTGTGAGGATGAGGGGGTGATTGGAGCCCCGTTTTTGGTGATGGAGCGGCGGGAAGGGGTGGTGGTGCGGCGGTCGATACCGAAGGTGTTTAAGGGGGTTGAGGGGGGGCCGAGGCGGATGAGTGAGGCGTTGGTGGATACGTTGGTGGATTTTCATGCGGTTGATTATGAGTCGTTGGGTTTGGGGGATTTGGGGAAGCCGGAGGGGTTTATTGAGCGGCAGGTGGAGGGGTGGTATCGGCGGTGGGAGAAGGCGAAGCATGAGGAGGTGCCGGTGATGGAGGAGGTCTATCAATGGTTGAAAGCGAATGTGCCGGAGACGGGTCAGTTTTCGTTGGTGCATAACGATTACAAATTGGATAATGTGATGTTGGATCCGGCGGATCCGGGGCGGGTGGTGGCTGTTTTTGATTGGGATATGTGTACATTGGGGGATCCGTTGTCGGATTTGGGGGCGTTGTTAACGTATTGGACGGAGCCGGCGGATCCGCCGGCGGCGCAGGCGATGGCGATGATGCCGATTGGGGATGTGGGGTTTTTGACGCGGGCCGAGTTGGTGGCGCGGTATGGGGAGCGGAGTGGGCGGTCGGTGGCGGATATACGGTTTTATCATGCGTTGGGGTTATTTCGGGTGGTGGTGATTATTGCCCAGATTTATATTCGTTATTTGCGAGGGCAGACGAAGGATCAGCGGTTTGAGATGATGGGGCAGATGATTCCGATGATGGCGGCGCAGGCGAGGGGGGTGATTGAGGGGGAGGGGTGAGGTGGCTGATCTGAGGTGGCGTAGGGAGGGGCGAGAGGCCGAGGTGCAGTGATGTGAGAGGTGAGGTTAGGGGGGACGCGGCCCGTTCGACAAGCTCAGGGCAAGCTATTGTGCGAGAGGGGGTGTTGACGTTAGTGGGTGAGGTTAGGCGCACAATGCCGCGTCATTACGGGCGGGTGGCATGGGAGTGGGGGGGATGAGGAGGGAATACGTTGAGAGGTGAGGGTCTTCAGCCGCGTTCCGCACGGGTGTGAACACACCGTGCTAGTGGTGGCGCCCGTTGAAACGGGCTTGGGGAATGATGGGGCGGTGAAGTGGATATCTGCCTGCGTAGGTATGACAGATCTTGTTGGGCTGTGATTTTGTAAAGTGATTTGTATGAATATGGGTTTTTAGGTGCGGAATGTGAGGTTAGGAGTTGGGTTCAGTTGAAATCTGTTCTCCCATTATTTATCAAATTGGTTAACGTTTGTTATAATGAAGACCATGAATTATTGTCTGATAATAGGTTGATTTTATATGGATGGTACACCATTAGCAGGTTCACTCATAGGTGTGTCCCTAGCTGGTCCAGCTGGGGCTGTGGTGGGTACGGCTGTGGGGTATTGGCTTCAAAACTATATGCCCTCCATGCAAGATATTCTGCAAGAAGCGTTAGGTGGTCTTGCTGGGGATCAATTGCGAGACCTTCCGGCGTTATTGCAGCAAAAATTGGCAGGTTCAGAGGCTTCCCCTTTACCGGCACCTTACCGTAACCGTTTGCAAGAAGCACTTCGCCATGCCTGTCAAGAAGGTGTGGCTGATGTTGCCGGTAATGATTGTGGTTCTTGGCCCCGTCGCCCTACTCATGGTGATACCAATTATCCCAACCAATTCCTGCAGAATCGGGCTCCAGAACTATTTCCGGATGTGTGTCAATTTTGGCAAAGTCTCTATGATGTGGCTGGCGAATGGTTTCCTGCTAGCAGTAGTACGACACCTATCCCCGCTACCGAAAGTTGGCAAAATTGGGGAAATCTCAGTAGCCAATGGCTTCAAGACAAGCTTGACCCTTTTCTAGCTGATTATACGGATTTATTGGATGCGGTAGAGAGAGTGGATGGCCGTGATATCTACAATATTCGCCGCCATATCCAACGCCGTCTCTACCCACGTATCAACTTTCATCTCGGTGCCCAACTCGATCGTGATGTCGAACTATGGCGACAATATAGTCAACATTTTCAACAAACCCTGCTACAGCTTCTAGCCACCCAACATGCCGAAATAGACGAAAAACTAGACCAAATGCAGGCTGATTTAGCTACATTCGCCCCAGCAAAATGGCAAATCAGCCAAATATTATGTAGTTTAACGGCTCTGACTGACCAAATTAATGAACAGCAAGTGGATTGGAATCAATGTTGGTCCCAAATTACCGCAGATATTCAACAATTATCGAGTCAATTAACTGTTTTCAAGGAGGAAATCAAAGAAAAACTGGATCGATTGATGCAGTTAAAGTTGCCCGGAGAATGGGTAGACCCGCAAAATATTATTCCTAGCAATAGACAGACAACCAAAGTTGTGATAGGCCAGCAAATCGAATTAGCCCATTTACGTCGGCAACAGTTGATGCCTCGCCGAGAGCGTATCGAAGCCATTTTGCCAACATTAAAAGCGGTTCAACAAGCGCATCGTCAACGGCAAGAGGATGAAGAACCTGTGCTATCCACACTTTGGATTCATGGTCGTTCTGGCACTGGCAAAAGCGTTTTGCTGCTTCAATTAATGCAACATATCATTTTACATGAAAAACAAGCCCATATATTATGGCTTCAAGATGATAATGACGCTTTACCCACAGTCATTGACCGATGGCCATATTATCAAGTGCCAGATAATGTGCCTGTCTATATTTTTATCGATGATTTTTATACCCTCCAAGCACGCGCTGAGCTAGATTTAACGCCCATCAGTCGGGCATTAAGACGGAGTGATAGTTATCAGCAAAATTGGCCTATCTTAATTACTTGTAGTCCCACAGAGCATTTTACCCGTTTTGAAGAGACCCGTTCCGACAAAATTGTTGTCCAAAACTGGCGTCTAGACCCGATTGAACAAGAAGAATTTGGGCAAATTAGGCAATGGTATCAACAACATACCCAAAAAAGAGAGCCCGTATCCACCGGAACGGCCTTTGCGGAAAGTGAAGGGCTCTTTATGTCGATGATGGCTGAACTGGATGCGGGTTCCTTGCGTGAATTTGCACAGCGGTTTAGACAACGTATTCCCGACTCCCTCAAACCAATCCTGACCCCTATTCTAGCGTTGAACCGTCTTTATTTATGGCCGCCAGCTAGTTGGTTAACGGATCAATTAACGGCCAAAGAGAAAGATGATTTTGCCCGCCTTAATCAAGACCGAGATTTTACCCTTAACCAAACTGAAGATGCCCGCGGCAATATTCGCCTTACTCACCCCCATCTCAGCGACGCCATCTACCGTGCCTTGCGCCCCGATAGTGAAAAGCATGAACGTAGTGAAGATCTTATCCAGGCTTTCAAACAAGCCTTGACTACCATGCCCACCTTCGCCTCGCTTCTATTAAACCGAATTGTTAAAGCGCACGAATTAGCCAGCGAAGAGACCCATAGCGATTTCTGGCAAGAACAAGCGGCTGCGCGCATTTATGCCCAATGTGCGCATGACGATTTACGAGCAGAATTGTGGGAGATTTGGCAAGAACAGTATCCACAATTGTCTGCTTATTATCAAGTTTGGTTTTGGAGTCATTGGGCGACTTGGATAGCTGTTGATCAACGGTTGCAAGAAAAAGTTAGTCAATCTGATTTAGATCCATGGCAAGAAGCAATCAATAATTTATACAGTAATCATAATCAATTTGGGATTTTGTGGCAGAATTTATGGGAAATAAAGCCAATTCACTTGACACTTTGTGTACGGGGTGAACAATGGCTTAGTCAAAGAAGCCAGTGGGATAATCTTGCATGGGCGCATGTTTGGCAAACGCTTATTCAAACTGATGATTTGCCCAACAATATAGATCGTTATCAACTTCTGATACATGGCTATGAGTGGCTTAATGGCCGTGATGACCGTAATGAATGGGCGCATGTTTGGCAAACGCTTATTCAAACCGATGATTTGCCCAACAATATAGATCGTTATCAACTTCTGATACGTGGCTATGAGTGGCTCAAAGACCGTGATGACCGTAATGAATGGTCTTATGTTTGGCGAACGCTTATTGAAACCGATGATTTGCCCATTCAAATAGACCGTCAACAACTTCTGATACGTGGCTTTGAGTGGCTTGATGACCGTGATGACCGTAATGATTGGTCATTTGTTTGGCAAAAAATAGCAGAATATCCATTATTGCCAGCAACAACTATTCCCCCCCAAGATTTATTTTTGCTAGGCTATAAGTGGCTTTTAGCCAATGTCAATGCAACTGATTGGTTCTATATTTGGCGAACGCTCATTCAAACTGATGATTTGCCCAACAACATTGATCGTCAACAACTTCTGATACGTGGCTATGAGTGGCTGAATGACCGTGATGACCGTAATGAATGGTCTTATGTTTGGCAAACGCTTATTCAAACCGATGATTTGCCCAATCAAATAGACCGTGAACAACTTTTGCTGCGTGGTTTTGAGTGGCTCGATGGCCGTGATGACCGTAGTGAATGGTTTTATGTTTGGCGAACGCTTATTCAAACCGATGATTTGCCCAACAATATTGATCGTCAACAACTTCTGCTACGTGGCTTTGAGTGGTTCAATGACCGTGATGGTCGTAGTGAATGGTTTTATGTTTGGCGAACGCTCATTCAAACCGATGATTTGCCCAACAATATCGATCGTCAACAACTTCTGCTGCGTGGTTTTGAGTGGCTCGATGGCCGTGATGAGCGTAATGAATGGTCTCATGTTTGGCGAACGCTCATTCAAACCGATGATTTGCCCAATAATATTGATTGTCAACAACTTCTGCTGCGTGGTTTTGAGTGGCTTAATGGCCGTGATGAGCGTGATGAGTGGCCATTTGTTTGGCAAATATGTTTAGAGGTTTATCAAAGCGGGTATAACGAACAGGCCAAACAACTTCTTTGGCAATATCATAAGCGACAATTATCTAAAACAGAGTTCTGGCAGCAAATCAAGCAATTAAAGTCAGCAACTTATCAAAAAAATATAGAAATAGGGTTTGGTTATTTGCGGAACTACCCACAATCAGATGTATGGAATTGGATATGGATAACCTTGAAACGGCATAGTGTCTACCTCACACGTCGACAACAAAAAGCGCTCTGTCTCCTGGCCGCCCAATGGCTCCAAGATACCCTTTCGCAAAGGGATAATCCACAATGGAGCTATATATATGAAGAGTTCCTCGACATATGGCCCCGTCAACATATCCACCCCACTATCTTCGAATGGGCGCGCACATGGGTCGGCCAACAACCAGAAGCGACATCAGAAATTTATGGTGTGGCTGAGAAAACATTAAAATGGGCGGGCTCACGGTATCCACGCATTCAGTCAGATGGTTTGATTCAGTTTGTGATTAATTGGTTGCAACATAGATTAGATGATCCGTCATGGGAATATGGGTTCGAAGCGTTATGGGGTGTGTGGCCAGATATGCGTGTTTTTGAACTTTATTTAATGTGGCTGGCTAGCCCCCACTTGCGTCCCAAAGCGGCCGCTTGGCTGTTAAAATATGCTATTACTCCGCAAATCAGGCCGCCTATTCATGATGCTATTCGTCATTGGTGTCAACAAAATGAAGCGAGTCACCCGCTTTATCCTAATATGAGCGCCTTGCTAGAGGAATAGTTACTGTTCTTAAATTGGTGTTTTTGGGTTGGGGGTGGGTGAAGGGGCGTTTTGATGAATAAATGTTGAGTGGGGTTGATGGCGGAGCTGGTGGTTGGGGAGGGGGTAGGCCGAGGGGAGATGATGACAGAGGTTAGGTTAGGGGGACGCGGCATTGTGCGAGAGAAGGCGTAATCAAAGGTGACTTTAGGAGTGGATACCTGCTTACACAGGTATGACAGTCCATTGGTAGGGGTTGACATATTGCGTGTGGTTGTGTACAGTGAGTTGTAAAGGAATATGAACCATGCCCAAAGTCTTTAGGTTAAATAACTTAGACGCTGGTGGTGCAAGATGATGGGGCAGATGATGATGGTGCTGGTGAAAATAGTTGTTGAATAGGACTATTGGATGCTCGACGAACAGGTTGATAATCTCTATAATTCTGCGGTATATGGAAAATTGAAAATTTGTGAAATAAAAGTACAGTCTTCCTTATTCCTAGTTGTTGTTTTAAATTAAGGAGTTTGGTATGTATAAAAAATATATTTTAGGTAGTTTGCTGGTTTTGGGGATGCTGTTGTCAACGGGTAATGCTTTGGCCTTTGGTGGTGTTCAGGGGACGTTGATTGATAGTATTGAATTAGATCCGTGGACATTTGGGGCGGAGGTGTTTGTTATTAATTTATCAACGGGGCAACTTGTTGCTAATGATTTCATTGTGCCTGGTATGGCTTCTAATGGTGTTTTTTCATTGACCTATGGCGAAGATAGTTTGGGGGAATGTGCCAATTATGGAGGGTGTGTTGCCCCGAATAATTTCCAAACGATTCGGGTGATTATTAATTTTACTTGTGATTTGAGTGAGACGAATGGAAGCCGGCCGACCTTTGATAGTAGTGATGATGTGAATTGTCCGATAAATAATGGAGCGCGTAATATGGTGGCCTTGCCGGCACCGATTGAGCTTGATTATACAGAATTGAATGGTGGTATTAAGCAGTTGTCTTTTGTGCAAACGTCGACAGATCCGTTAGCGGTTGTGTTGCGCGATGCTTCGGCAAATGATTTGTCATCGCAACCAGCTGATAGTGGGTTGGTGATGGTATTATTGATGGCGGTTTTAAC
>DATHYN010000264.1:0-5961 GCA_035459145.1 Anaerolineae bacterium | reverse complement strand
CTCCTCAATTATCCCATCCTCATCTAATCGTATCTTGTGTTTGCCAAAGTGCCACAATTGGCGGCGTGGTAGCTTTCTCACACCCCCATTGCGCTTTAATATCTCAATCGCCTCATCAAATGATATGTTAGCCGGTGGTGGTGGCGTTGGCTTGCCCTCGGCCGAGGTGGTGGGCACTGGTGACGAGGTAGGCGGTGGAGTAGGGCGGTGACGAGCTGGCGGTGATGCAGGTAGGAAAGCTTCGGTTTGTTGGTTGTGGGCATCATAGGCATCGTCTATCAGCTGGTTTAATACGTCGGATACCGTTTTTTTATCGTCGGTGGTGGACATTGCCGCCGCCAATTCCTTTACGGCCACGCGGCGCTCCTCGGTTGTCCTGAATGATACTGTAACCTTTCGCCCTTCTTTAAAATTTGGGTTGTTATCGCCTGAATGATCCATAATCGCCTCCTGACGTATTACGTCTAGCGCTCCCCCCGTCTGTTACACCTGAATCCGGTCTAAAATCCGCTTCACAGTCATTGCTTTAAACTCTCGACCGTTGCGGGTGGTCTTACCTTCAGTGTTTAGCTGGTCGGCAATTTGGCGGAAACTCCAACCCCTATCCCGCATCATCTGAATATAGTTAGACTCTGCTTTATATGCTTTCTTGGCTTGCTTCGCCATTGCTTTACTGCCCATTGCTTGCGCCTCTGGTGTTAAATTTTCGGGCTTGCCTAACTCCACCCCTTGCGCTTTTTTCGCCGCCAACGCCGCTTTGGTGCGGATACTAATTAATTCTAGTTCGCGGTCTGCAATCGCCATGAATATCGTCAATGTGAATTTGTCGAGGTTGGGAATATCACAACAGTATAGGCGTTGGTCGAGTTTATCATAAATAATTAGGGCATCCTCAGTGTTACGGCTTAACCGGTCAACCTTAGCTACTACTAGGTGATGTCCTTCACTCACGCATAGGTCAATAGCTTTTTGCAATTCTGGCCGGTCGGCGTTCTTACCGCTCATTACGTCGGTAAACTCCGCTACGAAAGTATCACAATTGTGATAATGGCAAATAATAGCCCGTTGGCTTTCTAACCCTAACCCGCTCGCGCCCTGCTTTTTTGTGCTTACCCGATAATATGCTACTAAACCCATGAGAACCTCCAAAGTGATGTATTACGTCTATGCAGATAGTATATCACGCTCTGTAACACTTTGTCAACCCTCGTTTAGAGTTTGTTACAGTTTGCATGGGTGTATTCTTACTCGAAAGTTATGATACAATTGTTACATATCGTTATGTAAAGCTAGCAGGGAGTAAGATGATGCAATGTTTAGTAATGGTAGGTAGGCAATGTGGGAAAAGCGCCGTCCGGTGTGTTTGGCCTGATACCGGCCTTGTATACTGGTACTGCCCGCGTCATGCCTTACAACTAGGTTTTAACCGGTTAGGGCAATGGGTAGGCGGTGGTGGTGACGAGGAGGGAGTATCATAGGCTTATGCGGTGTTTTTTTGATAATTGGGTACTGACGCGGTGTCACTACCCACCTCCCTACCCTACCAGCGCCCCCGCTCGTCATCGGCACGGCCGCCCGCCATCCCCCCCACGCCTATTTACCACTTTTCACTTTTCAATTTTCTAACCGTGCCCACCCCTTTTATAACGTTAATTGGGTTAAACCAGTTAACCGCCCATTGTAAACCCGCGCCGGTGACGAGGTAGCCCCCCACCCCACTATAGCCTATCGCCCGCTATCGGCCGAGGTGACAAGCGCCGACCACATCACGCCGACCACGAAACCGGCAATAGCAGTGAGAAGCGCCGGTGGTTGTTTTTTATAGAATGGCTTATCCTCAGCTGGTGACGAGGTAGCGCCCTCACTCACTGGTATATATTGTGGCACAATCCACACGGCCGTCATTTCACCCTCATCTTTCAAGAATTCTAAGCTAGCATCAAATGGCATAAACCATTCGCCGCACTCGCATAAGTCGCTTGGTTCGGTGTTTTCACGGCCGCAACTCACACATTGCGCCAATAGCACTTTGTTAAGCGGTTGGTGTGTGCCATCGAAGCAGGTACACCACTCGGCCTCGGCAATCGCCGCCCGTTGTTCGTCGGTGTAATAGAGGTTGTGAGAACGTCCGCCGCATCGTAGGCAGTTTGTATCTGGTGTGTAGGGGGTTAATGTTGTTTTCAGCATTTTAGTTCCTTTTGTGTAATTCTCTGGTTAATAGAGAAGGTTGTGAATAATGTAATGTTCATAGCTTATGGAAGTGATTCACCTACATAAGCTATGTGAGGTACTGTAACCACCCCTTCTCTCTAATAATATAGTCAGAAGGGGTGGTCACACCCCTGCTACTCGTTACCACCTCTTAACTCATAGCCTTTCAATAACATCTCGTCACCATCCCTTACCGCCGCCCCTAGTGGGTCAAGCCCTACCACCTCATAATAACGTTCTGTACCTCCCTCTACTCGTCGGCGCTTACTCTGCACCTCATAAAGTAGTCTAATTAGCTGGTCAATGGTTTGCTTCCTTATGCGGGCTTGTGGCTCATTTGAGAATGAAAAGCGCTTAACCTCGGTTACATAACCCGCCATTTGTAGGTCACTCTCATATATTGCCCGCCACCGCTCAAACCTCTCATCCCTCGTCAACGTCTCCCCCTCGGCAAACTCAGCCGCTAACCGCTCCACAAACGGCTCTCCGCTCTCCCTTAGTTGATTAGCGGTAACAAGGTCGAACAAATGCCCAATAGCTTGCGTACTGTCGTTAGCGGTCGCTAACAGTTTACAAGCCATATCCCAGTCACCGGTTAACTTTTCCAGTTCAAGCGCGGATGAGGCCACCCGCTTTATTTTGCCCTCTGCATATCGACCCATTATCTCAACCTCGACCCCCGTCGCGCCTTTCGCGTGAATATCCGCCACCCGCTTCAAATAGTCCTCTCGCCGTTTGTTGCTCCGCTCCTCATAAATTGCTTTTACCCGCTTCTGGTCAACCTCTGGTGGCTCGTCACCGTACTGGTCTGGTAGCCACACCCACCCATAAGCTATTGCCATGTTTTTAAATGCAATTGGGTTGTTTGATGTATAGCGGGTGGTGGCCTCGGTGATGTGCTGTACCACCCCTAACTCGTCAACAGTCCACCGCTCGGCCTCCCGTCGCATCATCCCCCCATAAGCGCCGCCAAATAAGCGCTTTGCACCCTCGCTATATGGTTGTACACCTTGGGCTAACAACTCGTCATCTAGCTTGTTTTGGCGCTCCACCAACTCGGCCGCGTGAGAGGTCATGGTGTAACGATATTCACCCTTGATATTAAAATTAAACCCGCCCCCCTGCCCGCTCGTCACCACATACACTATATCCGGTGCAACGTCGCCGCGTTGCCGGTTGACGAGTTGTTCAGCATAGGCAGGATGGATAGATGACAGAATGATGACCGCCCCTAGTTCGGTGTGGAGGTTGACCGACTCCACAAAAACACTGGTACAAAAGAAAAATTTGCAATTGTCTGGCAATGTTTCATGGGTGGTGACTTGTTCGCCGATACTGTCATACTTGCTATCTGAATTTAGCGCGTAAATGGTGGAGGCATCGACCCCGCCCGCCACCAAACCGGCTATACACTTATCCAAACCGCCGCTTTTATTATTCAGGAATATAACCGTTGGTTTGGTGCTTTCGGCGTGTGATAAGGCAATTTTAAGGGCTACATCATACCGGCTTATTTTGTCATTCTCACACCGCACCATAACGGCTTGTTGTGTTCTTTTCCAGTGTTCAACCTTAACAAAAACGAAGTCATCAAAACATGATAACGGGCTATAAAGTGGAGTCCCTGACATAACTACAACCTGTAGCCATTTAGGGTTGGCAATTTCAGCAATGACCCGCCGCAACGCCGCGCGGCGATAATTAGCAAGGGCTATATTATGCCCCTCGTCAATTACAAGCCGCCATTTGTCACGTTCTATTTGCTTGCTTACGTTGGCTATCTGGTCATAGGTGCAAATGATGAGGCGTGTTTTGGCGTCGATGGGTGTCTTTTCCCTATCATAAGCTACTGCCACCCGCCCTTCCCCATCATCATACTTATCTTGCAATTGCTTGACGGCTGGTGTAACGCTGGCGGCGATAATTACCCGCTCGTCATCTTCCAACGCCATTTTACAAAAGTAGGTTGTTTTACCCGTTCCCGTACCGGCTGACAGATAAGCGCGGCGTGGTAGCTTGACCCCTTCTCCTCTTAACTTCTCCCCTAGATATTGCCCCTTTTTTAGTCCAACGCTCATAACCTCATGGTGTTGGGTGTTACTCATTATTGCACCTCCAACAGCTGACGAGGTAGCCACACCCCATTGACCAAAAACTCCCAATAATCACCCGCCCAGGACTCCCGTTTTTGCTTGACTCTTCCGGTGATGCGTTTGCCGCCTATGGTGGCGGTCACCACATCGCCCACATCTACCTTAACTGGTACAGAAGCGCCAACCAGCCCCGCCCCCACCCTCATCACCTCATCCCATTGGGTGTCGATGTTCAAGCCCTCTACATAGGCTATGAGATGGAAGCAGTCACCACCCACCCCCCTACCCTCGGCCGGTAACATGTAGAAACCATTTTCAGAGACGAACAAGCCGCCGCCGTTGGTTATTCTGTAGAATTTGCTCCCTAGTGGGTCGGTGTTTTTGATGGCTCGCCCTTTCTTGCTACCGGTAAACCTCTCCGCATATTTTATCCACTCGTCATAGCCCCTAATTTGCTCCATTAGTGCGCTGTCTGGTTTGTGGTCACCATTGCCCCCGTTCGTCATCCGCGCCGTTCTGCGAGGCGTTTTGTAGCCTTTCCGGTCGCTCTCCCTGACTGTACCAAACTGGTTTAATGCGTTGGTGACGAGGTGTGGGTCAAGCGTTGCGGGTAGGGTCTGTGGTAGGTTACGATACCGCCATTTATAGTTGCTCCCGTTGGGGTGAAGTGATGGTGGTACTAGGGTGTAACCATTCGCCCACCGCGCCTCGATATGGTGATAACTGGCATCTGTTTTGTTAGATTCCCACCACCATATGCGCTTATCGTTGTTCAGTTCGTCGCTTAACTCGTCATCATCACAGAATAGGGCAATGCCCACCCCACCCCCGCCGCTCCTCCATACCCACTCATACTCAATCCCTAATCCCAACGCGGCAAGTAAGCGGTTAACCATTTTGACTTCAACCCGCCCGCCGCCCTTGTGCGCGTCAATGTCTAACACTCGCCACCCATTGACTCCACTCATCACCGCCAAACCAGTCGCCCGTTCCCACGGAAAACTTAAAACGTCGCTTGTTTTTTGGCGGTCTGTTTGCCAGTCTGCCCAATTAATTAGGGGTTGTTTTCGGTCGTTGAGGGTGTGGCCACCGGTGGGAATTACGTTAGCCCCTCGGTGACCGTTGTAAAGGTTGTAAAGCGCCCTTGCGGTCTGCCTTACATGTAGCCTATATGGGGATAGCCTACCCTTATCACTATGCGAATTATGTGCTATAATACTACTGTTAACTTCTGACATAAAAAAACCTCCTATGTCATATAAGAGGCACTTACTTCACATTGAAAATTTTTGCTTTCGTCAACAGTTTGCTCTATACTAAGTGATAAGGAGTATACTTAGCGAGGGACTGTGTAGATGAAGATGGTGCCCAACCTAATATATTAATTGGCCATTGTTGCAAGCAATGGCCTTTTTTTTTGCCTACCCATTACTGATAAGCTCAAAATATTGTTGATGTGGGTTTTGATGTAATGCCCCACATAGTTATTGTACCATAAAGTGCTGTTGTTGTTCAGGGGGTCTTCACCCTCACATATGCTTATGGGTGTTACGCTCATTCTAACCTCTCATTTTCGCCTTGTATGCCTCTCGTTGGTGGCGGTGGCATCGACTACCACCACCACCATTTCAAGCCGTTATTCTGTCAATTTAGCCTA
>DATHYN010000263.1:0-7012 GCA_035459145.1 Anaerolineae bacterium | reverse complement strand
GGAGGGGAGGTAGTGAGAGGGGGGGTGGAGAGGGGCGGGAGGCCGAGGGGGGGGTGATGAGAGAGGTGATGTTAGGGGGACGCGGCATCGCACGAGAGGAGGTTAGGCGTTGGCGGGTGATGTGAGGCGTGCGATGCCACGTCATTACGGAAATTGGCGGGTAGAAGGGAGTGGGGAGGGGCGGGAGGCCGAGGGGAGGTGATGTTGGTGGTTAGGTTAGGGGGGACGCGGCATTATGCGAGAGGGGGGTTAGGCGTTGGCGGGTGAGGGTTGGCGCATAATGCCGCGTCATTACTGATGGGTGGAGGGGCTGGAAGGGTGTTTTGTGTGTGATTTGAGGTAGAATTGTGGTTGGTTTTATTGAATTTGAAAGGGTTGGAATGGGTTGATGAAGAACGAATTTACGGAAGCGGACTGGGAGCGGTGTACGGAGATTTTGCAGGCGATTGCGCAGGAGCCGGGTTTAATTGATGAGCGGGAGCGGGTGCGGACGTTGATTGCGAAGATTAATCGGCAGGGGCGGAAGCGGGCGCGGCGGTTGGAGCGGGAGGCGATTCAGGAGCATGATCAGCGGATTATTGGGGAGGTGATTGCGCAGAGGGAGCCGTTGACGTACAAGGGGTTGGCGGCAGGTTTGCCGGATACGGATGAGAAGCGAATTTTACGCTCACCACGGATGTGTTATGTGTGTAAAGAGCGGTATCAGGAGTTACATTTTTTCTATCATTATTTGTGTCCTGAGTGTGCTGAGGTACATTTTGCGAAGCGGTATCAGGGGTGTGATTTGACGGGGCGGGTGGCGGTATTGACGGGAGGGCGGGTGAAGATTGGGTATCAGACGGGGTTGAGTTGTTTGCGGAATGGGGCGAAGTTGTATGTGACGACGCGGTTTCCGGCGGATGGGTTACGGCGGTATCAGATGGAGCCTGATTTTGATGAGTGGGGTCACCGGTTATTTTTATATGGGTTAGATTTGCGGCATGTGCGCGGGATTTATGAGTTTGTGGCCTATTTGGAAGAGCGGGAGGAGTCGGTTGATATTTTGATTAATAATGCGGCGCAGACGGTGAAACGGCCGTTATCCTTCTACCAACACCTCCTCGCCCCCCCAGAAGATGAAAATGCGCCGCAATTAGTCCAAGGGGATGTCGATTTATTGGAATTGAAACGGGAAGACATTCCTTTATTGGGGACGTTGGACAGGTTATTTCCAGAGGGGGAATTAGATGTAGATGGGCAACAGATTGATAAGCGGGCGGTGACGAGTTGGATGTTGAGTTTGAGTGAGGTGGGGTTGGTGGAGATGTTAGAGGTGCAGTTGGTGAATATGGTGGCTCCATTTATTTTGTGTGGGCAGTTGAAACCGTTGTTTTTACGGTCATCATTTGAGCGTAAGTTTATGATTAATGTATCGGCGATGGAGGGGCAGTTTTCGCGGATTAATAAGACGCATTATCATCCGCACACGAATATGGCGAAGGCGGCGTTGAATATGTTAACGCGGACATCGGCGGGTGAGTATGCGGAGGATGGGATTTATATGAATAGTGTGGATACGGGGTGGGTGACGGATGAGAGTCCGTGGCCGAAGCAGCAGCGGTTGGCCGAGGAGGGGTTTCATCCGCCGTTGGACATCGTGGATGGGATGGCGCGGATTATGGATCCGATTTATACGGGGATTACGAGTGAGGAGGAGCCGATATATGGGAAGTTTTTGAAAGATTATGTGGTTTATCCATGGTAAGGGAAGTTGGGAAATATGGGGAGTTGGAGTATGATTAGATATTAAACTTACTGAAAATATGGCTAAAATAGTGTGGGGCGGGTGGCTAAATAGAAATTTTGACTATATAAGCGTGAATTGGAGAGATAAATGAAAGCGTATGTGATTCGTGAGCCGGGTAGTGTGGCGGTTTTGGGTTTGGAAGAGGTGCCGATGCCGGTGGTAAAGCCGGGGTGGGTGTTGATCAAAGTGAAGGCGTTTGGGCTGAACCGAGCGGAGATTATGACCCGGCAGGGGCATTCGGGGGAGGCGGTGGCGTGGCCGCGGGTGATTGGGATTGAGTGTGTGGGGGAGGTAGCGGACGCTTCGGATAGTGATTTGGAGGTGGGCCAGAAGGTGGCGACGGCGATGGGAGGCTTGGGGCGGCGTCATGATGGGAGTTATGCGGAGTATGTGTTGGTGCCGAGTGAGCAGGTGATGCCGGTGGAGACGACGTTGTCGTGGGCCGAGTTGGGGGCGTTGCCGGAGATGTATTTGACAGCGTGGGGGGTGGTGCATGAAGCGATGGGGATTACGGCGGGACAGACGGTGTTGGTGCGGGCGGGGACGTCATCGGTGGGGCGGGCGGTGATTGATATTTTGAAGGATATGGGCTGTATGGTGATTGCGACGACACGGCAGACGGAGAAGCGTGAGTTGTTGTTTGAGGCGGGGGCGGATCGGGTGTTGGTGACAGCGGTGGAGACGGGGGAGAGTTTGCGGCGGATTGTGCCGGCGGGTGTGCATGGGGTGGTGGAGTTGGTGGGGACGCGGGAGACGATTATGGATTCGTTAGAGGCTTGTGGGACGCGGGGGATTGTGGGATTGGTGGGCTTTTTGGGGTATGAGTGGGATTATGATTGGTTTCCGTGGATGCCGTCGACGGTGCGGTTGACGCGGTATGATTCGGAGACGGTGACGGGGGGGTGGGGAACGGCCGTTTTGCGCCGCGTCATCGAACGGGTTGAAGCGGGACGGTACAAGACGAATCTATTTAGGACGTTTGCGTTTGATGAGTTACCGGAAGCACACCAGTTGATGGAGGCGAATGAGGCGAGTGGGAAGTTGGTGGTACTACTGGACGATTAATGTTTAGTTTGCCAACGAACGAAGTCATAGATTGTTTTGTGGATTACGTAATGGTTATCACTATCAGTTTGTAACATGCCAGCATCACATAAAGTGTCTAAGATAGTGACGGATAGGGATGATTTACTTAATAGGTCTTCCTCGGTAAAATGGTTTGGTTTGGGCCGAGAACGTGTGATGGTTTGAAGCGCTAGTTGGCACTGCTTGTTTAATGATGCATAACTTAATTCAATCGCCACAGCTAAGGAGAGTTGTTGGTGCGGGCGAAGACTCGGGTGGGGAAATGATGGTGATAGTATGCGACTTAAATGTAAATAGTGAAATGGGTTTGAGTGAATGTTGCTTAACTCTGTTTGAAAGCGGCGTGGTTGATTAGCAACAGTATATAAGTTGGCACCTATTAAAGCTAAGCCTAATGGTAGTCCGCCAACTAAATTGACGAGAGCGGTGGTTTCGTTTGCAGATAAAGTGGTTTGTGCTGGTTGTTCTGTGGAAGAGGTTTTTGTGGTTAATTGTGTTAGGAATTGGGCACCATCAGCTAAAGAGAATTCATTGACAGTAACAACATGATTGTCAGATATATTGGTAGCTAAATTGGGTTGACGGGTGGTGATTAAACAGGCAGATTGAGGACCTGTTATTTGTAAAGCTAAGGCGGAATCAGTTTGCCAAGCATCGTCGATGACGAGCAAGATAGCGCGTTGTCCAATTGCTTGTTTGACAGCTTGGGCACGGGTAGCAATGGTGGTTAAAGATTGTAGATGTTGGGGATGGAGACCTAAGGCGATACCCCATTGGCCTAATAATGATAGTAGGTCAGGTGTGCGGCCTAAGCCGGCCCACAAAATACCATCTTTGAAGTGGGCTAAGATATCTGGATTATGGACGATCATGTTGGCTAAGGTTGTTTTCCCTACGCCTGGGAGTCCACAAATAGCTATGGCGCGTTGGTAGTTTAAGAGTTTTGTTTTTATCAATTCAAGGATATGGGTACGATCAATTAGCAGGTGATTGGGTAATGGGGGGACATCAAAAACAGCGTTATTGTGGGTATATAATTGTAGATCTTCATAGGTGATGGGCTTGGTGATGGTTTGAAATAATGTTTTATGGGTAAATTGTTGTAATTCTTGTGTGGTTAAAGGCGGCCAACCCCACTCAATATGCATAATAGTGTGCCAAATCATCATCAATTTAGAGGGATCTTGCCGAAGGGTGACAGCGTCTAGTAGATAAATTAGGAAACGCCCACGGCGGGAAATATGTGGTTTACTTTCACCAAGTTCCCAACTGCTGATGGTGTCACGGCTTTTTAAACCAAAGAAATGGGCAACTTGTTGCTGGGTGAGGCCAGCCTGTTCGCGGAGTTCAGTAAGTTGACTGGTTTGTTTAAAATTATATTTTCCATCTTCATAGTCGTACATCAAAAATTACTCGTCGTGCTTAATGCTTTGTAAACAAAGTTTTTAGTACTTCTTCTGTCTGGTGGATGTTGAGAGAATTTATGTTACGAAGTACTTAATGCTTTGTAAACAAAGTTTTTAGTACTTCTTTTGTCTGGTGGATGTTGAGAGAATTTATGTTACGAAGTACTTAATTGCTTTGTAGCTAAAGGTTTGAATCGTTCTTTTGTGTCGTAAATGGTGTTTGAAAATTGAATTGTTGCGTTGTTAGGCAAGAAATGTCTTGTTATTGTACTCTATTTTGGCGTTGGCGATGAAGGGTAGCGAGTGATTGAGGGTAAATTATGCGGAGTTTTGTCGGTTGAAAAGCAGGCTTTGATTAAATGATAATAGACCTATTATATTGAAGATTGTACATATTGTAAGATTGTTGCAGTCTAATCGAATTAGGTGAGGATAAAATAATGCGTAAATATCAGCTTGTAATGATCTTGTTGGTGCTGTTGTTAGTTGGGTGTGGGGTGGGAAATATTGAGCCTGAGGGCAAAACTAATGGGGAAACGGTTGTTTTGGATAAAGTGCGGGTGCCAGCGGTGGCCGAGGTTGTCGATGAGCCGCTAGGGGAAAATGTGGCTGACATGATTGAGCAGTTACAGGTTGGTCTTGTTTATCAAATGATTGGGGGTGGATTTTATCAAATTGGGGCTGATGGTGAGCATCGTCAATTGCTAGATGAGCAGATGGGACGGATGCCAAGTTTGCTACTGTCGCCTAGTGGGAAGCAAGCGGCTTATTTAGATGCGAATCGCCAATTGTGGTTGGTTGATTTGGCATTGGGTGAGCAGAAAACATTGGGGACAGAATTTAATTTGTCTGATTTTTTGATGTGGGGAGATGATAGATTTTTATTGGTGGGGGTATGGTTAGATCCAAATGAAGCGGATGGGCCTAACAATGGTCATATATCGATTGTGGACACGAAGAGTGGTCAGATTAAGATTTTGGATGAGGCGAATTTGTTTGGCAATCGCCCCGCTTTTTTGGCTAAGGGGTCTTTAGTAGCGTATAGTGTCTTTTCACCAGATTATAATGGTCGGATCTATAATGAGTATGAGGGTATTCAAGTTTTTGATACATCGGTCTATAAGACAGAAGGGGAGATGATTGTGGGTGGTATGTTTAATCCTTCGTGGTCTAGTGATGGTCGTAAAATTGCTTGGTTAGTATCTAGTGGTGATCGTTTTGCGGTGCAGATATTTGATTTAGATAAGCAGACGGCGATGCAAGTTTATGATTGGGATCCGGCTCGTTTTGGTGGCTTAGTCCCCTCACCAATGTGGAGTTTTGATGGTAACTGGTTGTTATTAGATATTGTGGGGAATGGTGAAGAAGGTTCTGGCTTGTGGTTATTAGCTACAGATGGTAGCGAACAACGATTGGTGACGGAGCAAGGGTATGGAGCGAGATGGTTGGGGTTTAATCAGCTTGTTGCTAATGTGGATAATGTGCCGCATCTTTATGATATGGTTAGTGGCGATTGGTTTTCATTGGGTTTGCCGATTGATAGTGTGGTTGTGAGTGTGGCTCGGTAGCGTGTAATTGAGTTGAAACAGGTATGACACAGTTCTAATCGGTCTGTAGATAATAAGAAAGAAAGGGGAGTTGAGCGCCACCAAGCAAGGTTGTTTGGTGGCGCATTTGTTTGTGGTTAGGGGGTGTTAGGGACGGGGTAAAGTTGGCCACGCATTTCGCCGTAGAAGGTTTGGCCGGCGGTATGGAGATTGAAGTAGAGTTCCCCTTTTTGGGCGATGAAGTTGAGGCCAGCGATGGTTTTGACATCGCCGGGGACGCCGGCGATGATGGGGCAGCCGGCGGTGAAGGCGCCAACGATGCCGTGGCCGTTGGCGGAGGTGAGGGTGATGTCTTCGTGGGTGACAGTGGCGGAGAAGTAGCCATCGGTGAATTGGGCTTGGAGGTCTTCGGTGAGGGCGAAGTCAACGAGGATGGGGCCGAGGATGTCGGGGCGGCCGCAATGGATGTGGAACATGACGATATCTTGGGGATTGACGTTTTCGATTTGGAGGTCGATGTAGGCGGTGCTGAGGTCGTTGGTGACGCGGATGAGGCCGTGGCCGAGGGAGGGACGGCTATTGCGGTCAACGGAGGGGGCGGTGGAGAGGAAAACCTCAGGGGCGAGAGCGGGGGTGTCGCTTTCTTCGGCTGGTTCTTGTTGGGGGCTGAGGAAAGCTTCGTAGGTGTAGCCGATGGTGGCACCGTGGCTAGGATTGAGGGTGACGGGGGGAGGGGTGGCGTTGGCTGTGGCTGGTTGGGCGGTAAGGGTTTGGGTGGCTTGAGGATTGTTAGTGGTGTTGGTGGTGTCGTTGGTGGTTGAGGTGGGGGTGGGGGTGTTGTTATCGCTACAAGCGGTGAGGAGGAGGAGAAGGAGAATAAAGAGGGTGATTTGTTGTTTTTTAGTTGGCATTGTTATTGTTCCTTTTTAAATGATTTTTGATGATAGTGATAACGATAACAGAAGGTGGTGGTAAGAGCAATAGGTGAATGAGACATGCGTCGCATTTGTTGCGAAAGGGTAGGATTGGTGATGAATGGAGTCGAAGGATAGTTGCTGGCGTGATTCTTATCATAGCCTGAGTTCGACAATGAATTAAGCCTGTGGATGAGTTGGTTACTGTGTTGTTAGGGCAGATTTCTCGACTTCGTTCAACCCTTGATTTAGGGGTGGGGCTTGTCGAGGGTA
>DATHYN010000262.1:0-20100 GCA_035459145.1 Anaerolineae bacterium | reverse complement strand
CGCCCACCATACATTTCCATGATTTGCTTAATTAGCGGCACAACTGCCGCTATAACAAAAAAATACGGCCGTGTTTCCCACAAACACGGCCGTCACATCCCACTATGCCTCCCCCCCCGTCCTATCTATTCATCTCTATTGATAAACACGTACGTAATCAACTAACATCTGTTGGGGGAAAACGGTCGTTGCATCTGGCGAACCAGGCCAGTTACCACCCACCGCCAAGTTCATAATGATGAAGAAGTCATGGTCATAAACCCATTCACCAGGTACATCATTTGGTGTTACCGTGGAGAAAAGTTGCCCATCAACATACCAACTCATCCCAGTTTCATCCCATTCAACAGCGTAAACATGGAAATCTTCATGTAATGGTGTGTCATTGATGTAATGATTGCCAACACCATAAGCACCGGAGTAACCTGGACCATGTAATGTCCCATAATTCGTATTTGGTTCGCTACCAATATTTTCCATAATGTCAATTTCACCGGAGTTTGGCCAACCAACTTGGTTAATATCATTGCCTAACATCCAGAAGGCAGACCATAACCCTTGACCTTCAGCCACTTTAACCCGTGCCTCAATCCGGCCATAGGTCCAAGTATGTAAACCTTCAGTTTTCAACCGAGCAGAGGTATATCGTTGCCCTTGCACCCGTTGTTCTCGTGCTTCAATAACCAAGACACCATTTTCAATCCGCGCATTATCAGGACTGTTAGTGTAAGATTGTAACTCATTGTTACCCCACCCATCTGTTCCCCAACCAATATCATATGTCCAATTATTCAAATCAATATTAGACCCATTAAATTCATCGCTCCACACCAACGTCATTCCCCCGCCGCCGCCACTAGTTGGCGTTGCCGTTGGGTCTGGTGCCGTCGTCGCCGTTGGCGCCACAGTTGGCGTCGCTTCTGGCGCTGATGTCGGTGTCGTTTCTGGACAAGGGTCCGTGTTTGGCCGACCACAAGGTGGTGCCCCAACCGTTACAGGTGTTGGCATCATCATAAACATGAATAAAAAGACCCCAAGCACAAAGGCCAACGGACTCACAAATTTATACAAAAAGTTGGGCGAACGAGACTCAGTGAACATAAAACACCTTTTCCTTATCGTAGATACAACTAACGACACCAAAAGCCGAAAATTGTGGGCTGCAAAGCAATTTGGTAAAAATCCCATTTCTGGGAGCGCTCCCAACAAGAGCATGTAATTACTCTATCATGATTCTCTCATTTTGTCAATCAGCAATCTTTCTGAATTTTTCCAATTTTTGGGAATATTTTCCACACATGACTGCTTTTAACCCATTTACACCGCTCAATACCCTCCCCACAATATCTCCTCACCCCAATAAATTTGCATTCTTGACACACACATCATTCTATGGCATAATAATTGATAACTGGTAAGACCACTTACCAATTTTGGCCCCAACCGATAAGGATTCTATCATGACAAACTGGCAAGCTCCCCCTAAACCAATCGACTACGCCGAAAAAGCAGTCGTCACCGCTATCCTCGATGGTACCTTTCCCCCCAACTCCACTCTCCCCGGCGAACGTACTCTCTCCGCCCAACTCGGCATCACCCGCCCCACCCTCCGCGAAGTCATCCGCCGCCTCGAACGAGACGGCTGGCTCACTGTCCAACACGGCAAATCAACCCGCATCAATAACTTCTGGCAAGAAGGTGGCCTCAACCTCCTCAGCTCCCTCATCCAATACGGCCAAGACCTCCCCCCTCACTTCATCCCCAACCTCCTCCAAGTCCGCCTCGACCTCGCCCCCTCCTACACCCGCCTCGCCGCCCAAAATGACCCCCAAGCCGTTGTCGACCAACTCGCTAACCTCCCCACCCTCGATGATACCCCTCTCACTTGGGCCCAATTCGATTGGCATTGCCACCATCGCTTCACTATCCTCGCCGCTAACCCCATCTACACCCTCATCCTCAATGGCTTCGACTCTTTCTACGTCCAAATGGCCCAACTCTACTTCGCCCTCCCCGAAAGCCGCGCTCACTCTTTAAACTTTTATCAAAACCTGCATCATGCCGTTACCAATAACGACCTCGATGCGGTCTTTTCCCTAACAAAAAAAACGATGGCCGACTCCCTTGACCACTGGTCAACCATAAACTCGGCCCCCACCGGAGGTACCCACTCATGAAACGTTGGAACGGCTGGGGCAATACCCATATCGACGCCCCTCTCCCCTCACTTGCAGACCAATTCTTAGCTGACCGTATCGGCCCCAGCTCTCCCCCCGATGACGCCTCCTTCGACGATGTCCTCACCACCATCCCCTCCTCTCGTCTCCCCTCACACCCTCTCATCACCACCGACCCCGCCGAACGTCTTCGCCACGCCCGCGGCCAATCCCTCCCCGATTGGATCGCCCTCCGCTCCGGTACCATCCCCGCCTTCCCCGATGGCGTCGCCTACCCCATCTCCGCCGACCAAGTCAAATCCCTCATCCAATTCGCCGCCGACACCGATACCCAACTCATCCCTTACGGCGGTGGCACCAGCGTCGTCGGCCACATCAACGCCATCGCCGATTCCGCCCCCGTCCTCACCGTCGACCTCAGCCGCCTTGACCGCCTCACCCAATTCGACGACATGAGCCATCTCGCCACCTTCGGCGCCGGCATCCTCGGCCCCAACCTCGAAGCCCAACTCCGCGCCCGTGGCTTCACCCTCGGCCACTTCCCCCAATCCTTCGAATTCTCCACCCTCGGCGGCTGGGTCGCCACCCGCTCCAGCGGCCAACAATCCCTCCACTACGGCCGCATCGAAGACCTCTTCGCCGGTGGCCACGTCGTCACCCCTAGCGGTGACCTCCACCTCCCCCCCTTCCCCGCCTCCGCCGCTGGCCCCGACCTGCGCCAACTTGTCCTCGGCTCCGAAGGCCGCCTCGGTATCATCACCGATGTCACCGTTCGCGTCTCCCCCCTCCCCGAACGTGAAGATTTCCACGCCATCTTCTTCCCCTCCTTCGACCATGGCCGCGATGCCGTCCGCGCCCTCAGCCAAGCCCACCTCCCCCTCTCCATGCTCCGCCTCTCCACCGCCACCGAAACCGAAACCAATCTCACCCTCGCCGGCCATGAACGTTTCATCACCCTCGTCGAACAACTCCTCTCCGTGCGCGGCGTCAAAGAAGAGAAATCGATGCTCATGATGGGTCTCACCGGCTCGACCCGCCAAGTCCGCGCCGCCCGCAAAGAAGCGTTCGCCATCACCAGTCAATACGGTGGCGTTCACGTCGGCCGTGGCTTCGGCAAACAATGGGCCAAAGGGCGTTTCCGCACCCCTTACCTGCGCAACTCTCTATGGGACAAAGGGTATGCCGTTGATACGCTGGAAACGGCCGTTACCTGGGACCGCGTCCCCGCCACCATCGCCGCCATCGAAGACGCCCTCCACAACACCCTCGCCACCGATGACGAACGTTGCCACGTCTTCACCCACCTCTCCCACATCTATAGCTCCGGCTGTAGCATCTATACTACCTACCTCTACCGCCTCCACGATGACCCCGCCGTCAACCTCGACCGCTGGCAACGGATGAAAACCGCCGCCAGCCAAGCCATCGTCGCCAACAACGGCACCATCAGCCACCAACACGGCGTCGGCCACGACCATGCCCCCTACCTCCCCGCCGAAAAAGGGGAGCTAGGCATGCAAACCTTAACAAATTTGACCCACCAATTCGACCCCCAACAATTTATGAACCCCGGCAAACTCGTTTGATTTTTTATTTGACCCGCTCACCATCAAAAACGTGCTCCTTATTAGAGCGACACCTAAATAACAAATAAAAAATCCTAAATCACAAATCACAAATAAAAAGGACCCCACCATGACAACACCCAACCTTTCCTCCCACTGGGACATCATCATCATCGGCGGCGGCATCACCGGTGCCGGCCTCCTCCGCCAAGCCGCCCGCCTCGGCCACCGCGCCCTCCTCCTCGAACAAAACGACTTCGCCTCCGGCACCTCCAGCCGCTCCTCCAAACTCGTTCACGGCGGCCTTCGCTACCTCAAACAAGGCCAATTTAAACTCACTCGCGACTCCGTCCGTGAACGCCAAAACCTCCTCCAAGTCGGCGCTGGCCTCGTCAAACCACTCGGCTTCCTCCTCACCACCTTCAAACAAGACACCGCCCACAAACTCCTCTACCGCGCCGGCCTCTCCCTCTACGACCTCCTCGCCTGGCAATGGAGCCACCAATATTACTCCGCCCGTGATTTTCAAATGCTCGCCCCCCACCTCGATGAAAGCCGTCTCGATGGCGGTTTCCGCTACGGCGATGCCCAAACCGATGACGCCCGCCTCACCCTCCGCGTCTTGCGTGAAGCCCAAAATCAGGGCGCCGTCGCCCACAACTACGCCCGCGTCACCCAACTCCACCGTGACGACAACGGCGACGTCACCGGCCTCCAATATCACGACGCCCGCACCGACCAAACCCATGACCTCACCGCCACCATCATCATCAACGCCACCGGCGCTTGGGCCGATAAACTCCGCCGTCAAATCGACGGTGAACGTCGTCTCCGCCCCCTTCGCGGCAGTCATCTCATCTTCCCCCATTGGCGTCTCCCCGTTGCCCAAGCGATCAGTTTCCCCCACCCCGATGACGGCCGCCCCGTCTTCGTCTTCCCCTGGTCGGGCGCGACCCTCGTCGGCACCACCGACGTTGACCACGCCCTCGACCTCGACCAAGAACCACGCATCTCCCCCGCCGAAGTCGCTTATCTCATGCAAGCGGTCACCACCCATTTCCCCGCCTGCGCCCTCACCCTCGACGACGTCACCGCCACCTTCGCTGGCGTCCGCCCCGTCATCGACACCGGCCAAGACGACCCCTCGGCCGAATCCCGCGACCACGTCCTCTGGACCGAAAACCGCCTCCTCACCGTCACCGGCGGCAAACTGACCACCTACCACCTCATCGCCCAACAAGCACTCGACACCATCACCCACCTCCTCCCCCCCCAACAAATACCAACCACAGACACCCCCCTCGACATCGTGACCACCCAACTCCCCCCCGCCGCCGCCCATCTCCCCAGCGATACCCAACAACGCCTCCTCGGCTTTTATGGTGCCGATGCGGCCGCGCTCGTCGACGCCGCGCAAGCGGATGAACTCACCTTCATTCCAGGGACTGAAGCGTTGTGGGCCGAGTTGCGTTGGGCGGCGCGGGCCGAGGCGGTGCACCACCTCGATGACCTCCTCCTCCGCCGTGTCCGCCTCGGCCTCCTCCTCCCCGACGGCGGCCAAAACCACCTCCCCCGTATCCGCACCATCTGCCAACCAGAACTCGGCTGGGACGATACCCGCTGGCAAACAGAGGCCGACGCCTACCAACAACGCTGGCAAAACAACTACAGCCTCCCCCCCCGCCACACCATCCCCGCCTACAACCCCACACCCCAACCAGAACCAACACCAGCCTCACCCCAACCAGCACCGGCACCATCAACCTCCCCTTCAACCCTCACCCAACCACTTGTCCTCACCCTCTTCGCCACCTTCTTATTCATCTTCTGGCGCTACAACCGCCAGCCGAACGCCTAATTCAACCTGAGTTAGCGTAAGTTTTGCGCTAATTGCGCAAAACTTACGTTAACTCCCCCCTACAATCACGACATCAAACTCACCAACCCGGTTTGATGTCGCTCGGGAACTATCGGGGCAATTAACCGCCTCAACATAATAAAAATAGTTCACCGCCGTGTTCCCAATCGCACCATTATCATCATAACCATCACCCATCAAACCATCAGTCAATACTGTGTAATTACCATAAGGCGTATCACTACGGTACACATCATAGCTACAATTAGCTACGGCTACCGACCAATCGAGACGAGCAGTCACATTAGCTATATTGCTAATAGACAACGTCGGCGTAACCGCAGGCAACCCACTCACCTCAAACGCCCCAATATCACAGCCTCCTATTTGCGGCCGTGCCAAGCCACGCTGATCAATACCCACGGCCGTCCCACACCCATCCACCCCCAACGAAATCACATCTTGCACCGGACTGCCAAAGGGCACGAATAGCGTCGGCGTTCCCCCATAACGCCCCAACGGCCCAAACTGTGGATCAGCCATCAATGGTGCCCCACAATCCGTATGCGTCTCAATCAAACTATTGCTGACATTGATATTCCCCCCATTATTCACACAATCCGTATTCATAGAATCAGCAATGATCGTCGCCGAGAGGGAGAGCGTCGCCCCAATGTAATTATAAATACCACTGCCGTCACTCGTAGCACTATTCGTCGCTACCGTACTGTAACGCAAATTCATCGTGCCACTATAGTTAAACAGCGCCCCACCATAACCTAACCCCTGCCCAAGACTACCACCATTACCGCTACCTCTTACCCCCCCTTGCGCCGTATTACTAATAAAACTGCTATTTTGCAAGGTCACCGTACCACCATAATTAAAGATAGCACCACCCAAACCACCACCACCACCACCAGACCCCGCATTACCAATGCCACCATTCCCCCCACGGCCCCCCGCAAACCCCGCACTCCCGCCAATCGCTGACACAGAACCGGTCGGCTTATCACCAGCGCCACCACCACCACCACCAAAACCACCATCACCACCACGACGACCAGTAGCAGAACCACTATTACCACCACCAGCACCACCACCACCACCAAAGCCACCAGCCCCACCATTTTGCCCCGAATAAAGCGTTCCCCCGCCGCCACCACCTTCGCCACCAGCTTGGCCAGTTGGTTGCGCCGCCGCCCCCCCATAAAGACCACCACCATTCCGCCCCACACCATCACCACCCATGCCACCACCCCCACCGCCAGCTCCGCCTGAATTCCCTAAAGAACTACTCGCCCCATCCCCGCCACGCGCTTGATTATTGAGCAAACTGCTCTGGTCAATAGTCAGTTCACCCTTGTTAAAAATAGCCCCACCCATCCCCGCAGCCCCACCACCGCCACCTCCCGCATCAGTGTATTTAGCCCCATCCCCACCACGGGCATACCCATTGTCCAGCACAGTTTGATGCAAGATCAAGTGACCACTATCCGCCACATAGAAAAAGCGGAACGGCTCGGCCGTTTCATCACGTATGATCGTCGCCCCATTACCGGAAATGATAAGCGTATTGGTTATGATGGGTAAACCTATCGGCCCATACCCATCTGGATCGGTAGCATACACCGCTGTCAACGTGTAGCTACAATTAGGTGCCAAAGAAATCGTGGTCGTCAACGGAATAGCCACCGCCTCGGCCACCGCCGTCACCACATCCTCACCCGTACCACAACTATCACTCAAATCAATAACAGCAGGATAAATGGTGATATGCACAGCCGCCGTCGCCGATAACACCGCAGCTGAATCATCCGTTACCGTATAAGTAAAGCTATCCGTCCCAACAAAATCAAGCGTAGGCGTGTAAACAAAGGCGCCATCACTTTGCAATAAGACATCACCATTAACGGGTGGTTCTGCCACAACAACCGTCATATTGTCCCCATCAGGCTCGGTATCATTGCCTAATACACCAGGCGAGGCTATCACCATTGGCCTATTAATAACTGTTTGGTAGCTATCATTTTCCCCTGTCGGTGGGTCAGGAACTGACGTCACATTAAGGGTAACGGTCGCCGTTTCTGTTTGACTAGCAGGATATGCACGAAGCGTGGCTATATCAGCCGTAGTAAGCGCCACATTCATAATGCGAATATCATCTAATTGCCCCGCCAAGCCATGACCCCCATTCCCACTGACAGACTCATTGTGAAAAACAGTCGCATCACGCACATTGCCAACCCCTATATTGGCGCTATGGCTGGGAATGATGGTCGCCGCATCAGTTGCTTGCCACTGCCCATCTAGATAAAGTTGAATCCCATCGGCCGTGGGTGTCGTTGACTCGCTGTCTAACACCAAGACAACATGATGCCATTGTCCCGAACTGATTTGGGTGCTACTTATCCAACTCCCCGCCCAGCTATAGGTATTAGCCCATGCCCCCCCATATACAGCCCCATCATACACATAAAGATTGATACCATTCCCTGTCCCCCCTTGTTCCCACAAAATCTGCTTACGTGTATTTATCGTCACATCCTCAACCCGAAACCAAAGAGAAATAGTGCGTTGCCGATGACTGCCTGTATTGATATCGGTTGAATTACTCACCATCATCACATCATCAACACCATCAAAATTGAGGGCAGATGGATTAACAAACGTGATATCAAAGGGAACATTGGTCGTGAAGCTAGCCCCGCTTAAAGTGCCGGGGTGGTTCAGGCTGTAATTACTAGCATCGGCCGTGCTCGTGCCACTCCCTTCGTCAAAAGGCCAATAAGCCACCGCCGGTGGTGCTCCCCGCAATGTATAACTAAATAAATCAACCCCATTAAAATGGAGCGTTGGTGTATAAACAAAAGCCCCATCCATGGCCATCATGACGGCACCATTCGCCGGGCCCCCAGATAAAGCCGCATAAAGAGGATCGCCCCCGTCACTGCTATCATTCGCTAACACACCAACTGTCGGGACATCCAAAACGATATCTTCTGTGGTCGTAAACATATCATTGACGGCATTTAATGAGTAGACAATAGGTGTTACCGTTAAAGAGACCGTCGCTATATCCGCCAATCCCGGCCAAGCAACCATAAGCGTATTGACATCATTCACATTAGCGGCTAGATTCATAACCCGCAAATCATCAATCTGCCCGGCAAAACCATGTCCGCCGCTACCAGCATAATCACCTGTGTCATGAAAACTGATGTCTTGATTAACATCACCAATGCCAATATTGCCACTATGCGACCCCAACTGGGCGGCCGAGCCCATATCTACCAACACACCATCCAAATAGAGAAAAAAGCTATTAGCGGTCGGCCCCGTTGTCGAATCACTATCAAGTACTAAAGCCACATGATGCCACTGACCAGAACTGATCTGATTACTGCTTAACCAACTACCAGTCCAATTATTGGGCTCGGCCCAAGCCCCCCCATATAAAGAACCATCATAAAGATAGATAGTCATCCCCGTTATCTGCCCCCCTTCTTCCCAAATAACCTGTTTGCGACTGTTGATGTTGACATTGTCCGCCTGGAACCAAGCGGACACCGTACGCTGATTATGCGCATCAAGATTGATCAAACTGCTATCGGGGATATTGACGCGGTCACCATTCCCATCTAAATTAAGGGCAGACGCATTAGCAAACATCTGACCGCTAGGCAGCGTACTACTGCGAAAAGACGCATTATCAATCAATATACCGTTAAGCCCATTACCACTCGCATCAAGGGTGCTATTACCGCTACCTTCATTGAATGTCCAATGAGCCACCGGTGATAACGCCCCATCAGCCACCATATAACTGAAAGAGTCTGAACCAAGATAATCAGTGGTCGTATAGATGAAGCTACCATCATGTTTGAGGGTAAGACTGCCTTGATTGGTCGCTGTTATCAAACTCGCATAAAGCCAATCATTATCAGCATCACTGTCATTGGCCAACACACCCATTGACGGTACAGTGAAAGTACTGTCCCGATTAAGCGTGTAGGCATCATTCACACCAATAGGCGCACTGTTGACATATTCATACGCGCCAATATCACAACCAGCATCCCCAAACCGATTCACCCCGCGTTGATCGGTGATGGCCATACTGTCACAGCCCGCCACACCATAAGGAATACCATTACGAGCTGGGCTATCAGCTAAAATAGCTTGCGTTAATGTGGGACCACCATTATCAGCCAAATCAGCTAAATTAGGGTCACCGCTTTGGCTACTGGACGCAGACAAACAACTACCATCCTCAATAAGATTATACCCCCCATCGACAAGACGATTATTGATGTCATCAGTACAGTCACGACCATTGATTGTGTTGGCAATGATGCTATTGGCTAATGTAATATTGCGATTGCCATGCAACGCCCCACCACCATTACTGGCACTATTATGACTAAGTGTAATGTATTCAATGATAGCTGGTGACGTACTGTCACTACTTATAGCGCCACCTTCACCATTATTAGCCTGGTTATAGCTAAATGTACTGTTGGCAATGATTGCCAGGGCGTTAACAAAAACGGCACCACCATCGTTAGTCGTGGCGGTATTGCTAAACAAACTGCTATTCGTTATTGTGATGGTATCCACATTATAGATAGCGCCGCCAGCACGTGCTCTATTATTGTTCAGCTGGCTGTTATTAATAGAGATTGGCTCATAGTTAAAAATACCACCACCAATATCAGCTTGGTTGTTTTCAATCCGGCTATATTCAATAGATACTGTTGCCCCTGATTGAGTTACTAGCCCACCCCCAAAGTCTGACCCAGCATCCCCATTACGTATGGTCAAATAAGCTAAATTCACATTAGCATTATTGGTTATAAAAAAGACTCGGCCCCCACCCCCAGCATCTAACACCGTCTCATTCGCTATGGGATCGGGTGAGGCTCCCCAATTCCCATTAGCATAACCACCAATAATAGTCACATCTCGGTTATTGATATAAACCGTTTGCGTCTCACCATTGATTGTTTGCACGCCCGTACAATTACCCGCTACCAAAAGTGTTGTGCTCGCCAATGCATTATTAACGGCCGTTTGCAATGCCGACCCATCAACACTTTGATAATCAGTCGTCCCACTGTTACCAACGCTGACAAAACAGCTGTTAGCGGCTGGTGAAAGATAGTGGGCGGTGGCCGAGGGAATCATGATGCCCAACACCCCACCAAACATGAGCATAGCTAACCCCATAGAAAACGTAAACAATAAAAAGCGTGTTAGGTGTGTCTGTTTCATCAAAGATTCCTTATTATGTTATGACAATTTTGCTAAGTTAATTTCCAAAAGGTTGTCATCAATACCCACAGTTTCATACGCTTTCCGCGAAAATTTAACTGTTGCCTATAGCATATACAATATTTTGACCAAATCAACCCCTTTATGTTACGCTTGTAACATCACAAAAAGGAACCTGCCATGAGCACACAATCAGAACAAACAAAAGCAAACATCCAACAAGCATTGCTTACATTGCTGCAAGAAAAACGGTATGATGACATTACGATGGCCGAGCTCGCCCAACAAGCCAATACTAGCCGCATGACTATTCATCGTCATTTTGGTGATAAAGACAACCTACTACTGGCCTGTTTTGAAGAGCTTGCCGAAAGCATTAAAAACGACATCATCTTCCCCCACGAAATGCTGGACAAACGCACCCCCCAACTCGCTTATGAAAATATCCTTGTTTTTTATACCCATGTCGCCAATAATCAACCATTATACCGCGCCCTATTTACCACAATGACAGGCAGTCACCTCCGCAAACAGGCTCGACGCTACATGACCGGCGCTGTTTTACGTGTCATGATGGAAGAAGGAACCTTAGATATCATGTCAGCACCGGCCAACGTCGTGGCTAATTTACTAGCTGATATGATCGTTGGCGCCATTATCTGGTGGTTAGATTCTGATGAACATATTGAACCAGCTATCCTAGCTGAGATTGTTCTACGCCTTGCCGAAACTGGTTTCTTTGGCTTCACCGGCCAAACACCTACTGAAGGAGATATATCATTTCGGCCGTTTACCATGACTACCCATCCCCCTTCTTAGTAACCTAAGTTCGACAACTCACAGTGTCCCTCCAAACGTCATTTCGAGCGGAATTTTACCCGCCCTCCCTCTTTAGAACCCACCAATCACCAAAGGGTAAAATGGAGTCGAGAAATCTCCCCTAAAAATACCCTAACCAACGCTTACACCAGCTTAATCAATTATCGAACTCAGGTAAGTTTAGGATTTATCAAGTTTTTGATAAATTTATTATACAAATATGCTATAATGTTATTTGGTTATTAAATATCGTTATGTGAAGGATATAAAAAGTATGTTAATGCAATTAACCGTTGACGAAAACCTTATCCACTTCAAATTACCATCTGCTGTCCATGCTCGGTTACAACATTTGCTAGATCGCCAAGATAACGGTGTATTACTTACCAATGATGAGCGCAAAGAAGCTGAAGGTCTTGTTGAATTAGCTGAATTTTTATCCTTGTTACAATTGCGTGCTAAACGTATTAATCAAGAATTGCCTAACTCATCTGAATAAAAACAATGTCGTATATTCCTGCTGATATGCGTCGTTTCGTGCTTAAACGAGCCCATAATTTATGCGAATATTGTGGTTTGTCCCAAGTAGGTCAAGCCGCAACATTCCACATCGATCATATTATTCCAGTCACCGCTAATGGGCCTACTGATACCGGCAATTTAGCACTTGCTTGTGTAGCTTGTTCACTATATAAATCAGCACAACAAACCGCATTAGATCCGTTAAGTAATAAACCTGCTACGATTTTCAACCCTCGTCTTGATATTTGGCAAGAACATTTTCAATGGCAAGATGTTCAACTCGTTGGTTTAACACCAACAGGGCGTGCTACCATCAAAGCATTAAAAATGAATCGACCAGCTATTTTAGCAATACGTCAAGAAGAACATTTCTTTGATCGACATCCACCTAAATGGCATCGTTAAGTCGCCATTGCTCTAAAGTAATTGTTTGCACACCCGTACAATTACTAGCCACTAAAGGTATTGCGCCCACCACTGCATTACCCACAGCCGTTTGCAATGCCGCCCCCTCCCCCTTCTTAATAACATCTGAAATCATACCCTACTAAAAAATGGCGAATCAACTCAAAGCCGATTCGCCATTCTTAATTACCCCTCTGCGATTTTCACGCTATGCTTAGCTATTATCAACCCAATTGCGTCGATAATAAACCACGCTCATCATCGTCAACAACAGCAAACCCAGCAACACTAATACCCAATTATTATTAGCGATACCATTCGCTTCCGCCATTTGTACAGTTACCGCCGTCGGTGACGCCGCTATATCCTTCGTCCCTAACGTGATCTCACTACATAACCCCGAAATCGGTACATTGTTAAACGTTACCGTTTGCTGTCCAGCATCATAACCAGTCGCCCCATCCACCAAAATCGTGAATGGCACCGCTGACGAACTCCGATGCAACAGTACATAGTTGCTAGCAGGTCCAGCTGGTGGCTGTCCATTACCCATTAAACCATTGGCATAATCAAATGTAATATCAACCGTACCACCATTACTACCAACATCAGTCACATCACAACCCCAACCACGTGCCCAACGCGCTACCACAGTCGCCGGCAAATCGGTCGTCACATTACTATTGGTCGTGCTGGTAAACCAGAAAGTAATATCATCACCATCATCTTGCAAGAAACCACTATCTGTCATAGTGATACCACCCGTCGCCGCCACCGCATCAGCTGTCCACAAATGGCCTTGCCAATCCGCAGAACCATCCATATTCATCAAGGTGCCATTATTATCGCCACCAGCTAAATCAGTCGCTGTCATAATATTACTGTTATTATTACCCTGCCCGTCTTCAGCACGATAATAAGTAACCAGACCAGATTCATTGCCAGTCAACTCAGTATACATCGTGGTTATAATATCAGCCTCAGTACGAGCTGTATTCCATATACGTACCTCATCAATCTGACCATTGAAGAACCGGCCACCCCCAAATCCGCTACTAATTCTCAAATTGGTCGTCGCATTAATGGTCGTAATAGTCGCTGTACTACTGGCTATTTCAACACCATCTAAATAAAGACGTGAATCACCTGAACTAAAAACAACAGCAAGATGATGCCATTCATTAGTCGGCATGGAAAAACTACCTAGATTAACAACCCCCGATCCCCCATACATCACAATATCACCAGGTAGTTGGAAATGAACAAAACTTGCTCCCGTTGCGCTGACAATTGCTTTAATTGGAGCCGTACTGCGTGGGCGCACCCACGCTTCAATCGTTACTGCCGACCAACCAGGACCACCAAATGTACCAGGTACAGCAATATAATCATTAATACCATCAAAATCAAGCGCATTACCACGGTTATCAGCTACAGAACCAATCACGGTCACATCCCCACTGTCTGTTTGCTGCACAAATTCATTCCCATCAATAGCCACGTTTTGAGTATAAACATTGGCCGCCGCATTAGCCGTTACTTGAAATTCAACAAAGCCCGTCCCTCGCGTCGTATCAAGCATATCCAACACCAAGATCGTATTGTCAATCGCCCCATGTGCACCCGCATTGGCGGAACAACTCGCGGAGCCATCTATTGTGTTAGACGCATTACTACCCGCAATAGCTGTCCACGCATTAAGCGTAATATTGTCAACCGGCGCCAAAACAGCAAATCGGCACTCATGATAATTAAGATACCGATTTCCACCCAAGTCAATTGTTGTAAAGCTACTCTCAGCTGGGACCAAGGTATGGGCACCAGCTGTACCTGCGCAATTGAGCGCCCCATCAACAACATTAGCGGTGTTTGTTCCCCCAGCACCTTGTGCATTCACAAAAATACGATCCGTCCCGCTCGCAAATTGGCATTCATGATAATTCAAATAACGGCGTCCCAATAAATCAAACGAGGTTACCGCATTGCTATCAACCGCATACCCCCATTGAGATGCGGCACAAGATGTCACTGTATCTGTTATATTGCTGACATTCGTACCCGTTGTGTTATTACTAGAATAAACACGATCTGTGCTCCCATTAAAGTATTGGCACTCGTGCAAATTCAAATAACGTTGCCGCCCAAACTCTAACATGCCTGCCGTTGCCCCCACACCTTCAGCATAAAGACCTGCTTGCGGCGCAATAGCTAGCATCTGACCAGACCAAACTCCCCCCTCATTAATAGCCCCACCCATCCCTGCATCTGTATTACACACCAATTCACCTGGGGTTGGCTCCAAACAGGTTCGCGTGCTACCAGGCACTAAATTAAAACCTGTCGGTAATGTTGTCGTAATCGTACTGTTCGTACCCGCTTGATCACCACTATTATCATAATAAATTCGATAATAAAAATTGTTGCCTTGCGGCACAGATAATGTATCAAAATAATTAACACCATCCGTTGAAAACTGTACATCCAAAGATACCGTAACCGGTAATATTTCCGAATTCGCACTAACTAAACCATCTTGGTGGTAAGCATAAGCCAAACAGCTACCAAACAAGAAAAAAAGTAATAATATAAACTTTTGGTTTTTTCGCATCATATCTTTTAACTCCTATGTCAAGCTGTTTAACCTACAGATTTCCTCCTATCGATTAAACAACTTCCAAACATTAAACATGCATTTCAAGACCAAATGTTAGTCACACTTTGGTTAATGCACGCAAACAACAATGTACCTATTTTGATTATAGGAGTGAGATAACAAGTTTACTAGATACATTTGTAGTTAAAATCGTGAACAGATGTTTACAATTTATATAATGATGCGCTTCAACGATAGTACAACACCGCTACTGTAAATTAGCATAAGCCGTTCTAGCACTTGACTGAATTTACAATAACAACGAGGTGTTGCCATTCAAGTAATTATTACAAAGGTTTTATCATCACTTCAAGTTATTTAGCCTGAAGATTTTGTAGGTCTGATTTAATCACTTTCAACCTTAATCCCCCTCACAACTCGCCTCTCCCACTTCCTCAAAAATCAACGCCTGTCCCCTATCTTGCTCCCCATAATACAACCAATATTGCTCATCCTTAATCTCATAATCATATACCGTTTCCAACGCCAAACTAAATTGAGCCGAACCATCACCTCCCTCTTCACACCCTTGCAACACCGATAAATGTTCATAATGCCAAAAAAGATCATCCCGCACTGGATTACTAGCTGATTGTTCCCCACCATCATAAAGCCACTCATTACAACCATCAAAAACTTGCATCGTTTCCTCCCCACAAACTTGCAAAGTTTGCCCCTCACCAAAAGACTCGGCCACCTCTCCTTGCCGCATAACCCCCTCTAAAACCAACTTTTGCCCCTGCACCTCTTCCATAAATCCCCTATTCAAACGAGCCACAGGCTTCTCCCGCTCTTCTTGCTCCAACCAAACCCCAACAATAAATAAAAACAGGACTAAAACACCGATAACCGCAATATTCTGTTTTTTCTGCCGTTTCATACGTAACATCTTATTTTCTCCACAAAATAGGCAACGCCTCATCCTTTTCTATAAAATTTGACCCGCCCCTAACAATTTACACACATTTACCACGACGTTACCTTATCCATTAAGTGACATTTACATGCTTTTATCAAGCATAATAGTTGAACAGCGATCTCACGGTTCCCTATTAATTCACATAAGCAAACTTCACCATTATATGCTACAATCATTTCATCAATTTTGCCATGACAAACCGTTATGGTCTAATTTTTAGCAAAATGTCTTCTAAATTAAATGAGGTAATGCATGCAGAAACAAATTATTGCCACTGACAAAGCGCCCGCGGCCGTCGGCCCCTACTCCCAAGCCGTCAAAGTCGGCCCCTTTCTCTATACATCTGGCCAAATCGCTATCGACCCCGCCACCAATGAATTTCAAAGAGAAGATGTAGCTGGCCAAACTGAATGGGCTTTGAAAAATTTAACGGCCGTTCTCCACGAAGCCGGCGGCTCCCTCGCCAACATCATTAAAGTCACCGTCTTCCTCCGCTACATGAAAGATTACGCCGAAGTAAACACTGTCTACGCCCGCTACTTTGGTGACAACCCCCCCGCCCGCTCCGCCGTCGCCGTCGCCGCCCTCCCCCTCTCCGCTCTCGTCGAAATCGAAGCCGTCGCCTACATCCCTCAAACCGACCACGAACCTATCTCCCCCCAAACCGACGAAGAAACGGACGACTCCACCCCCAAAACCACCTCCGAAGACAAACCCAAAAAGAAAAAGAAGAAAAACAAAAAGAAGAAAAACAAAAAAGAGTAACCACCCAATACGGTGACACCCTCGCCATGCCATCTTCAGGTTACTGTCGTTTTTTACAAATCAAACCTCTAGCCCCCTTCGAGGATATTGTCGTTTTTTAACATTTCACTGCCCACGCTGGAGGTGGCGCGATTTGTTAAATCGCCAGACTTCCAACTAAACACCCCTTCTCTTATCTAAAAAACGGCAGCATCTTCGAGGGGGCACCACAACTAGCCCGATGCGTTCACGCTCGGGCGATCCATGCCCGAGCAAGCCTCCTCTTTTCACCAACCCTGACCAAAAAAACGACACTACCTTCAAAGGGAGCGCCCCATTAAACCCGATGCGTTCACGCTCGGGCGAGGCTACCCCACCCAAACCGCCCAACTTCGATACCCCTATCCATCAAACTCACACATAACTCATTTCAACACACACCAATATCCTTTATCACCAACCAACTAATACCATGAACAAAACCATTCTCATCGTCGACGATGAAGCCAATATCCGCGACCTCGCCGCCGCCTATCTCCAACGTGAACAGTTCACCATCGCCACCGTCACCAACGGCCACGACGCCCTTGCCTTCATCCACCAAACGCCGCCAGATCTCATCATTCTCGATCTCATGCTCCCCGGCCTCGATGGCTGGGAAGTCTGTCGCCAAGTCCGCGCTACCAGCCAACTCCCCATCCTCATGCTCACCGCCCGCACCGATGATATCGACAAAATCATCGGCCTCGAACTCGGCGCCGATGACTACCTCACCAAACCTTTTAACCCCCGTGAACTCGTCGCCCGCGTCAAAGCCATCCTCCGCCGCACCTCTCCCCCCACACCACCCACAACCTCCTCCCAACGCCAACTCGCCGACCTCACCATCGACCCCGACCGCCACGAAGTCACTATCAACGGCTCCCCCATCGAACTCCGCGCCAAAGAGTTCGACCTCCTCCTCACCCTCATCGACCACCCCAACCGCGTCATGACCCGCGACCAACTCCTCAACCTCGTCTGGGGCTACGACTTCTACGGCAATACCCGCACCGTCGACGTCCACATCGCCCACCTCCGCGAACATCTCACCCCCAGCCAACTCAACATCGAAACCATCTGGGGCAAAGGCTATAAACTCACCACCCCCTAACTCCACCCATTTTACATTTCGATAACAACTCTCCCCCACCTATCTGTTACAATACCCTCCATGTTTAAATCATTACGCTCACGCCTTTTTCTTTCATATCTCGCCACCATCTTCGTCACCCTCACCATCCTCGGCCTCTTCCTCCTCTACTTCTCCGTCCTCATCCTCAACCGCACCCGCATCGAACCCATCTTCGCCCAATTAGAGGCCGTTAACATCGACCTCAACCAACGCTTAGCTAACTCCCCCCAATTCGAACAAAACGGCCGTCTCATCCAACGCCACCTCAACCAAACCGCCTCCGACCACAACATCCGTATCTTCCTCCTCGATCATCAACAAACCATCATCTTCGACAGCCAAAACCTCAACACCGGCGAAACCTTCCCCCCCGACTACCTCCAAACCATCCGCCAACAAACCATCGACCAAATCCTCGCCTCTCGGCCCAATACCACCCCACCCCCCAACCCCCGTACCCAACAAGGCCGCCTCATCGCCACTGACAACACCCGTTGGATCATTCGCGTCCAACAACTACCCATCCCCGCCCTCAAAACCAATACCATCATCTTCGCCAATCCCGAGCCCAGCTCCCTCTCCCTCTTCCGTAACGCCTTTGTCCGCCCCCTCTGCCTCAGCGGCTTCGCCGCTCTCATCCTCGCCACCCTCTTCGCCCTCCTCATCACCCGTTCCGTCAGCCGCCCCCTCCAACAACTCGATACCGCCTCGGCCGCCATCGCCCGCGGCCACTACGACCAACAGCTCACCCCCACCGGCCCCCAAGAAATCCGCCGCGTCGCCCACACCTTCAACCACATGATCACCGAAGTCAACGCCACCCGCCAAGCCCAACAAGATTTCCTCAATAATGTCGCCCACGACCTCAAAACCCCCATCACCGCCATCCGTGGCTGGAGCCAATCCATCCTCGACGGCATCTCCTCCTCCCCCGCCGAAATCGAAACCACCGCCACCATCATCTACGATGAATCGGAACGCCTCCACCGCCTCGTCAACCAACTCCTCGACCTCGCTCGCCTCGAATCCCGCCATTTCCAACTCCACAAAACCAGTATCGATCTCGCTGCCCTCCTCCAACAACTCATCGCCACCCTCCACACCACCGCCCAAACCAAAAATATCACCATCAATCTCCTCCCCACCCCCACCCTCCCTCCACTCCAAGCCGATGGCGACCGTCTCGCCCAAATCTTCACCAACCTGCTCAGCAACGCCCTCCACCACGCCCCCACCAACACCACTGTTACCATCACCATCACCACTACCACCACCCACCTCCACACCGCCATCCACAACGATGGCCCGCCCATCCCCCCCGAAGAGCAACAACGTCTCTTCGAACGCTTCTACCAAACCGATAAAGCCCGTACCAATAACGCCCGCGGCCCCCACGGCCACGGCCTCGGCCTCGCCATCGCCCACCAACTCACCCAAGCCCACCACGGCACCATCTCCCTCTCCAGCACTCCTCAAACCGGTACAACCTTCACCGTCTCCCTCCCCCGCACCTAACCATTCACACCCAATCACAACAGCAAACCCCACCCCCCCCAGCTACACCCCAACAAATTACACCCGTAACCCCAACAACACTACTCACCCTGAAACCAACAAAAAATCCCCCAAATCCGCGTCAAATCCCACCAAACATCCTCAAACCAGCACCCCCCTCACCTCACCAACACCAAAAAAATCTGTCCAATCCCCAAAATCCGCGTCAAAATCCACCAACCATCCTCAAACCAACCCTTCCCTCACCAACACTAAAAAATCCCCCAAATCCGCGTCAAATCCCACCAACCCTACCCCTAAGTTGTTTAACCAAAAGATTTCACACTTTTAGTTTCTGATTGACTGACAAATTTTAAGTACAAATAAAGAATGGTGTTCCTTTTTTGAGGTAAACTTGTGAGTGACAAAACCAACAAGTACCAAAAAGGAAACACCATGACTAATCATAACACACTCTTTTACAATATCATGAAAT
>DATHYN010000261.1:0-1254 GCA_035459145.1 Anaerolineae bacterium | reverse complement strand
GTGCTTTCGGGGTTTCCCGGAGTCACCGCTGGGATGGATGTCAGAAAGTAGGAGTTGTCCGCCAGCTCATGAGGCACGCGAATCGAGGAGGTGGCGACCGCAACCACCTCATCGAAATGTCCCCAATTGGTGCTTAAAATTCCCGAGTTATATCCAAAAGTCACGTTTTCCACGCTAGAATTGAAAATAAAATACCTAGGAAAGCCCTTGAACTCATTGCCCGCGATATGAACATCTCGAGCTCCGTCATGGATGTGGATCATGTTCGAGGGGACCAAATCGGATCCGGTATCCATCACGTTACTCACAATGGTGATGGGGCCCCAAGGTTCGTTGGCGTAGGGCAGGAGATTGTGCGTCGTGAAATACATTGGCTCATAATTATCATACCCACCGTTTTGCCAGGACCGTCTCCCCACATAAGGATCAGGTGTGTTCTTGCCATTGTTGGCGACGAAGACATTGTTGGAAATGAGGATTCCCCGCGGCCTATTGATCCAACTGCCGCGACCACCATTTATAAACGTATTATCGGCGATGACCACATTGCGGCTGGATTTTTCCACCGAAAGGACGCGACTGCCGTTTCCGCCATCCACGTAATTGTTGCGAACCACCACATTGTCACAGAGATCCCCCACCCAGACCGCTCCCATGCGAGCGCCTAAGAATACATTCCCCGAAACCAAAACATCTCGACTGGTATGAATGAGCATGGAATCACCGTTGCCCTCCGCGATGGTTAAATCGAGGGCGTTAACGCCCAAGGTCGCGCTGACCATGTAGGCGCCGTGCGCAGCCTCGCCAGCGACCGGGGGGTACGGGTGCAGCATGGTGTAGTAGGCGGTTTGCAAATCGGTCATGACCATCATGTCCTCACCATCGCCGGTCAGGGCCACCAGATCTCCGCCTGTTCGAGGAATGACTGAAATGTGGTTGATATCGGATTCCGTCACGTTATAGACAGCACCTCGATCCAAGCTGGAATCAACCTTGGTCCCATAAAACCATACGAAATAGGGTACCGCCGAGTTGGTAATCCAGGGAAACTTGCCCGCGCTATTATCAAACTCAAGTCGTGTTCCCATCGTGTTTGTCACCATGGCTCGAGGGATACTGGGATTAAAATAATTCGTGGCCAAGGATCGATGGTTATCGTTGAACTCATACGCCCAAACCAGCCGTTGCCACAAAAAGCCATAATCCCAAAGGAACGGTCCGGTGCGATTAAACTGACAGTTACGCAAGGTCACG
>DATHYN010000260.1:0-7690 GCA_035459145.1 Anaerolineae bacterium | reverse complement strand
ATACTCATTCTAACTATCAAATCCCCACCTCGAAAAACCCTTCCCGACCGGAGTTTGCCCGCTTTTTGACTAACCAATACATTCCAAGTCACAAAAAGGGCAAACGGAGTGGAGGGATCTAAGAGTATGCAATCACCCTAGCTCCCCCTTCATATACGATTCCCCTACTACACCCCCTCTCATCCTTTAAAAATTATCTATATTAAGGTATACTGCATCATCTTGAGTTGCTTAACAGTAATCCCAAAAACCAAAACCATTCCTGAAGCGCAGTTTTGGCCGTCTCCTTCCTAAACAAATCCCACTAAACAAAGGGCAAAACGGAGTCGAAGGAACTCTGATGAACCAAACAACTCTTTTTTAGATTACTTATGAACCAGCAGAAGGATTTACCTATGTCAACTGATGTCGCCAAACTTATCGTTACCCAAGGCCCTCTAAAAGGTACTGAATATCTACTCCAAGAAGAGGTCAACAACATCGGCCGCGAGCCGCTCAATGATATCGTCATCAAACTACCAGCCCTCTCCCGTCGACATGTCCGCATCATTGTTGATAATCAAGGCTTTCTCCTGGAAGATTTAAACAGTACCAATGGCACCTATCTCAATCAAGAACGTCTCTCTGGCTCTGTCTGGTTACAACATGGGGATGAAATCGATCTCGCTAAATCAATTGCCTTAATCTTCTCTACTGGTGCCCCTCTTGATATTGAGGATACCAGCCCCATTCCCGTTACCGCCCCCGCCCCTACCATCCCTACCACCTCCGATGCCACCATGGTCAGCTCCGCTCCCCTTCTCGTTGACCCCACCCCACCCACTCCCGAAACATCATCTAATCGCTCTTGTCTCATCCCCATTGTCATCTTCCTCTTTCTCGTCATCTTTGCCGGTTCAGCCTTCCTCTATCTCGCTGACGCTTACGCCCCTAACTACCTCTACTGTGGTGCCATGCAACCTGTCATTGCTAACCTAGCCGATCTACTTAGCTCACTATTAGGCCAAACCTACCAACCAATCGCCTGCCCCATCCCCTAACCTCACACCCACGGCCACAACGGCGCCAATACCCATTCACTTAACCGCACATACCACTCCCGCTCCATCCACACCTCGGCCGTAATCTCCCACGCATTCGTCACATCATGCACGAAGAACTCCTCCATCTGCGCCGCCACTCCCTCACTAAAAAGCTCAACATTGATCTCGTAATTCCCCCACATACTTAACCGATCAATATTAGCCGTCCCCACCATCGACCACACCCCGTCAATCGTTGCCGTCTTCGCATGAATCATCACCCCCTGATAACCGAAAATCCGAATCCCCGCCGCTAAATAATCCATAAAATAATGTCGCGCCAACCAATCAACTAATACATGATTCCCCTGCCACGGCAATAAAATACGCACATCCACCCCCCGCCGTGCCGCCTTCATCAACCCTTCCCGAAACGCCGCATCCGGCACAAAATACGCATTAGTAATGTAAATCGACTTCTGCGCATGCTCAATCGCTTCCAAATAAATAGTCCGAATCGGATAACTTAACCGAAACGGATCGTTACGATGAACACGTATCGTTGGCGACCAATGGCGTGGCGGCGGTTTCATTGGTACTTTCTTATCATGATGCTCATTCCAAAAATCAGCGAATCCATACCCCAAATCCTGCGCAATCGGCCCTGTCAACCGCACATGCGTATCCCGCCACGACGCCTGAAACGGCCGTCCAATATTATACCCCCCCACAAATCCCACCCGATTATCAACCACCAACAATTTCCGATGATCAATACTATAATGGCGTGGACTCAAAAAATGCCATGGATAACGCCACGAACGAAACGGCAACACCTTCACCTTGTCAGGAAACCATTTAAATCGCCGACTCCGTGTCAAATTACCCAACCAATCATAAATAATATGTACTTCCACCCCGGCCTCCGCCCGCGCCAACAAAGCTTCCTTAAACTTATCCCCAAAATCATCATCATACCACAAAAAACTCTCAAAATAGATCGTCTTTTCCGCTTCCTCTATCGCCACCAACATATCAGCAAATAGCTGTCGCCCATTGGCATATAACTGTACCTCCGTATCTTCCACCATTACTGCTAACGGTTTGATAAATACAAATTTAGCTTGTAACGGCCGTCGATACCGCCACCGACTATGTACCACCAACGCCAATACCAGCACCAACTGAATCAGTACAATAATGCCCACCCCACCCAATAACCATCGTAACCACTCAGGCATCTGTTATTTACCCAAACCGCTTCAATAAAAAGTCTACCACAATCTGATCAATCATCTCTCCCTGCCCATTCCACCGCTCCTCTAAATTCTCCGCCCCCACCAATGCCCGCAACGCCTTCCGCGTCGTCTCATCAAAAACACCATTCACCCGCCCTTCATAATGCCCCGTCTTTTGCAACACCACTTGTAAATCACCCGCCACCTTCGTCAACGGCACCAAATTAGCCGGATCAACCTCCCCAAAAAATAGATGATGCATCTGCACTAAATCTTTTAGCTTTTCTATCGGCTGGGGATCATCATCCACACGCAAATCTAAATAATGTTCGTTATCACCACCATATCCCCCATTAATACGCTTAACCATCACCCCCGCCGCTTGTCGACCCCGCTTATCACCACCCGCCGCTTGCCCCGCCGCTAACGCCGCTACCAACCAATCCGCCAACTCCCCCTTCCCCTGCCGTGCTGCAACAAACGCCTCGGCCATCCCCTCCACCGTCCCCGATACCAATATATTCCCCTGACAACAAAACCCATCCCCCACAATATGCCCCGCCCAATCATAACAATCTTCTCCCGTATACGCCGCCGCTCGCCCCATCTTATCCACCATACCCACCTGCCGCAATCCCCTCTGCTCATCTTCCGCCACCAAGGCCGCAATCGTCGCCTCGGCCGTCTCACCCCCTTCCATCATCGCCAACCCCCGCTCCCCATATGTCACATTCGCATACGATTGCGTCGCTACCGCCCCCGCCCCCGCCCGCGCCCACGATACCACCGCCGCCGCCGCCATAAATTTTGATTGCACCGCCACCCCCCACTCCTCCCGCTTCGGATCATATGCCACTATCGAAAACGTCGCAATTGGTCTCATCTTCATTATCCCATCTCTCCTCAAAAAAAAACCTCCGCTCAGTGTCTGTTGCCGATCACACTTTACGGAGGTCTATCATCTTTAATCTCTTATTTACGACGACAAAAAGTCAGCTTCGTCTCCCACATCATCTAAAACCGCCCCGAAAATTGAGAATATTAACTCAATTAAGACGTTCTTCACCGAATCTTTGTCCAAAGCTACACAGGGCACAACCTTAATACTTTCATCAAGGCGCAATAATAAACGCATATCTTCCGATGTCCACGCATCTTCATGATCTTGCTTGTTCGCCGCAATGACCACGGCCGTGTTCGGCGCACTGCGTAAAATCGCTTCTAACATCCGCTTCGCTTCCCGGAATGTCTCCGACCGCGTACTATCAACAACTAAAACCAACCCTTGCATTCCCCGCGCAATCACATCCCACATAAAATCGAACCGCTTTTGACCTGGTGTACAAAATAAATGGACAACCAAACTATCATCAACCGCAATCCGACCATAATCCATCGCCACCGTTGTCGTATCTTTGATCCGCTCGGCCGCCGTCGAAATCTTCTTCTCCGTCGTCATCACCCCCACTTCCGATAACGAACTAATAAACGTCGTCTTCCCCGATGCAAACGGCCCCGTAATCACAATCTTGATAATCTGCGTCCCCTGCTGCGTCTCATCAATGGGCGCCGCCTCCGGCGGCGGCGTCAACGCTTCCTCAGCCGCGGATGTCGCCGCATCAGCCGCCGCCGCCACTGCCGCCTCTCGTTTCGCCTCTTCCTTAGCCGTCTTCGGATCAACCGGCGTCGTATGCACCACTGCCTTCCGCCGTTTTATTAAAACGCTTAACTGCCGCGCCGCAATTACCCGTACCCGTGGATCTTTATTCTGTAATCCATCAAATAACTGATTCTCACACCATTTGCGCTCCGCCGCAGTCATATTTCCAAATAACTCTACCCACCACTCCGTATCACTGTTCTCTAACCGTGTTAATAATTTCGTCCACCACTCCCGATCCGGCGCTAACTGCGCCGTCGCCACAAATGCCGCCACATAGACCGATGTGTCCGGCGCCTGTAACATATTCTCCAAAAGTGGAATAAATTGTACATTACCACTATTGCCTAGCGCCGCCGCAAATGCCGCCCGCGAACGAAACTTACCTTGTTTAAGCTGTTTAAGAAGACCATTCACACTTTCAGACTTATTCATACGCTACACCTAATGACCAAGTCAATATTTAAATTGAAAATATGGTTATTAATGACCAACCCTTATCAATAAAAGGCTGATTTTTTAAAAAAATTAATGACTCTATGATTCAATGCTTCCTAACGTAAATTTTGTTAACTTCCACCAAACAGAAGAACTATTAAAAACTTTGGTTACAAAGCATTTAAGTTGTTTAACTAAAAGATTTCACACTTTTAAATGAACAACTTCGCTACACTAAACGGCATATTTTCAAACTTAAATGTTGACAATACTTAGCTTAATGCGCTCAAACTGGGTTTTACTCTATGCTTTACGCACAAAATAACTAAACATAGTATAAAGCAATTACCCCATATTCTCAAATACAATTTATAAGTAACCCCTAATCCCCTAACCAACATCATCCCCTCCCCACACACACCTTTCATTATAACTCTTCTAAACACCTAATCCCTCAACATAATTTCATTCGTTATATCCCCCAACCCTTGCCCAAATCCCCCTTGCCCATTACCCTCATATCTCTTATAATCCCTCTGCAAACTAAGCTATTACGCCACCGAATTATTACCGCTCTCCTCAATATACCCCCATCCCAGCAATTCGGCGCGCCCTTTAAGAAATCATCTCCTTCAACCTAAACAATTTAACCCATTATTTGGCCTCCCTCAAACCAATCACCAAATAATAAATAACAAATCATAAATAACACTCCCCCTTCCCTCAAATCATTAAGGACAAATTCCATGGATAAACCATTAAAAATTCTTTTCCTCAGCGCTGAAGTTGACCCCTTCGCCAAAACTGGCGGCCTCGGCGATGTCGCCGCTAGCCTCCCCATCGCCCTCAAAGCCCTCGGCCACGACGTCCGCGTCGTCATGCCCGCCTACCGCAAAATCGAACAAGGCACCTTCCCCGATGTCTCCGTCTCCGATGTCTCCCTCAAAGTCCCCATGGGCATCGGCCTCCTCCCCGCCGGCGTCTTCGAAAGCACTATCCCCAATACCGATGTCCCCGTCTACTTCATCGCCGAACGCAACCTCTTCGACCGTGATAACATCTATGGCTACCGTGACGACCCCTATCGCTTCGCCTTCTTCAGCCGCGCCGCCCTCGACCTCACCGTCGCCCTCCAATGGAAACCCGATATCCTCCACGCCCATGACTGGCACGCCGCCCCCGCCATCATGTGGCTCTCCACCACCGGCCAATACTCCGATTGGTACCGCTCCTTCCCCTCCATCTTCACCATCCATAACCTCGCCCACCAAGGCCACAGCCCTTGGGATATCCTTAACTATATGGGCATGCAGGCCAACTCCCTCCGCGAAGAAGCGTACGGCCAAATTAACTTCATGGCCCGCGGTATCTACCACGCCACCATGATCAATACCGTTAGCCCCAGCTACGCCCGTGAAATCATGACCCGTGAAGGGGGGGCCTACCTCGAAGAACTCCTCCGCCATCGCCACTTTGATGTCCATGGTATCCTCAATGGCCTCGACTACGACCTCTGGAATCCCGCCACCGATACCCGCATCGAACAAACCTTCTCCCTCGATGACCTCGATGGCAAAAAAGCCAACAAACGCGCTCTCCAAGCCATGGCCGGTCTCCCCCAACGGGATGATGTCCCTCTCTTTGCCATGGTTTCGCGCCTTGACTACCAAAAAGGGCTCGATATCATGGGCCAAACCATGCACCTCCTCCTCAACGGCCATGCCGGCGATGCCCAATTTGTTGTCCTCGGTACTGGTGCCGATGAGTACGAAAACATGTTCCGTCAGCTCGCTTCTTACCACAACAATAAAATGACCGCCTTCCTCGAATACAATGCTGATATGGCCGCCCTCATCTATGCCGGTAGTGACATGTTCCTCATGCCTTCCCGCTTTGAACCTTGCGGCCTCAGCCAAATGATCTCTATGCGCTACGGCACCATCCCCGTTGTTCGCGCCACCGGTGGTCTCGCCGATACCGTTCAAGACGCTGTCAACGGCGTAACTTTTACCCAGCATACTGTCAATGACTTCTGGCAAGCTATCCAACGTGCCTGCTATGTCTACAATATCGATAAACCGATGTGGGCCAATCTCCAAAGGAATGCTATGCAAGCTGACTACTCTTGGGACCGCTCCGCTCGTCGCTATGAACAAATGTATGGCTGGGCGCTAAGCCGCCACCATAACGGTTAATTATGAGTAACAACGCCCCTCTATCTGATCGCCAACGTCAAGTAGCCCTCAATCTCCAAAAGGGCACCCACTGGTTTAGTCGCCATTGGCTCGCTTTCTTCAATATCATCATGGCTATCTATGTCGGCCTGCCCATCCTCGCCCCCACCCTCATGAATTTCGGCCTCACCACCCCCGCCAACGCCATCTACACCATCTACTCCCCTATGTGCCACCAAATGGCCTCCCGCTCTTTCTTTCTCTTTGGCGACCAAGTCGCTTACCCTCGCCCCTACGCCGGCGATGAACTACCCGCTCCCCTTGCCTTTATCGCCAGCACCAACCTCACCCCTATCGACGATTATCTCGACTCTATCCCTGAATTCAATAACGTCTCCGATGATAACTGGCTCGCCTTTACCCTAGCCGCCCGCGCTTTCCGTGGTAATGAGCAAATGGGTTATAAAATGGCGCTCTGCGAACGTGATATCGCCATCTATGGCTTTATCCTCATCGCCGGCCTGCTCTACGGCCTCATCCGCCGTTTTCGCCCTGTACCACGTATCCACTTCCTCGTCTTCGTCTTCATTGGCGTCGGTCCTATCGCCCTCGATGGCTTTAGCCAACTTTTTGCCTACTACGCGACCCCCATTAACGGCGCTGACCCCCACCCAATCCAAACAACGCTCGCTACCCTCTTCCCTCTCCGCGAAAGCACACCCTTTCTCCGCACTTTCACCGGCGCTCTCTTCGGCTTCATGCTTACTTGGTACGCCTATCCCTACATCGGCGAAGCCATGGACGAAAATGAACAGGAATTGAATCGCAAGCTGCAACGGGCTAACGCTAAAAAATAACCACGTGACCAACCAAACGCCGCTCCACTTCCTCTTCTTCGGCATGCCCAGTACCCTCAGCCAAACCGTTCACCAAACCCTCGGCCACCTCGGCCACCACCCCCTCGCCACCTTCCACCCCGCCCCCCACCCACACCAACTTATCACCCCCCTCTCCCCTCTTCCCATCCCCTCCCCCTCTCCCCACCACCTTCTCACCCAACTCGCCCCCGACCTCGTCATCGTCGCTTGCTTCCCCTACAAAATCCCAACCTCAATCCTCAATATCCCCACCCACGGCTTTATCAATGTCCACCCCTCC
>DATHYN010000259.1:0-8241 GCA_035459145.1 Anaerolineae bacterium | reverse complement strand
CTTGTAACCAATCGGGAATATCGTCATCTGGTTCTGGAGGAGCTGATGGGGAGGCCGGTTGGTTAGGAGGTGATGGGGCGGCGGAGCCTGGTTGGAGCCAGTCAGGTGTAGCCTCATCATCGTTGGTGTCGCTTTTTTCGACATTGGAGGCGCTTAATTCAAGCCAATTGGGGAGATCTGATTCGGTTGGGGGTGGATTATCGGTTGATGAGGGGGAGGTGGTGAGGTCAGAGAGCCAATCTTCAGGCATATCTGAATCGGTATTGTCATTGGTTGGGTTTGATTCTGAGGGGGCAGGGGAGGTGGTTAAATCAGACAGCCAATCGTTAGGTAGGGGGAGAGAATCATCATCATCATTATCATCAGCTTGTGTAGTTAACTCACTGAGCCAATCTTCAGGTAAGGCATCTGGGGGCGGCGTTGGTTCTTGGGGTTTTTGCAACCAATCAGGCAACTTTCCCGATGAGGGTGAATCGTCTTGATTTGGTTTTTCTAAATTGTCATCATTTTCCATTTCTTGTAACCAATCGCTAAGCGTTTCTTTGTTTTGAGCCTGTTGTTCTTGGGGGTCAGGAGGGATAGTGGGCGGTTTTTTTTTAGTTGATGGATGGAGCCATTCAGGAACCAATCTCGGGTCTAACTCGCCTGTTTGGCCGACCGGTTTAGCCGGTAGTGAAAAGCGTTGATGAGGGGTGATTTGTGGCTTCGATGGTGATTCTGGCGGTGAGGGGGGCGGGATTAGAGTGGTGGTAACGAGTAGGCGGGTGCCACAATTATCACAGTAGAGCCGGTCACGGGAATTGCTAGTGGCGCAATTAGGGCAGATAAGACTTGTAGTAGGAGGTAGGGCGTGCCCGCAATTATTACAGAACTTACTGCCTGGCGGATTTTTGCTCGTGCAGTATTGACATTCTCGTTGGCGGCTCATTGGTTATACGGTTGCTCCCATCCAGCTAAGATACGTAAACTCATCGTAATTGTGCCAAGAGCGAGGCCAATTAATATACCACGTATACCAGCGGTAACGATGATCGTATTGAGATAGTAATAAATTTGAGAAAGCGTTGTTTGAATGATGGTGGGGATAGCGGGGGGGAGTTGGGTGGAGGCGATTAAGGTGAGGGTGGCGGTACCTAAGAAGATGAGCGTCCAGCGGTCTTGGCGAGATTGGGCTAAGCGGATGCTGGCGAAGATGAGGAAAAAGATGAGTAAAGAGGCGAGCGCGCTTTCCAACGGTTGTAAGACATTTTCAAAGAGGAAGGCGAGGGCGTTGGTGGTTACCTTAGCGGTATCGAGAAGGGCGGCAAAGAAGACGATGAAAATGGTGATGACAAGAACGGCGCTATAGGGATTGCGGTTGGTGATAGTGCGGCGGGTGTGGACGAGGAGGAGGTTGACGAGGCCGAGGAGGAGGGCGAAGGCGGCGAGCAAAGTACCCCAATCGAGAAAAGCGCGGGCAAGCCCTTGGCGCAAGAGGAGACCGATGAGGGTAAAGGTACCAAAGCCTAAAGCGATCAGGAAAGAGCTATGCCGACGAAGCCACATTAGTTAACAATCCATTTAAAGAGGGCGGTGATAAAAATAAGGGCACAAATAAACCAGCGCATGTAGTCTTGGACTTGGAGGCTGGCGAGATGGGCAGGTTCTTTGTCAAGGTAAGCGGTGGCGGCGAGGAGGTCTTCGCCGATGAGGGTATCTTGGGTGAAGGCGTGGGCGATAGCGAGGGCGGTGGGGTCATCGGTGGCGACAAATTGGGGGATTTCGGCTTGTTGGCCGGCGGCGGTCATGAGGCCGATTTCGCTGCCATAGTGGCCGAGGAGGATGTTGTTGACCGTTTTTTGTTGGTGGATGGTTTGGGTGATGGCGGCGGCGTAAGCGGTGGGGTAGTCACTATCAGCGGCGAAAGTAGCGAGTTCATGGTGTTGGCTAAGTTGGCCGGTGACGACTTGGGGGATAGAGGCGAAGTTTTGGCGGACGGTATCTTGGGCGGCGGGGATGAGGGAGGCGTCACCGGTGGTGACGGCGGGGAGGGTGTGGCCGGGTTTGCTGTGTTCGGTGAGGTGGTTAAGGATATTGAGGGCGGCGATACTAGCGGGGCTAGAGGGGCCGATGAGGCGGCCGCGGCCGAGGGAGATGTGTAAAGGTTGACGGCTTTCAATCATGCGGCCAACTTGGTTAGTTAGCGTGTTAAATTGGGGCAATGGTTTTAAATCGGCTTCGATATCAGCGGTACCATTTTCTTTGATACGTTGGCGTAAATGAAAGAGGAGAACGCCAATAAAAAGGGTACCAATTAGCGAAACGACACTTGGTATAATCATGATTGTTCCAATTTTTGTTGTAGAAGCTGTAATTGCTCCTTATCTTCTAACAAATGAGCCACCATTGTGATTTGTGGAGCGGGCCAGATTAGTTGTAAAGCTGGCTGGGCAACCCAGAGCAGTTGAGCAGCGAAAAATGAAAAGGGTAAGGTTATGTCTAATAAAAGGATAGAAACAGAACGTAAGCCATACGCATCGATTTTGTGACTAATGGTTTCCACAATTGTGTCATTGTCTACAAAATTTGTGGTTGGTATGGTATCTGGCGACATAAGTTTTTCCAAGATGTTTTTTCTATTAGTTTACGTAATATAATTTTAGGCAAGTATAACATGATTGTATAGGTGTGTAAAGATAAGTAGCGTGACATAATGTCACAAAATAGATTTGTGGTGGTGGTTGATGGTGTAATTTAGTAGGGAAAAGGTTGGGGGGTGTCATAATTTGATTTAGAGTTGGTTTCAATAAATGGTAAAATCAGTTCTTATCACATTGTACCAAGTGAAAAGGATTGAGGAAAAAAGGTATGCGTGTGCAATTAATTTTAAATCCGCAGGCGGATCAGGGACGTGTGGGGCAGCAGTTGCCGAAGATACGGGCTTTGGTTGGTGATGAGATAGAGATTTTGTTAACGGAGCGGGCGGGGCATGGGCAGGAGTTAGCGGAGGCGGCGGTGGTGGCGGGGGTTGATTGTGTAATAGCGGGTGGGGGGGATGGGACGGTGCATGAGGTGGTGAATGGATTGATGCGGGCGTACGAGCGGGCGGGGGTGGCGGCCGAGGCAAGGAAGACGGCTTTAGGGATTTTGCCATTGGGGACGGGGAATGATTTGGCCTATGCGTTGGGTTTGCCAGCGAATAAGCCGGAACTGGTATTGCCGCGTATTTTGAAAGGGAAGCGGCGGGGGTTAGATGTGGGGCATATCAAGACAGATAAGGTGGGAGATTGTTATTTTGCCAATGGGGTAGGGATTGGGATGGATGCGTTGGTGGCGATTGAGGCGAGTCAGATAAGGTATTTGACCGATTTTGTGTTGTATGTGGTGGCGGCGGTGCGGGTGATTATGCGTCGTTTGTGGCGGTGGCCGGTGAAAGTGTGGTGGGATGGGGAATTTGTGGAGCAGGATATGGTGATGTTGGCGATAGGGAATGGGCCGAGGGCTGGGGGTGGGTTTCTTTTGACGCCGCAGGCGGAAGTGGCGGATGGGGTGTTGGGGACATGTTTGGTGACGCCGATGAGTCGGCCGTGGGTGGTGTATATGTTATTGAAGACGTTGCGGGGAGCGCATGTGGGGTCATCCTTGGTGAAGATGGGGCAGAAAGCTGAGATTCGGATTGAAGCGGAGACGGGGTTGCCCATCCATTTAGATGGTGAAATTTTATCGACATTAGCCGATGATGTACGTCAGGTGACGATACGTTGTGTGGCTAATGGGTTAGAGGTTATATTATAGAACAGGTGGAGATGATTATGCGGCCCTTGTCACAGATGTTATCGGAACATGAATTAATTGTTTTGCGGGTGATTGGTGAGTGGTATGAGCTTGATTTGACGGGGGCGAACAAAGTGGCGTGTGTGCAGGCGCTGACGGGGGTGATTGCGAATTTAGATTTAGAGTTAGAGATTCAATATTTACCGTTGGAGGAAGCGGCGGCGTTACGGGCCTTGGTGGCGGGCGGGGGGCGGTTGCCATTGGCGACGTTTAGTCGTTCGTATGGGGAGGTGCGGCAGATGGGGCCGGGGCGGTTGGAGCGGGATGAGCCGTGGTTGGCGCCGGAGAATGCGGCCGAGGGGTTGTGGTATCGCGGTTTTTTGCAAAGGGCGTTTGATGAGACTGATGATGGTTTGGTTGAATTTTATTATCTACCACAGGAGTTGTATGACAAATTCCCTCAGGATGAGGTGGAAGATGAGGTGGTGAGTAGAAATGAGCATAGTTGGCCAGAGGTGACACCGGCGCCGGGCAGTTGGTCGGTGGCGGAGACGTCGATTGTAGATGATATGACGACGTTGTTGGCGGCGGCGCAAAAAGATGTGTTAACGGCGGAGTTAAGTGAGACGGTGGCGGGGTGGTTATTAAATAAGACAGCGAGTCGTTATCAGCTATTGTTATTATTGGCTGAGGAGATGGGGATGTTGCGACGGTCGGAGACGGGGTTGCGGCCGACGCGGGACACGGTGGATTGGTTGCAGAAGGGGCGGGAACAGCAGTGTCAGTTATTGGCCGAGGCGTGGCGTGATAGCCAGTGGCGGGAGTTGTATCATGTGCCGATGTTGGTCTGTGAGGGGGATGGTTGGCAGTATGATCCGCGGTTGGTGCGTGAGGTGTTGTTGGCAACGATGCCGTTAACCACGAAATGGTATGCGTGGAAAGATGTGTTGGCGTATATTCATGAGAACGACCCTGATTTTCAACGGCCGGATGGGGATTATGATAGTTGGTACATTCGTGAAGTGCAGCAGATGGGGTATTTGAGTGGGTTTAGTAGTTGGTGGGATGTGGAGGGGCGGCAATTAATTTATTTGTTAACGCATGTGTTGCCGTGGTTGGGGATGGTAGAGCATTCGGCGGCGGGGACGACGGCGGCGGGGGAGGTGGGGGTGAACTGTTATCGATTGACGGCGCGTGGTTTGGCGTGGTTGCGGGGTGAGGAGCCAGAGGGGGATAAGGTGACAGTGCCATTGGTGGTGCAGTCGAATGGGGAGATTGTGGTGCCATTTAATGCGGGGCGGTATGAGCGGTTTCAGGTGGCGCGGGTGACGGTGCCGTGGCCGGTGGTGGTGGGCGAGCCGTTTAGTTATCGGTTGACGCCGCGGTCGTTGATGCAGGCGAAGGAGCAGGGGATTCAGGTGGGGCGGATTATGGATTTTTTGCGGGAGGCGAGCGAACGGCCGTTGCCGGCCAGTGTCAAACGTGCTTTGAAACGTTGGCAAGAGCGGGGGACGGAAGGAAAGGTGAGTGGGGTGGTGGTGTTGCGGGTACGGGAGGCGGAAATTTTGGAGACATTGCGTCAAAATAGTAAAACACAGCCGTATTTAGGTGAATCATTAGGGTCGCTGGCGGTAATTATTCAGCATGACCAGTGGCCGGAGTTTTGTCAGGCGGTGGCCGAATTAGGTTTACTGTTAGATATAGAAGTGGATTATTAGGTGCTAAATGCCATTTTTTAAGCGAAATCGGAACCAAGTGGATGATGAAGGGTTTGTTTTGGTGGGTGGTAGTGAGATGGTGGTGGTTGATGAGATAGTGTCGGTGGAGGTAGCTGGTGAACCGGTGATTGTGACGCGTTGGGCGGGGCAGGTGATCGCGTTTAGTGCTTATTGTCCTCATGCGGCCGCGGATTTGCGGGACGGAGGGGTGCGCCGCGGGCGGGTTGATTGTCCGGAGCATGATTATCGGTTTGATGTGGTGACGGGCCGAGCGATTTGGCCGCCCGATGAGGCGTGTCGGTTAAAAAAATATGAAGTCAAAGAAAGTGATGGGATGGTTAAAGTGAGGTCAAAACAGTGAGAGCTTTTTATTGGTTGCTTTTATTGTGTGTGGCTGTTGGGTTGTTAGGGTGTGGTATGGAGAATGGGTTGGGGCGGGATGTGGCGACAGAAGCGGAACTTGGTTTGTTGCGGCGGACGCAAACACAGCAGTTACCACGGCGTTGTCAGGTGAGTAGTGAGGCGCAGACAAGTTATGTGCATGTAGAGGCAGGGTTTTGCTTGCGTTATCCATCGAATTATCAGGTGGTATTGGGTGGGGAGCGACAGTTAGTGTTACAGGCACCGATGGTGCGTGATGAGGCCGGCGAATTTATGGGTGAGGGGGTGACAGTGGCGATAACGAGGTTGGAGACAGAGACTTCTTTGGCGGCGTGGGCGTCACGGTATGGGGCGGTGGGAGAGTTAGATAGTGAGCGGGCGATGGTGATGGTAGGTGATTATCGGGCACAGGGATGGTACCATGTTGCAGGGGAGGTTGTGGCTGGTTACGAGGAGGGTGAACGGGAGGTTGATTATTTGGTGGTATCGGGTGAGGGCGGGCTGTACCAAATAGCTATTGCGTATGATGGGGAAAGTTTAGTAGACTTAAAGGGAGACGCGCAAGCAGTAGGGCGAACAATCAGTAACAGTTTTACACCATTATCATGGGGTTTTTTGCGTTATTATCAAGATTGTCAACCTTCAAAAGTTGATTACTGGTCATATGTCAATGTGTATGATGGGTATTGTGTGCTTATTCCGCGGGGGATGGCGGTTAATGTTAATCAGACATTGCGTATGGTTAGTGTGACCCAGGTTGATGGGGAGAGATTGGGAAGTAGTATGACTTTTCATGTAGGCGGGGAGACGGATGGTGATGTGGCCGAGGTGGTGTCTACTTATTTGGCTGATGTTACGCCTAGTTGGTTGCCGGTGATTGAACGAATGGATGGTTCCTTAGATGGTGAGCCGATGATTTTGTTGCAGAATGTACCGGGGCCAGCGAGAGCTGAACAGCTATTTGTTGTGCGGCAAGGGCGCGTTTATGCGTTAGCGATGATGCCTCATCAGGTGGATAACGTGACAGAGGCATTAGAAGTGTGGGAGATAATATTAGATTCATGGCGTTTTGTTAATGTATTGGAAGTGACAAAATAATGTGAAAGCTAAAGATTGATCATATCGCTAATAATTTTGATGATACTAACCAAATGATGATAAACAAGAGGTGGTAACATGTTGATTAAAGAGCAATGGTTAACGGTAATAATGATAATTTGTTGGGGGGTAGGGGTCAGTTTATTTGTGGGAACGACCGTGGCTTATGAGGATGTGGAGCAGCAAGCGTTAAATTGTTGGGCGACGGCGGATGAGGGGGTAACGACATTTAGTAGTGTTGATAATACAGCGGTGCAGGATGCGGTGGCGGCGGCCGTGGCTGGAGCGACCGTTAAGGTGGCTGGTTATTGTGAAGGGGCGCAGTTGTATGGTGGGCATGTACAGACGGTGTTGATTGATAAAGGGTTGCATTTACAAGGGGGATATACATACACTAACTGGTCTGTTTTAGATCCAGATTTGTATGTAACGACTTTATCGGCGAACCGTGCTGGACGGGTCTTGCTTATTTTTAATAGTGGGCAGTTGGTGACAATATCAGATTTGCGATTAATAAATGGTAAGGCCCCGAATGGTGGTGGTTCTGGTGGTGGTATTTGGTTACAAGGGGGCGGGGAATTAGAAATTCGGCAGAGCGAGATTTTATCGAGCACAAGTGGGAATGGGGGTAATTCAGTGTTAGGTAGTGGTGGTGCAGCTGGTTCTGGTGGTGGTATTTATATTGGGCCGAATGCGATTGTGACAGTTAGTCAAAGTGTTTTAATGAATAATCAAGGTGGGGTTGGTGGTAATGGTCCTTTCGGGGCGGGCAGAGGGGGGCATGGTGGTGGTATTTATAATGGGGGGTGGTTACTGGTGCAAGAAACAACGATACAGAATAATGCGGCTGGCAAGGCGGGGCAAGTTTCAGTGACGAGTTCGCCTGGTATGGGGGGGCGTGGTGGTGGTATTTACCATGGTGGTTCTGAATTGAGGGTAGAGAATAGTTTGATAGCTGATAATCGGAGTGGGGATGGCGCCCCTAATTATGGTCATGGTGGGGATGGTGGTGGTGTGTATTGGCAAGATGGGTGGGGAGAAGTGGTTAATACAACGATTAGTAACAACCAGACAGGGAATGGTATTGATGGGGGTGTTAATGGGGTTGGTGATGGGTTATATGTGTCATCGGGGGTGATAACGATGACGATGAGTAGCATTGTACATAATGGTGATGGTATTGAAGGGGGTGGCTTGTGGGTAGCCGATGGGGGGCTGGTGCATGTCGATAGCAGTATTATGAGTTTGAATGGTGGGGATGAGTGTGCGGGATTGGGGGTGATAACGGGCA
>DATHYN010000258.1:0-5417 GCA_035459145.1 Anaerolineae bacterium | reverse complement strand
GGGGATAAGGGATGGTTAGAGCGGGAAGAAGGGGGGTATTTTTTCTATTTAAGCGGAGATGAGGTGGGGGTGAAGCAGTTATGGGTATATGGGCCGGTGGGGGCGGGTGAAGCGAGGCAAGTGACAGATAGCGAGTATGGGGTGGCTGATTTTGTGATTGATGAGCGGGGGGAGAGATTGGTGTATGGCCGAGGGCGAGAGGATGGGGGGCATGATTTATGGTTGTTGTCATTGGTGACGGGTGAGGAGCGGGCGTTGTTATTATGTCCGGCGCGAGATTGTCGGCAGGCGGTGTGGGGGCCGGATGGGGAGCGGTTGATATTTGAGCGGCGGGGGCAGCAGGCGGCGTTATTGTGGTCGGAGCCACGGTTATGGTGGTTAGAATTGGCGACGGGGGCGACGCGGGGGGTGTTGGCGGAGCCGACGCGGCCGGCGAGCGCAGCCCGTTTTTCGGCCGATGGTAGTTGGTTGGCGTATTATGATTGGTGGGATGATCAGTTGGTGGTGGCCGAGGTAGGGGGTGAGAGACAGTATGTGATTCCGAGTGAAGCGACGGCGGGGGCTGTTTGGCATCCGAGTGAAGCGCAATTGGTTGTGCCGGCGGCGATATTGGAAAGGAGTGGGGTGGGGACGCGGTTAACCTTGTTAGATGTAGAGACGGGAGCGTTAAAGGATATTAGTGGGGAATTTCCGGCTGATGATTGGGCGCCTAGTTGGGCGCCGGATGGGTCGGCGTTGGCATTGGCGCGGCGGGTGCCGGGGACGGGAATGGGACGGCAGGTGGTGGTGATGCCGGCCGAGGGTGGTGGTGGTTTATTATTGACGGAGGATGTGGCCTTTCATTATAGTAGGGTGCAGTGGTCGCCGAGTGGGGAATGGTTATTATGGGAGCGGCGTCATCAGAACGGGGAAGGGGGTGTGGAAGTAGGTATTATTGATGTTGGGACGGGAGAGATTTTAGACAGTGTTACTGGGGAATTCGGTTGGTGGTGGCCATAACTGCATTAAACTAAAAATTGTGAATACGAGCTCTTTTCGGTTGAATAGTTGGCTAAAATCGATTATAACTATATATAAGCTTGGTTGGGTGGAGCATTATTTATCACTGTAGTAATGAGGAGAAAGAGATATGCGTAATCACATGAAACATATTATGGGATTCAGTGTGTTACTGCTTGCTTTAATTATGTTAGTTAGTATTAGTCGCAGTGGGGCTGTAGATGCAGCGGGCAATGTGACTGCTAATAGAGATAATGTGTCAAAAGCGGTGGTTTCAGCACCTGATGTTGTTTATACGCCTGAAATGAAAGTGGATGCTCAAACGGGTTTACCCTTGACGTTGTATGGTGTTGATTTTCAGACAACGGCTAATACAGCTGAAGGACGCGCTTATCAATATTTAGCGGCTAATCATTCCGTTTTGGGATTGAGCATGGCTGATGTTGAGAATTTAAGTGTACGAGCAGTACGTGATGGTTTGGCGGGTGAAACAGTGCGTTGGCAACAGTATGAGGCAGGTTTACCTGTGTATAAAGGTGAGATTGCGATTCATATTAGCCCTGAAGGGGTTGTGAATTATGTCAGCAATGATTTTAAATATGGACCAGCCTTGAATTCGATGGCGCCAGCTTTGGTGGCTGATGGGGCGCGGGCGACAGCACTTGAGCATTTGGATGCGACCGGTAATATTCGTTATGAAGATAATGAGTTAATGGTAGTTCGTTTGAAAGGACAAACCTTTTTAGCGTATGTGGTGACAGTGATTCCGGAACAGCCAGCGGGTGATTGGGAAGTGATTGTTGACGCGCATACGGGTGATATTTTGCAAGTGCAGGATACGCGGGTTTACAATGGTGGAGATGAAGCGCATGGGTTACCGACAGGGAACATTTTTGATCCCGACCCATTGTCATCGGCGAATGCTGCTTATGGTGATCCGGGATATACGGATGGTGGTGATGCAGATACGCCCGAGCTTGATGCGGAGTTGGTCAATGTAACCTTACTTGATTTAACCTTTGATGGCACTATGTATTATTTGACTGGGCCATACGCGGAAATCGTTGATTTTGAAGGACCATTCAATGGAACATTTGAACAAGCGAGCTCTGACTTTAGCTTTACGCGTAATCAAGATGGTTTTGAAGCGGTCAATGTTTATTATCATTTAGATGCTTCATTACGTTATTTAAGTGAAACTTTGGGGATGCCGATTATGCCGTATCAATACGTAGGTGGGGCGCAAGGTGATCCGCACGCAGTGAATGGGGCTGATAATTCGTACTATTCTTCGGCAACAGGTCAGTTGGCTTGGGGTGAAGGTGGTGTTGATGATGCCGAAGATTCTGATGTGATTCATCATGAACTTGGTCATGGGTTACATGATTGGGTGACAAGTGGTGGAATATCACAAGTAGATGGTTTAAGTGAAGGGGTTGGTGATTATTGGGCACAATCCTATAATCGTAGTTTAGGTTATTGGGCGCCAACTGATCCTGCATATAATTATGTCTTTAATTGGGATGGGCATAATGAGTTTTGGCCTGGACGGACCACAGCTTATGATGCTCCTGGGGCAGACCCTGATTATCCTGGTGGTTTAACCGGTTCGATTCATACAGATGGTCAGATTTGGGCTACATGTATGATGCGTATTTGGAGTGACCCAGTGTGGGGACCAGCTGGCGCGGGGCAACAGCCTACCGACACAATTTTCTGGGAAGGTTTGGGGATGACGGGTGGCAGTGCGAGCCAGAATGATGCGGCGGTTGCTGTGATGCAGGCGGCGATTGATTTAGGTTATGCCGCTAATGAATTACAAGCTATTCATAGCATTTTTACTAGTTGTGGTTATACAATACCAGCATTACCCGTTAGTGACTTTACTTTAGCGGTTACGCCAGATATGAGTATGGTATGTGCAGGCAGTGATGCTGTGTATACGGTTGATATTGGTACTTTGAGCAACTTTATGGGAGATGTCTCCTTGGCCGCCGTGGGTAACCCTGGTACAGCCACATTCGGGACGAACCCAGTAACGCCACCGGGAAGCAGTAGTTTGACGATTAGTGGGGCGGCAGCTGGTAATTACAGCTTTGACGTTGTGGGTACAAGTGTTATGACCGCTAGTATGATGCATACGAGTACGGTTGGTTTAGATGTGTATGATGCGGCGCCAGGCGGGACGACATTGATGATGCCAGCTGATATGGCAACCGGTGTATCACCATCCCCTGTTTTCAGTTGGATGGCGGTGGCCGAGGCCGGCATGTATCATATGGAGTTAGCGACTGATGTTGATTTCGCCAATATTGTGGCGACGGCATCAACGACGATGACGACCTATACGCCAATGATTAACCTTGACCCAGATACGACCTATTATTGGCGAGTAATGACCGAGAATAGTTGTGGGATGGGAAGCAGTTCCGCGACCTTCTCCTTTACAACAGCGAGTGTGATTTGTAGTTCACCTGGGTTGGCTATTCCTGACAATGAGCCGGCTGGTGGTAGTGATAGTATCGTTGTCAATGAAACTGGTTGGTTAGAGGATTTGAATGTGTCTTTGGATGTGACCCATACATGGGTAGGCGATCTGCACTTTGAATTGACACATGAAGAGACTGGGACAACGGTTACGCTTGTTGATCGACCTGGTTATACAGGCAGTGGGTTTGGCTGTGATGGTAATGACATCTTAGCTACCCTAGATGATGATGGTGCGACAGCTATTGAAGATGAATGTGCGGATGCGACCCCCACGATTGAAGGGACATTTAGTCCGAATAGTCCGTTAAATGCATTTAATGGTGAAGGTTTTGCGGGAACATGGACATTAACAGCGGTTGATAATGCCAGTGGTGATACGGGTACGATCAACAATTGGTGTTTGGTGCCAGCAACGCTTAATCCATCGTTAACCTTAACAAAGACGATGAGCCTGGATGGTAGTTGTGGGACAAACAGTGGGCCAATGAGTGTGGCGTGGTTTAGTGATGTTACTTACTGTTATATGGTAGAAAATACGGGTAATATGATGTTGCCAACACATACCGTGACGGATACGGTAGAAGGGGTCTTGTTATCCGGTGTGGCGCATGATTTGATGCCAGGAGAAACATTCTTCTTTACACATACGGTGACATTGACACCACCACCGGCACCATTCCCCGAAACGATTAGCGGTTGTGCTACGTGGGAAGGGGAAGATGGGGCGATGTGGGCCTTGTCAAATGAGTCGTGTACACAGCTTGATGTTGTGGCGCCAACGGATGTTAGTTTAACGGCCGTTGCTGGTGAAAACAGTTGGCCGCTAGCCGTCTTCGCGGTGTTAGGCTTGTTGTTATTAGCTGGGTCTCTGGTCGTGGTCAAGCGTCGTCAAGCGTAAGATGCTTAATCCTTAGCCGGATTTATGGCTGATAGTAGAAAGGGTCTCAATTTTGAGGCCCTTTTTTTATAGAAGTTAAAAATAACTTAAATCATTGACGTGGCAACTATGATTTGCTATGCTTGAGCGACGTGGTCATAAAGATTGAGAGTAAGTTACCCTTGTCAAATACGAAAATTTAGGTTATACTCATATTACTCTCATGAAATTCTCATGAAATTATACTGAGAGTTTGGGAATTATTGGGAAAACAGGTTAGTTGACAAGAACTGATTTGTGTTATAATGTATGCTATGGTGCTGGTAGCCTAAATGTTTTTTTTATTGTGATGGTGTTTACATTCTGGTGGTGTGAGCGCCAACGACTTTTCATCTAGGAGATAGCAAGTCATGAAAAGATTAAGATCCTCAGCTTTATTTTTTATAGCCTTTATTGGCTTAGGTGCTTGGGCACTGATGTCGTTGCCGCAAAGCGACTCGACAGGTGCGGTAGCGCCGGCGGCCGAGGTGGCCTCCGTCAGTACCAGCGCCGAAGTGGCCGACGCCCCTGCGGAAGAAGCAACTGAAGAAAATGCTTCTTCGATGGTCACTTGTGGACAACCCTCGTGTTGGAATATGATTGCCGTACCGTTAGTTGATAACTCGCTGGCAACTGCACAAGATGTGTTAAATTATGTTGTGTCATTTTGTGACCCAGCTTGTACAGGTGCAGCCACCCAAGCGATGTATTGGAATGCTGGTACACAAACATTTGTGACGCATAACAATAATGCCCCATTCCCGCCACCGTTTGCGGTAGACACGGGTGATGCAGTATTTATTAATATTAACAATACATATAACGCAAGCACGTTTACATTTGTAGGTGATGTTACGCCTAAATGTGTCGATGATGCAGCTAATTGTGTTCAATATGACTTCAGTGCACCATCAACTGGTTGGCATTTAATTATGTTGCCATTAGAAAAATCAACCATTACAACGGCTGAATTGTTGTTGGATGATATCGATGCAACTGGTGCCACGCAAGC
>DATHYN010000257.1:0-5300 GCA_035459145.1 Anaerolineae bacterium | reverse complement strand
ACCATCTCCAAAAACGACTCCAACCACGCAAACACCATAATCATCAACCGCGAAAACCCATCCATCAAAAAATCAAGCATAATCAACCCTCTCCTTTCATCTTCTTTCGCCACACACCATCACACCCCCTCACCGTAGTATAACACCAGCACTACCCCATCTCAAACCTTTCCCCTCGGCCTCCACCCCCTCCTCTCCATCCCCCCGCCCCCGGCACCAGCCATCCGTAATGACGTGGCATCACGCGCCTATCCTCACCCGTCCCCGCCTAACCATCCTCTCCATCTGTAATCGTTGACAAAGCTCGCTCTCGAAACTGCTCAGCAAATTGATAACACCGTTGCTGAAACTGCTCCAATCTACCCTCCAATGGCAAAAATAAAGCTTGTATATAAGCTTTATGCAATCGAGACTGATACACCTCCACAGAACTATTGGCATAGACAAAAATCCCATGATGTACATTAAGTGTATGACAATAAACAAACATCTGGTTTAGATCATTCCGTTCGGGTCGCTTTTTAAACTTTTTATACTTAACATCAAGTATAATATGCGGCTGGTTCCGATACCTCAATACGATATCTGGATACCCTTTTTCACCCCCCTGACTATCAAGCCATATCTCCTCTTGTAAGGTTACCGACCAAGCTGGATACTTGGTAAAATATTCAGCCAAAAAAGAACCAATAAACTGTTCAAACAATTTATTCATATCAAACAAATAAGCAGCAGCCGATATCTGGCCTTCACCACTTTCCAATGATAAATTCTGTATTAGTAATCGAGATAATTGAATCGCCGTTTGATAACGTCTGTTTAAACGCGTATATTGAACCTGCTCACAATCATAAGGTGTTATAGGTTGCCAACTTACCCCAGAAAAGGCAGATAAAACCCTCCGAATATGCAACCGCAAATCAACCTGACGGTAATCTAATTTCAACAATCGTTCCAATGTATATTTAAGAATACGATTTTCATCAATATCAACTGTAAACTGACTAAATCTTTGATAAAAATGATGAACTTTTACCACATTTTTTTGCAAATGTGGTGCCAATAACAACCGTCCTCGCAAGAAATTCTGATTTGTTTCCTGTTTAACATAACCTTGCTGGATACCTTGTCGAATTAATTGCTCAACTTGTTGCAAGAAAATGATAACAACAAACTCAAATAGATCATCACCTACCTCTAATTGGCTGATTTCTTGACGAAAATTTACTAAATCATAAGCATATGTCAACATATAAAATAGATTGCTGGCTGGAACTTTTGGTTTAATGATAATTCGTCGATCATCCAAAACAATAGTGCCTACATAATGTTTTGCTCTTAGAAGATGCTTATTATCTTGCCAACTTGGTTGTAATGATACATATTTGGCAAAATTATTACGCAATAGCTGAATCTGGCTTGATGTTAAACCCTCAACTTCTTTTACTTCGTACTCTTGAAGATAAATGGTGTCTACATTCATCACGCTTGTCGAATTCCCCTAACCAATTCCCCATCCCATGCCCAATAAGTAGCTTTTTCCGGTCGTTCTAAATAATATTCTAACAAATAAGGCTCAATGCTATATTGCCACAGATACTCCAATTTCATCTCAGACAAACTTGCATCCATAAAGTAACTAGGCCCAATAGCATAATTAGGGTCATCAATCGCTTCCGTACTAAGGCGACGATACAATGTATCCAAATACGGTATCTTGATATTATCTTGAGCAGCCAGCCAGCGCGAAAACAAATCTGGATCCGCTTTAAAGTTAATGAAATGAAAACGACGGCGTAGGGCAAAATCAACCAAAGCAATTGAGCGATCGGCTGTATTCATTGTACCTATCAAATACACATTTTCTGGAATAAAAAACTGTTTGCCAGAATAGGGCAAACGTACTTCCAAGTGCCGGTATTCTAACAATAACATTAACTCCCCAAAAATTTGGGGAATATTACCCCGATTAATCTCATCAACAATAAAAACAAATTTCTGTTCAGGCTGTTGTGCCGCTTTTTCACAAAAACGACGAAAAACCCCTGCTTTAGCTGGATAATCAACAAAATAACTTCCATCTTGCTTCTCTTTGCTTTCCGGTCGAATGCCTTCTATAAAATCTTCATAACTATACGATGGATGAAACTGTACAATTTCTAACTGTTCATCTGGATTCAGTCGCCCAGTTATTAATTTACTCAAGGCACGGGCCACATACGTCTTACCCGTTCCTGGAGGACCATAAAAAATCGCTTGCTGTTTGTCAGTTAATAAAGCTTTTAACACCTCCATTTTTTGGGTAGTAAGATATGTTTCTGCCAAAAAATCTATTTCTGTATATGAAAAGACCACAGACGCCCTATCTTCTGGTAGATTCACATCAATAACATCATGTCGCTCTATTGCAAACTTCAATTTAGAATATGTTTGAGACAAATTGTTTTGAGCCGGATGTCCATTACTGATGGTCTCAGCACCAAGTATCATTTTTGTGTAGCGTCCCACCCAATTATTTGTAATCGTTGGATGCCCCAACTGTTCACTAACATTTTGATATTCTGCCAGAAGATTATCTTCATTTTCAATATATGAAAAGACCTGATCAATAATATCTTCAGTCCATGGTTCTACCATTTGCTGAAGTGCAATTTCTACAAGTTCTTTTACCTTCTTCGTATCTGTATTAATCTCTTTTTCTGTATCAGGCAAACTCGAATCACTACCTGATGGGGGATTCGCTGAGGAAATAGGTGAAGGATCACTATCAGGTTCATATAACCGATAACTGTTAGTATCTACTTTATAGAGCAAATCATCCTCCCCCAGAACCGGTCGCCAATTTACACGCCCAGCTACATTGGTGGATAAACGTGACAAATTACCGTTGACCGTTCCCTCTTTTATTTTAGGATAATGTTGGGCAAACCAATCAACCGCATCTTGTCTTGTGAACGTTTGACCTGGTTGCAACTCTAAATCAACAACCATCTCGTGAAAAAGAGTACGTACAGGTTGATCATAAATAGTCATTTTAGCCACCTTTTATGGTTAATATTCGCTAATGGTGTTACGGCAACGATAAAGCCAATCATATCAAAAAACAAACATCCCGTCACCTTTAACTCATCCCACCTAAAAAATCCGTCCAATCCCCAAAATCCGCGTCAAAACCCACCAAATCTCCTCAAACCAACCACCTCCTCAAACGCACGCATACATACGACCACACGCTCACCTGTCCCACCACCTCCCCCCCCATCCCCCTTACGACCCCTCAACCACCCCAAAATCAAACACCCCTACCCGCAACGTCTCCCCCACCGGCTCTAAACTACAATCCACCGCCACCACCTTATAATAGTAATTAACCCCCACATCCCCCGCCCCAGCTACATCCGTATACTCTAACGCCGCCACCTTATCAATCGCCGTAACACCCGTCAACTCAAAATACGGCGTCTCCCCCCGATGGATCTCATACAAACACGCCCTCGGCTCCGCCCCCCACCGCAACGTCACCGCCGTCCCCACCGGCCGCTCGGCCACCAACGGCAACCGCACCGTCGTCGTCACCACCGCCTCATTATTCCCCATCACCATATCCCCATTAACCGTCGAAAACACCCCAACCGTACTCGTCACCACCCCGCCCAACGTCGGACTAATCATCACTGTCACCACCGACTCCTGCCCCGCCAACAACGACGCCACCGTACACGTAAACCCTAACCCACTATAGGCGCAACTCCCCGCCGGCTCAATACTCATCCCTAACAAATCACCACCCGTCACCTCGGCCATCAACACCAAACCAGACGCCTCTATCCCACCCTGATGCATCATCCGCAACGTATGCGTCAACGGCTCATTAATAAACACATCCGCCGGCCCCGCCGCCGCCGCCGCCAAATCCACCCAATCCATACACCCCGCCGCTGACAACCACGGCTCATACATCACCGTCCCCGTAATCGACGACCCCGTCCCCGGCCCCACACCACTCGGCCCACTCGCCGCCCCCCACCAATTATAAACCGCCCACACCCCCTCCGTATTCAAATTCTCCACACCCCAACCCGTATTCCCCACCACATCTACCCCCGCCATCCGCAATACACTCCCCACATCCCCCGTCACCGTCACCCCATTCCCATTATTACCCATCAACTGCCCACACTCCATATCAACCACCCCACCCGCAACCACCAAACCATCCCCCGCACCATTATTAATCCTACTCGTCGATAAATACGCTTCGCCACCACTCTCAACCAATAACCCCCAGCCCGTCGTCTGACCAGCCCCATTAATATCCACATGATACCAATCAATCACCCCCCCACTGACCACCCTTACCCCTTCAAACGTACCACCAACCCCCGATAAAATAACTTCCTCTCCCCACGTAGCCTGAATCGCCAATTTACCACCTACCTCAATCTGCTCTCCGGCCGGTACCAACAATGATTGATTCCCCGCCATCGTAATCACCACCCCCGGCTCAATCACCAATCCGCCACCAAGCATCTCATAACCAAACAAACCAGGATATTGTACCAAATCAAGGCTCGCCTGCGGCGTATACCCAATCGAACCATCATGCGTCTCCACCCCTATCATCGGCCAACTATTACTAATAAACTGTGTCCCCGTCAAACCTAACTGATGCCACTTGTCCGCCCGTGTATGAATAGGATACCCTGATGTCCCTTCAATAATACTATCCAGCAAAACCACCTCATCATTCGGATCATTCGGCCACGCCATCAAACTAGCCCCATCCCCATAACGCAACCGTGTCTGTTCCAAATAAGCCGACCCATACACAATCAACCCAATCCACTCACCTCCCGCCGTATCCAACACCGATGTCATCGTCACCGGCTGACTCGCCGTCCCCATCGACGCCAAATGCCCCAGTACCCCCACATATGTCCCACTATTCCCCATCAACTGTGTCCCCGCCGCTAACGTTAATGTCATCCCTTGCGGCACCTGTAATCCATCCGACTCAATCAGATATCCCCGCAAGCCCGGTTGCGGCCTCAATGTCACCGAATCCGCCAACGCAAAATATTCAAACCCATCAAACGTGCGAATCTCCACCACATCACCACTATTCCCACTAAACATCACATTATTCATCTGCAACTGATGTAACTTGTCCGCCCGCGTTTCCATCGCTACCCCACCATTACTCTCAATCCGACTATCATTAAACAACACCATATCCGTCGGATCATTCGGCCCCACCCACACCGCCGGCAAACTATTCTGCCCCGCATAACGAATCACCC
>DATHYN010000256.1:0-18618 GCA_035459145.1 Anaerolineae bacterium | reverse complement strand
CCAAAATACCCACCAATACCGCCGACCCCGACGACATCACATGCGCCCCTGCCGTAATCGACACCAACCCAGCTAAACAACCATTCATAACCGCATCAACTTCAGCCTTCTTGTTAACCACCAATCCCCACAATAACGTCGCTATCATACCGGCCGAGCCAGCCAACAACGTATTCGCCACCACACGACTAATCCGCCCATCTACGGTGAATAAGCTGCCCCCATTAAAACCAATCCAACCTACATATAATAATAAAACACCCAACGCCGCTAACGGTAAATTCGCCCCCGATATCCGCCGTGATGTCCCATCCTCATTAAACCGACCACGCCGTGCCCCCACCACCAGCAAAATCGCCAATGCACTCCACCCACCCACACTATGCACCACCGTCGATCCCGCCAAATCAACAAACCCCAGCCCCTCTAACCAACCAGTCGCCCCCTCGGCCCACACCCCATGCCAAATCCAATGCCCCAAAATCGGATACGTCAACCCCGATAACAACGCCGTCAATATCAAATAAGTCTCAAACCGCAACCGCTCCGCCACCGCCCCCGATAAAATTGTCACTGCCGTACCACAAAACATCACCTGAAATAGAAAAAACACCCCCAACCATACTTGCCCACCCCCAAAATCTGGCGCAAACAAACCATGCCCCACCAACCCACGCCACGTCGTCCCAAACATCAACGAAAAACCAAACAACCAAAACAAAACCGTTGACAATCCAAAATCAGCCAAATTCTTAATCGCCACATTAATATTGTTTTTACTCCGCGTCAACCCCGTTTCCAAACACAAAAAGCCAGCCTGCATCAAAAACACCAAGCCCGAACAGATCAACAACCACACAATATCAACGATTGGCTTACCTTGTAACATATAGCGTCTATCCTTTTCAGTTGATGCTAACTCACATCATCTCAGTGTATATTTTACCTACACCACAAAATTCTGTCACCTACCAACGCAAGGGCAACTCTTTCAATCCGCGAAACAACACACCAGACCGCCATGACAACGCCTCCTGAGAAACAGCTAATTGCAACGTCGGCATCATCTCCGCCAACGTCTGCAACGCAATTCGCCCCTCTAAACGTGCCAAAGGCGCCCCTAAACAGTAATGACTACCCAAACCAAAGGTCAAATGCCGATTCGGCCAGCGCGTAATATCAAACTCATCCGCCCGCTCAAAAACAGTCTCATCCCGATTCGCTGAGGTAATCACCGCCCGCATCACATCACCCCGCTTCATCATCTGCCCCCCCCACTCACAATCTTCGCGCACCCACCGCGTCGTTGATGTCTCCACCGGCCCATCAAACCGTAATATCTCTTCAATCGCCGACGGCCACAAATCCACCTCCCCGCGCAACCGTCGCCACGCCTCCCCATCTACCAACAACGCCAACGCCCCATTCCCAATCAAATGAATCACCGTCTCATACCCCGTCACCAACAACAAAACCACCATACTCGACAACTCCGCCGCCGATAACCGCTCCCCATCCGCCTCGGCCACCACCAACGCCGATATCAAATCATCCCCCGGCTCAACCTGCCTCTGCGCAAACAACCCCTCCAAATACGCCACAAACGCCTTCATCCGCCGCCGCCTCTCCCGCATCCCCACCCCATGATTCCCCGGCGCAATAATCACCTCCGTCCACGCCTGCACCCGCTCCCGATCCACCAATGGCACCCCCAATAACTCTAAAATCACTAAATAAGGCAACGGCAAAGCCAAATCAGCAATCAAATCAATCGCCTCCCCCCGTTTCATCTCCCCGATCAACCGCTCCGCAATCCCCTCAATCCGCCCCGTCATATCCTCCACCCGCTTCGGCGTAAACGCCTGCAACACCAACGCCCGCAACCGCGTATGATCCGGCGCATCCGAAAACAACATGTTCTGATTAATATACCGAAAAACAGACGTCCGTCGCTCCGCCTTCTCCCGCTCCGCCGGCAACCAACTATTCCGCTGATCCTTTACAAAATGCTCCGTATCCTTCAACACCCCCACCACATCATCATACCGCGTCACATACCAGCTCCGCTGCCCCTGCGGCGACACATGCCCATAAACCGGCGCCTCGGCACGCATCCGCGCAAAAGTCGGATGGGGATTCGCCTTAAATTCAGGACTAAACAGATCATATGCCTGCTCATGAGAAATAGTTGTCATTAGGTTCGCAACTCTCCAAAAAGTGTGTCCCTTTTTGTCTGTGCCTTATCGCTTCCCCCAATTATAACAAACCTTCCCCAAATAGAAAATCCAACCCCTCCCCAAAAACCCGCTCCCTGAGACAAATTGCAACACAATTCCCTTTATCACCCTGCAACCTAAGTAATCCCAAAAACCAAAACCATTCCTGAGCGAAGTTTTGGACGCCTCCTCCCTAAAAACAACACCCTCAACAAAGGCCAAAACGTAGTCGAAGGAACTCTGCCGAACAACCCGAACCTTACCCCTAAATCAACAAAAATCCCCAAAATCCCCAAAATCCGCGTCAAAAACCACCGAACCTTACCCCTACCCATAATCACAATAGCAAACCCCACATCCTTTCCGCTAACCGCCATTATTAGACTGTAATCTAAATAACCCAGAACGCTGTCACTCCCGTGCAGGTACTGTCCGTTTTTCTTATGTCAACAACCATTTACAGCCCGATCAAGGCTGTCATCCTCGCGAAAGCGGGGATCCACGCCTAAAATCACCTTTATTTCGGCTTCGTTCTCCGCAAATCCTACCTGCTCAACAAAAACGGCACAATCCTCCAATATCTCATTCCGGCGCCGGCCGGAATCCATGACCAGCATAGCAAAAACCAGACTCGTTTCTACGACGAACATCTCTGGATTCTGATTTTCATCAGAATAACACAACAAAACATGAACCATTCTGAGAACCAAACCACAAGCCACCACGAAACACGCCACCCCCCCTGACACTGTCATATCGAGCGCAGGGATGGTCGCTTCACAATCACCAACACATCCCCACCAAAACAAGACCATCCCGAAGTCGAGATATCTACCCTAACAACACCCTAACCAACACTTACTCCGGTTTAAGCAATTCATGAACCATTCCAAATTTTTTGGGCGACCCGCTAACGCGGGGAATAAGTACCAGTTGGCAAGGCATAGAGTTCATGCTAAGCCAGCTCCGGCCACTACGTTACCACTGCGTTGGCCTAGTTAAGACAGTGATCAGTGGTCATTTTGATGGGGACCCATGCCACGCACCACCACCCGAAAACCTACGCTGAGGAGGCGGCTGAACGGACGGCTGCTGCCACGATCCGTGACTTGTGAATCGTACTGACCGTCGTTCCACGAGCCGCCGCGAACCACGCGAGACGCCCCTGATATAATTATATCCTCAACATCTTGGTATGAATTACGGCACCATTCCCATACATTGCCCGTCATATCATAAAGGTCTAAATCTGGTTGGCGGCCGAGCGGATACATACCCACGGCCGAGGTTGCACCCAAACGCCCCGCTGAATTCGTCTTCTCTAAATCCCAATCATCCCCCCAAGCATAACGACCGGAATGCCCATAACGGCCAGCCACTTCCCACTCATATTCATGCGGCAAATCCACATCATACCCTAACTTGTCACTCAACCAACGACAAAAAGCGATCGCTTGATACCAACTAACCCCTTCTTGTGGACGGTTAGCAACTAACCAACGTGTAGCCGGTAACCGCTCGACATCTGATGGCATATCACGCCACCACTCGGCCGCCTCAAAATCATCCGCGTCCACAAAACATTGAAACTGAGCCTGCGTAATAAGATATTTAGCCAAACGATAAGATTCTTCAATGGAAACCTTTGTCCCTTCTTTAAAACCACCCCAACCACCCACCTCATACACCCCCTCGGCCACCACCCCACCCCACACCACATCCGGAATCTTACGCCCCGCCTCATCAACAACATATCCAACCCCCGGCCGCGAATCCCCAATCTTAGCCAGCACATCAGCCGCCGCCAAACGTTGTCGCGGCGTAAGCTGGCCACCAGCCACCAGCGCTACCAACTGCTCTTTAATTTGGGCATACTGTTGCGCCCCCCGGCGCTTCTTTTGAATCCGTTCCCAACCAACCACCGCCGCCATCTCCGCTCCTAGCCAAATACGATACCACCCCGCTTGATCAGAGGGGGTCGGCAATGTCGTCGGCAACAAATCACGCAAAATATGGAGCACACGCTCCCACTGGTTATGGTTAAAGGTTAAAATACCCGCAATTAAGACAAATACTTCCCGCCACTTAGCGCCCTCAACCGCAAGTTCAGCTAATTCATCCCCTAAATCCCACTCTTTCGCTAAGTAACAGGCCGCTAAATACTCCTGAAAAGTTCGGTGCGGGAAACTGTATAACCGTTCCTTTTCTCCCCCTCGGCCCACTAATAGATGCGCCCGCTTTTCCGTATAATCAATAAATTGAGCCCGCTTGACGATATCATCCCCTAAATATTGACGCGCAATCTCTAAAATCTGGGCTTCACTTAACAAGCTTTCTGTCTGATCAGCACGCTGACCAGCACCATCACTACTTTGATGCGCCACCCAACCAATCTCCCACACCAACCGCTCCAGCTCTTCAAATTCAATCTCCAACGTCTCTAAAATATCGGGCAAACCACGCTGTTGTTGCCACCGGATTAGCATCATTTCCACACAAATATCATACAGTTTAGCCCGTTGATCTGGTAATTGCCCACGGGTGGCATGCACAATCGCCATTAACGTCAACAGCATCGGGTTTTCCGCTAAACGAGCCACACTAGGCACGGTTAACGCTTTTCGCAAGCTACCTATTTTACTTGCCGCTTCCGCTTTGGTCACATCACCAGAAACCACCAACGCTTGATACCATTTGGTGACAAAATCTATCTGTTGCTCTTCCCTTAATGGCTTAATCTGCTGTTGCCCCATCTGCGTCGGGGCCTCGGCCGCCACAAATGAAAGAACCCGGCACGTCGTCACCCAACGACCACCACCATACACCCCTTGCTCTAACTGTTTAATCATCCGCCAAATATCTTTACGCTGCTTGATAGGCACTTCATCAACACCATCAAAAAGCCAAACAACCCCCTCTGCTAATTGCGCCATCTTTTGCAAGGCGGCAATCGCGCTGGCGGGCACATCCTCATTAGCCAACCGAGTCGCTAACCAATGCCACAAACTAACCGTATCATCAGCTTGGTACGTTTCTTGATCAATCTCTTTGAGATCAATTAAAATAGGAATAAGACCTTCATGCTGCCACGAGGCTAACGCTATTTGCTCATCTTTACCATACACCGGCCAACTAAGTTGCCTTAACCAACCCTCTTCTGGCTTGAGCAAAGCTTGGGTCAAACAGTAAGCCACAAATCGTAAGGCGGTCGATTTGCCTGAACCAGGGTCGCCTAACAGCACAAGCCGCTCATTATGATGAATATGACCGATAACGGCTGAATATTTCGCCCCCCTTTCGCCCCCATCAATCTCGCTCTCATCCAACCAACTTTCACCAGCATCCAAGCTAACAAAAATAGCCGATAACGCTAATTGGGTATCTTCCCTTTGGTTCGCATCAACAGTCGTAAGTGGCATGATATTACAGCGGCGGCCGAGCCATTCCAAATACGGCTGTAAATCAGGCAAAATCCGCTTTAACAACTGCTGACGATTCTCCGTTTCACGCAAACGAGGCACGGCAAGCTCTCCTTGCGCCCTGATTGCATCGATAAGGCCTGTCAGTTGGACATAAAGCTTATCATGAGGTGAAAAATTTTCTCGGAGCACAATCAAATAGAGAACGATGGCCGGTTGACCATCATCATCTTCCTGGCGATGAAGGTAGTTAATCAAATCATAGATACGATCAAGCTGACTAGAGCCATTGGTCGGCACCCCCACTTGCCACCGCTGAATAGGTTCCGCCGTGAAAAGGGTAAGCCAACGACGCTCTTCAAAAAAACCGGTTTGGATCAAAGTATCCACTAATTGCTGAAAAATAGTTTCCTTTACCATAATTTTATTATAGCATAAAGGAACAGCACTAACCCGAGTTCCAGAACAATCGCATACTCATTCTAACTAACCTGAGCTCGGCAATTCAACGCCTCCTCTCAACGTCATTTCGAACGGAGTTTTGCCCGTCCTACTCCACTTCAAACCTACCACTACAAAAGGGCAAAATGGAGTTGAGAAATCTGCCTGAGAAACCCATCAAGTTGTTTAACCAAAATATTTCACACTTTTAGATTAACAACTTCAACGTATTAAACGACATATTTTCAAGATTAAATGTCGAGATTATTTAGTTTAATACACTTAACCAACTCATCCACAGGTTTAATTCATTATCGAACTCAGGTTAACTATCAAATCCCCACCTCGAAAAACCCTTCCCGACCGGAGTTTGCCCGTTTTTTGATTAACCAACACATTCCAAGTCGCAAAAAGGGCAAACGAAGTGGAGGGATCAGTATGCAATCACCCTAACCCGAGTTCTGTTCACCTTTTCATCCTAAAAAAATACATCGTGGCCGAAGAAACTCCCCCCCACAACCCTAATAATCGTAAAACCCTTCCCCGCTCTTCTTCCCCAACTTACCCGCCATCACCATCTGCTGCAACAACGGCGTCGGCCGATACCGATCCTCACCCCACGTACTATACAACCCTTGCATCACCCCCAAAACACGATCAATCCCAATCATATCCGCCCACTCCAACGGCCCATGCGGATAATTCGTCCCCAATTTCATCGCCTTATCAATATCCGCCGCCGAGGCCACCCCTTCCATTAACGCGCTCGTCGCCTCATTAATCAAACAACAAACCGTCCGCGCCCGCACCAACCCAACACTATCTCCCACCCGTACCGCTTCATGCCCCAACTCGGCCCAAAACGCTTCCGCCTGCGCCACAAATTTATCCTCCGTCCGCATCCCCGCCGCAATCTCCACCAAACCACTATCCCCCACCGGCGATAACAGCCCAAAACCAACCACTCGGCCCGGCCCCGGCACCCACGACGCCGCTTCCGTCGTACTCGTCGCCAACGCCGACGTCAAAATCAACACATCCTCCCCCACCGCCTTCCCCAACTGACGCAACAACGCCGCTTTCGCCGTCGCCGACTCATCATGAATCTCAATCACCACATCAGCCGTCGCCGCTTCTTCAACCATCGGACTAGGACTGACCGCCGTCAACCAATCCTCCACCAAAAACAAATTAATATTATGCCCCGCCGCCTGACACAATCCCCCCACCTCTTCCACTAATGGCATTTCGCCAACGATAAGAATATTCATCAATCCTAATCCTTCCTTCTATTTTACTCTGAGTGCCATTCATCAAACCGGTCACGGGATGGATCTGCATCCCGATCACGCCGCAATTTAGCCAAACGATGCGCTATCGCCTTCCTTAATAATAACGGCCGCAACACTTTCCACTCTGCCTGCGGATCAAACCCCTCATCCCCACCATGAGGACTAAACACACGCAACACAAACTCCTGTGTCAATTTACGTATCGATTGCCGCCCTTCAGGCAACACTGTCGCTAACTCACTCGCCCGCTCATACGGCGTCTGCGATGGCTTGAATATAATATCCAACCAACTGCTCCACTGATTCAAACGCCCATAACTGCGCATCACATCCCCTTCAACCCGCTGGTTTGCCACCGTCGCTCCCGCAAAGACACCACCAACTGCGACCAGCAACCCGGCCACCGTCAATGCCCGTTGCCAAGGCACGCCCCCACCAGCGCCCACACCCACAGCACCACTTTGCTCCTCATTATTTTGAATCCCCTCAACATCCTCATCAGGTACATCAACATCTTCCTGATCCTGCAACCCCAATTCCCCTTCAAGAATATCATCATTAAGCCCCGACGACTCAACCGGCTCATTGCCCGCATCCGCCGCCGTCTCCGCCCGATCAACCGTTGGAATCGCCGCCGTCGGCTCAAACTGCACCCACCCATACTCAGGGAAATAAACCTCAACCCACGTATGGGCATTATTCGCCCGCACCCGATAAGCCGCGGTCCCATCCGTATCCGTATCCAACAACTCACCCTGCGCATAACCACGCACCACCCGCGTTGGAATATTCTGCGACCGCAACATCATCGCCATCGCCGCCGCATAATAATTACAATACCCTTCTTTGCTCACAAACAAAGTGTAATGAATCGGCTCCTCCCCATCCGGCACCGCCGCAATCTGATCATTATACGTAATATTAGCCCGCAAATAATCACGCATCGCTATCGCCTTGTCATACGGATTATCATACCCCGCCACAATCTCCTCGGCCAACGCCACCGTCTCCGGCGTCAAAAACTCAACCCCCTGCAAGAAATTGCTCGTCACCCACGCCGGATAACCATTCCCCGCCAACCGCAAACTCTGCGCATCCGCCGTTGTCACCCGCGACGTCACCTGATACGACTCCCCTGGCCCCAACAAATAACGGGACTTAAGCCCATCAATCAAAATCTGCCCGCGGTCATCAAACCGCCGTTTATAAAACATCTGCACATCCGTTTCGATAACTTCTGGCGCCCCATACATCGTACTCGCATTCGGAATGTAATTCACCACCTCCTGCTGTAACAACGTCCGTCCCTTCAAATTAGGCACATCCAAACGGCCGTCTTCCCCCGGAATATGCAAGATCGCATCATGATCCAATGGCTTCCACGCCCCATCCTGATAGGTCGCTAACGCATCCGCCTGCCAATAAATATAGGGCAACTGTTGCGATACATACACATCCATAACCGGCGTATCTCCCACCGACCTCGGCCCACCCAACACCAAATCCCCCTGATACAAATCATTATTCGCCGTCCCATACGACCGCAACGACGAATACAACCGTGTCCAATTCTCTTGAAACGTCTTAATCGGACTGGTCAACGTCGCCAACTGCGAACTCATCTCCTGACTCGCACTCAACGCCGGCAAGCTCCACGCAAAGAACATCACAAATACCGATGCCAGCAAACCTGCCTGCAAAAAATGAGCCGTAATCGACCGATCATACCGCACCGCCGCCAACTTCCAATCCCCCTCACGCTCCATCAAATGGGTCCGCACAATGTACATCAAGGCCAACAAACAGTACAGCCCTAAATACAACTCCATCGGCTCACTACCATAATAATTGTAAACCACACTTAACAGCACCAACCCACTCGGCAAAATCGCCCGCCACATATACCGCACCCGAAACGTATACCACGCCGCCGTATACCCAATAATCCAAAATACCAACGCCGTCTGAATCACAAAAATCAGCTCATCCCGGCTCGTCCCCCCACTAATCGCTTTGCCAATCCAAATGACCTGCCTTTGCAACAACTCAAATATCCGCTCCCGCCAACTTAAATCAGCCGGCAAACGCAACCCCACCAACCACACAATCACCGCTGCCCCATACACAAACGCAATCAGATTAGATGTCCCCTCCGATAACTCGCTTTTGGCCACCACAAATCCGGTAAAAACCGCGATCGTCGCCACCATCATAAAAATCTCCAACCCTTGTAGATAGTTGGCTTCATTAAGTGTCCACGCCGTTAAAAAGACCATCCCCCACGTAAAAAATAGGGTCGACCACCCTTCTTCTAATCGCATCCGTTGCCTCATAATTTTTACCCCATTTATCAAAATGTCACTATGATTACACTAAATTTACACTTTCGCTTGACTTATAATGTTAACTCAAGCGACGCAATCTGCAAAATGCTTATCATCTTACTATTAGATTGACTCGCTAACTGACTCTCTTCTTACCTGTTGCCCCACATAAACAATATAACCTATCCCTAAGATTAACGAAAAACTGAACCATTGCAAGGCATAACTCAGATGATTCCCCTCCGATAACGATACGTCTGGCTCACCCCGCTGGGGAAAACCCGTTTCCGGCACACTATCCGGCCTCTGCCACACATACATCGGTGCCAGTTCATACGGCAATTGCGCCTCAATCGCTTCCACATCAACACGATACCACTCAACTTGACGCTCGTCACTGATGACTTGCGCTTGGCGTGGCGGCTGTGTCATCTGCAAATAGCCCGTCACCACCACCGTGCCCGTCACATCAAATTCAGACCAACTATTCTCCTCCACATAAATAGCCGGTAACCACCCCCGATCCACTAAAATCGCTTTCCCCTCGGCCACCCGCAACGGCGCCAACAACCGCACCCCCAAACTCTGCCCCTGCCTCTGCTGTGTCCACACCCGCTGCTCCGCCAAATCAAACTCCCCCTCGGCCACCACAATCCGATTCTCCCAACGCTCCAAATCAGCCGGCCAAGTCGTCTCCCCCGTCACCACAATCACCTCACTCGCCAACTGCTCCGCCAAAATCTCGTTCTCCGCCCGCCGCTCAGCCAACCGATCCAACTGCCAAAACCCGAGCCGTGCCAAAAACAGCATCCCCAAAATTACCACCACCGTTGGCCACCGCCACGGCTTCTGCCACAACACCTTAAAATCAAACATCATCTCTCTCATTCTGAGCGCACCCGCGGCCGCGGCCGCTCACGTCCCACATCCCCCCCTCCCGACCAACGCCGCCACCCCACCACCAACAACAACAATAACAATCCACCGCTACCCACCACCAACTGCCAACTGACCGACGGCCCACTCACCAATGTCACCGTAAAATCAGTCTCACTCGCCCCAAACATCCCCGCAATCGTCAAATGTACATCCCAAACACCCTCTCGTGGCAACGTCAAATGCCCCTCATAAAAAAGCTGATTAGCTGCATTCGCATGTGTCACCTCTGCCACCACCCGCTCACTACCCTGTGAAAAAGTCGCCTCAATCTTCGCATTTAACACCGGCAAACCAGCCACATCATGCTCTGATAAATCAGGATTCTCCGCCAACGGCCGCGACAACGCCACCGTCATATGCATCTCCTCCTCTGGCCGCAACGGCTCCGGCTGGGTCCAGACCGATAACAAATATTCCCCACTCACCACATTCGTCAACTGTGGCGTGCCCCCACCATGCCCCTCGGCGGCCAACACCCCCCAACCCAACAACAAACCACATACCAACACACCCCACCTCTGCCAACGATATCGAGTCATAAACATCTTTTGCCATCCCATCTGTCTTAATCCATCCCCGGTGCCAACATCGAATCCCCTTTATTCCACTCTTTCTCCCCAATCGGATACTGCTGATCTTCAATCTGAAAACGACGATAAATAATAATCAAACCGGCCAAAACCATCATCATACTGCCTGGCACCCACATAATAATCCCCCCCCAACGCTGATCTTGTAATGGGCTCAACCCCCAAATACGCGGCACCGTCGTGTAATAACTATAAAACGGCTCGTTCGCAAACACCAGCGCCATTCCCGTTAACATATTCGCCGGAAAAAACCCAATCGCATAGGCCGCCCGCACCAAATGGGAAAACCGACCATGAATATGGGGCGCCGCTCCTGTCACATGCCACCAAAACAGCATCGCTCCCCCAAAAAAGGTCAAATGCTCCAAATCATGCACCCACGGCCGCCGCAACGCCGCATCATACATCATCGGATCATGCCATATCCAATACAACATAATCAATGATAACAAAACCAAACCAGGTGATGTGACCCAACGTAAATACTCTCGCCCTGCCTGCCCCTTAATCAACCACCCCGTTGCTGGCCCCCGCATCGCTGGTGGCAACCCCCACACCAAACACGGCATCGGATTAGCCACCCACAACAATGGTGGCACCACCATCACCAATAATAAATGCTGAATCATATGAATCAAAAACAGTTGACTGGCAAACACATCAATCGGTGACATCAACGCCAATACAATCAGGAACAATCCGCTCCAATACGCCGCCAAACGCCACCACACCGCCAACGGAATCGACCGCCGCAGCCCATCCCCCCGTCGTGGCAAACGATGAGCGGCCGACCGTTGCCGCAACTGCCACCATCCCCAACTATACAAACTCCCCATCCCCACCAAAAAGAGCAACATCAACGGCCGTATTTCCCACGACCGCAAAAAAGCAGATAATATCGAATCCATCATTGCCCCCAGACAGAATATAAAAGAGGCGAGTTAAACTCGCCTCTCACAATATCAATTTAAATGGGCACCTTATCAGCAAGATAACGTGCCAACAGCGACGCTAATGAACGACGGTGCCAATCAAATACAAAGCTGGATAGAAGAAAACCCAAACAACGTCGACAAAATGCCAATAAATAGCACACGCCTCAACGCCCCAATGGTTTTTCTCATCATACCAACCCATTTTCCCGTTCCGATAAACAACTGAAATGAAAAACAACCCAGTTAAAACATGGAACGCATGCATCCCCGTCATCGCGAAAAACATCGCACCATACGCCCCATCCGTCGGTTTCAATGCTTCATGATGCCCAAATGGATTGGCCATCAAGCCCCACTCAAACAAAACCACACCCAACAAGAAGAGCAAACCTAAAACGAAGGTTACAATTAAACTACGTTCAAATTTTTTCGTGTCCCCCTTCGCCACCGCTACCTCGGCCCGCACCATAAAGTAACTACTGACTAACAGCATTACCGTCGTGAACAACCCTAAGTTTTGGTCTAATTCTGGCCGTGTATTACCCCATAGATAAAAACGAGCCATCAACAGCGCCCCAAACAAGAAAATCTCCGAAAAACAGAACAACCATATCGCTAACCGGTTCGCCCGCAACTGCTGCATCGGCGATAACTCGTGGTGGTTAGCATGGTCATGATCATGGTGGTCAGTTGCAGTTACAGCACTCATTAATGATGATCCTCCGGCCGCCACAAGCGGTATACATGCATAAAGAAATAAACAATCAAAACAGATTTAGCTAGAGCAATCGCCATCAAAAAGAACGCTGATGGGTATGCCGCTGCTACAAAAAATTCGCCTACCGTCAATGCACCTAAAACCAAAAAGATAATAAAGATTGTGCGATAAGCATTGCCATTTTCAGCCATCTGCTTACTCTCCTTTCAACTAATCGCCGCTAGCCGGCATAACGTGAATATACCCAGGATCAGACTCTAACCCGTAATCATACGGATTACCCACCACTTGAATTGGTTGGTCATAGTTGAATTCTGGGATAGGGGTCGGGGTTTGCCATTCCGGCGAGCGGGAACGCCACGGATTTGTGGACGCCACTTCACCTTTCCACGCGCTAACAATTAAATTGTAGAACATAATAAGCATCGACCAAGCAATAATCAAAGCAGCAACAGTCACAATTGTCTGTGTCACCGTCACACCCAAAGCTGGATCATAATCCGCAATACGACGGCGCATACCCACCAAACCAGCCCGCATTTGGCCCAAACTCATTAACCAGAAGCCGGGTACCATTAACCAAAAATGTAATTTACCCAACGCTTCATTATACATCCGGCCCGTAATTTTTGGATACCAGTAATAAATGGCAGCGAAATAAGGGAAAACATACCCACCAAACATCGTCGCATGGAAGTGACCAACCACCCAGTAACTATCATGCAAATGCAAATCTGTCGGGATAGTCCCTAAAATCGGGCCACTTAAACCACCAATCAAGAACACTGAAATCGCCCCTAACACAAACAACATCGGTGTCGGGAATTCCAATTTACCTTGCCACAACGTCCCAATCCAACTGAAGAACTTAACCCCCGTTGGTACCGCCACAAACAAAGTCGAGTACATGAAGACCAAGCGAACATTAGGGCTCAACGCGGTGAACATATGGTGAGCCCACACGAAGTAACCAACAATCGCAATCGCTAAGCTGGATAATGCGATCCAGCGATAACCAAAGAGTGGTTTACGTGAGAAAACGGGCAACAATTCACTAATAATCCCTAATCCAGGCAAAACGAAGACATACACCGCCGGGTGGGAATAGAACCAGAAAATATGTTGGAACAAAATCGGGTCACCACCAGGTATCCCTAAAGCTGGATTACCCGATAATGGATTAAAGAACCCCATCCCAAACAAGCGCTCGGCCGTCACCATCGTCAACGCCACACCAACCGTCTGCGTCGCCGTAAACTGGATAATCGCCGTCGCCAACGCCGCCCAAACGAAAATCGGCATCCGGAACAAGCTCATCCCTGGCGCCCGCATAATTGCCACCGTCACAATCATATTGATCGCCCCCGCAATCGAGGAAAAACCATTGATCCAGAAGCCAAGTAAGAACAATTGCGTCCCCACTGGACCCTTCACACTCAACGGTGGATAAGCGGTCCAACCACTATCCCAACCTTGCACAAAAATACCAGCGACAATTAATAAGGCCGAGGGCACCGCCACCCAAAAACTGAAGGCATTCAAACGAGGAAAAGCCATATCGGCCGCCCCAATTTGCAACGGCACCAAATAGTTAATCAAAGCACCAACCCCTAACAAAATGGAGGCGATCATGATAATACCATGCGCACTAAAAACAGTATTATACTGTTCCATCGTCAAGAATTGCATACCAGGATAAACCAGCTCAAAGCGGAAAATCAAAGCCAAAATACCGCCAATAACGAAAACCAATATCGCCGTAACACCATATTGAATCCCGATGATTTTATGGTTTACATCAACACTAAAATAACGGGTCCACTCTGGCCGTCCATCACGTGCTCCATGATGAATGTGCGGATCCTCACCACGCGTCCAAGCAATCCAATCCGTAAGGACACCAGCCGCTAATAAGAAACCAATCACACCAGCTACCGCCCCAAACGCGACGGCTGGCTCAATATTTTCACTAAAACTGGGATAACCAAACAACATCCGAATGATGCTGACAAAAACTATCCCCCCAATCGTGGCTACGATTTGACCAATTAAACCACGTGTAATACCTAGATGTGGAATATGTCTCATCATCTATCTCCTCTTAAAAATCAATGGGTGCTACCCCGACTTATTCGCTCTCGCTCAAGCTTGCAATAAATTCAATGATTTGCTGAATCTCTTCTTCGCTCATCTGCTCAGCAAAGTTCTGGGGCATAATGTTTGGTGAATATCCTTCAACAATCTGACTATTGGCATTAACAATCGAGGTGTAAAGATACTCATCATCGGCCACTACCGTACTGCCATCAGCAAACACCCGTTCCGAACCGTACAAACCTTGCCACGTCGGCCCCACCATAGGCGTACCATCTAAACTATGACAGCCTACACAACCATATTGTGTGTACAGTTTTTCCCCAGGCAATCCACCCTCGGCCACTTCCGCCAGCCAAATCTCCCAATCCTCTTCGCTCACCACATGGAACTCAGCCAACATAATCGCATGACCAGCCCCACATAATTCGGCACACCGCAAACGATAATGCCCAATTTCAGTCGGTGTCACTTTAAGATCGTAAGTATGCCCCACAATCAAATCACGCTTTACCCGAAACTCTGGCACCCAAAATGCATGGTTAACACCCGAATCATCAGGGCTTAACCCTTTCGAATGTAACTGCAAATTCAAGGTATGCCCCACAGGCACATAAACTTCATTTGTTGACACCATTTCCGGTGTAAATTCAACGGTCATCCCCTCATTAGTGGTATAACTATCCCCACCAAATTGGAACTCCCAATACCATTGATAACCAGTCACATTCAATGTCAGTTCATTAGGTGCCGCTTCAGAAATATTGTTCAAAATCTGATGCGCCCACACACCGAAGACAACGACAGCTACCAACGGAAATACCGTCCACACAATTTCCAAGGTCGTATTACCATGGAAATGCTCCCCATCACTATCATCACCATCTTTACGTTGAAACACAACCACTGCGTACAACATAAAAACCATAACCAAAGCAAACAGGAACGCGATTACCCAAAAATGGGCATCAAACAAAATATCAATCTGCTCAGCTTCCGCACTATACTGCGGTGGTAACTGATAGATTAACGTAAAAACATATCGGACCACAAATGTGAAAACCACAATTAGTGCCGAAACAATAATGAGGTGATTTCGATTACTCATATGCAACTTTTTATCCTACTATGGTGGGTAGATTGATGTACCCCACATTCATCTGTACATTTTATCACAATCATTTTATCACAAAATCGAAAAGTGTGACAACGATTATGTCAATTTCCATAATATTTAATGTCGACCAATACCGCTTTTTTAAAGGCATTAAATCAAACATCCTTATGGAAATTTACTTACAATACTCTATTCGCAAATTTCCGCTTACGATTGTACCACTTGACCCACAACTTGTCCCCCCCAAACAGCAAATAAACCCAAACTAACCTGCAAAATCAGATTTAAAACAGATAAACCTGTCAATCCTTTTTGACTCAGCAGTAACGTTTCATTGCTAAATGTGGAAAAGGTCGTTAACGAGCCCAAAAAACCGACAAATATCAAACTGCGTGTCTCAATGGTAACCATTGCCACACTAAATTGCGACAACAAACCAATCAAAAAACAACCTAGTAAATTAACGGCTAATGTTCCCATCGGCATCTCCGCCCATGGTGTTATCTTCTGTACACCATAACCAATTACAAATCGGCTAATGGCACCGAAAAATCCCCCTACCCCAATCATAAGCAGTTGCCGCATCATAACGCTTGCTAATCAGCTGGAACCACAATCAAACCCAAAGCCCCTGGCCCTAAGTTAACTGCCACCGATATCGACATGTTCATCGCGAATGCTTCTTCATAGTTAAGCGTATCTTTAGCCTGTTCTAACAGAGCAGCTGCTTCATCATCAGCTTGCGCATGAACGACAGCCACCCGCACGCGCTTATCTCCTACTTGTTGCACAACACGTTGTACAATTTCCTTTAACGCCCGCTTCCGCGTGCGTACCCGCCCCGCTTCAGCCACCACACCATCTTCTAGCTCTAAAATCGGCTTAATGCTCAATAAAGACGCCATCATTGATTTCAAGGAACTAACTCGGCCCCCTTTCACCGCAAACTCTAAACTATCAATGGTAAATACCGTAGCTAACTGCTCACGCATCTTTTCTAAGCCAGCGATAATCTCCCCGCTACCTTTACCCTCGGCCGCCCACCGCGCCGCCGCTAACGCCAAAAACCCTTCCGCCGCTGACGCCGCCTGCGAATCAAATATGTGAAACGTCGCTTCCCCTTCTAACTCTTTGGCCGCGGCGATGGCCGAGGCATACGTCCCACTTAACTTCTGCCCCACTGTCACCGTTAAAATCTCCGTCTCACCCTGCTCAATTAACGCCCGATAAGCTTCCGCCATCTGAAACGGCGTCGGTTGTGACGTTTTAGGGAAATTATGGGACGACACCGTCTTCACCTTCGCATAAAACGCCTCATCATCCATATCAATCCCCGATAAATACTCACTGGTACCAAAGGCAATATTAATTGGCACAATATGAATGTTATATTTTTCAATCAAATGAGCGGCTATATCACCAGCATCATCCATTACAATTCGCATATTTTTTCCTTATAACCTCCTCAATAATAATTTCTAACGCTTACGCCCTCGGCCCAATGGCCACCAACTCAATGGCTTCTCTGGCTTCAATAGCTCATCGACCTCATCACGTAACGCTCTCAATGTCCGATGGTAAAGAGACTTAATCGCCCCTTCACTTCGTCCCATAATCTGACCAATATTGGCATTCGATTCATGTTCTACAAACTTCAAAATCAATAACTCTTGCCGATCTGCCGGTAAACGCTGAATCGCTTCCAATAACAGCTCACGATGTTCTAATAATTCCGTCGCAATATCCGGTGGATCTCGTGGATCAACTTGCCACCGCGTAATATCATCTAAGGACAAAATCGTCCGCCGACTATTATCCCGATGCCAATTCGCTACCAAATTGCGCGCAATCCGGTATAACCAAGCAGAAAAAGGATATCCTTTGTTCTCATAACGGCCGATATGTTTAAACGCTCGCTCAAATACGCGTTCTACAATATCCTCAGCATCATTATGATTACTCGTACGATAATAAACATAGTTATACATACGATCATAATAACGAAGATAAATCTCACCAAAAGCATCAACATCTACCTTGGCTAGCTCTACTAAATTATCTTCGTCAATATCCTTATACATTCCTTAAACCATTAAAGTATAACCAAGTAGAAACAATTTGCAGAAAATTTCTATTAACTTATCCTACTAATATCAACATCAACTACCTTATCCGCCATAATATGGCGACAAGCTATCTACTTACCATACTTTTTGAAACTTACATTAGCAATTGATAAACCCAACCCATTGAAGTTTACCCAATTATACGCGATAATAACCCATTTGGCCTACTATTGCCCTACAACCCAACAAGATAAGCTGATTCCAGCTTGACGACCTTCTATCAGTTCGTTATCCTACGGGAATGTCTTATTACACTAATTATTTTGGGATCGTACTTAGTAATGTTATCTTTTTTGTTGTCTAAATCCAAACATTTCCCCTACCAACTTCTTATCTATTGCCTATTTTCGCTCTTTTTTATAGGTTGTCAAACAGCGGCTCCCCCGCTCCCCACCCTCATTCCAAAC
>DATHYN010000255.1:0-4198 GCA_035459145.1 Anaerolineae bacterium | reverse complement strand
CCACCAACGATACACTATCCTCTACCCCCCAATCATTCACCAACCATGCCTCCAACCCCAACATCAACGCCGCCGATGTCCCCCCCAACACAATCGTCACCTCCCGCCCCACTCGGCTCGGCTCACTCTCCCACGCCCCCACTTCTATCCCATCCTCCTTTAAAGCCAATCCCTCGGTCACCGGCCGCCCCACACCATTTAACTGCCCCCAAACCACAACGGCCACCTCCGGAAAACGAGTCGTATCCACCACCTCAACTTGCACGGAAACCGGCTCTTCAACTTGTGCTACCACCCTTGATACGCCACCACCAATACCGTCAATCCCTATCCAACTGCTCAAAATAACGATAACCATAACAATTGTAAGCCGCTGACGCATGAAAAACCTCGTTTCGATATAGTAAAAATGTTGTACAATAAAACAGTCGTATTGACCACTCATCATCACTTAGTAGAGTCTAAGCTAAGTAATCAGGACAGTTGTCATTCCTGTGCAGGCAGGAATCCACTTATAATCTGACAGCATGTGAAACGTCTCACTCTAGATTATTTCGTTTACACTCTATCCAACGTATTAAACGGCTTATTTTCAACAAAAATGCCGAAAGTATTCAGTTTAATGCACCTATGATGTGAGAATATCACAAACTTGTCATATGTAAAGCCATGCCAACCATAAACTAGGAAAAGAGCCATGATTCATTTACAACTTCCGCCGCATACTATTAAATCACAACCTTACTTGCTCCTTTTACTCTGCTCCTTTCTCCTCACTCTCCTTATTCCTGCCTCCTCGGCCCACGCCCAAGGCCCCACTAGCCAACTCTTCATCACCGGCTATGACACCACCTACCTCCCTGCCGTCACTCTCCAAGTTTATGGCCGCGATGCCCAAGGTCAACCCCTCACTTTTGACCAACAAGCCCTCTCTCTCACCCACGATGGCAATCCTGTCACCAACCCGCAACTGACCGGCCTCACCCCTGTTGGCACCTTCACCATCTTCATCATCGATGTCCCTCCCGGTGTCAATGACCAACTGAATGCCATGCAACAAGCTATCGAAACCTTCGCCGCCCCGCCCAATATGCAAGAACAGCTCGATCATATCGCCATCTATCGTGTTGGTGATACCCAAGCAGAACCCCTCCTCGAAACAACCAGCTTCTACAACAGCGTTCGTAACCTTTTCGCCATCCCCCTCTCCACCCAAACGGGTCTAACCGCCCTCTACGACAGCGTTGCCACTGTTCTTAATGACATCCCCACGCTCAAACCTCAGCCCGATATGGCCACTCAAATCATCGTCATGTCCGATGGCACCGACGCCATTAGTAACCAATATACCGGTGATGATCTCATCGCTCGCGCCAATGCCGTTGGCGTCCCCGTCCATACCGTCGTTCTCCGCAATGTCAATCTCTCCCCCCAAGGCCAAGAAACCGGTAACAACTATCTCAACACCCTCGCCACCAGTACCGGTGGCCTCAGCACCACCCTCGGCCCCAACGGCGACCTCCAACCCATCTGGGACAACATCGCCCTCTTCCGCCAACACGCCCTCATTACCTACCAACTCGAAACCATGACCGGCGGCTCCGTCCCCGTCAACCTCACCCTCACCGACCTCAACCTCAGTGCCACCACCCTCGTCGAAATCCCCTCCGGCGCCCCCATGATCACCCTCAATATCCCCCCCGAAAATCGGACCCTCACCCTCCCCGAACTCCCTACCCCTGAATCCCCCCTCAATCTCCGCTTCCAAACCAGTTACAGCTGGCTCGATAACGCCGAACGCCAACCTCTGCGCGCCAACATCTTCCTCAATGGCGCCACCCTCGCCGATATCGATATCGACAATCTCAACGATTTCACCATCGATATCGACAATCTCGTCTATGGCCCCAATCAACTCCAACTCGTCATGATCGACGATGCCGGCCAACAAGCCATCAGCGACATTATCACCCTCCAAGTCGTTGAAGGCGAAGAAACTATCATCCCCGAACCGCTTCAAGGGGATCGCTTTAGCTCTGGCTCAGGTGGTAGCTTGCTCACTTTCTGCTTCTGGGGGCTCGCTTTCATTCTCATCCTGCTCGCCCTTGTCATGTGGTGGTTCCGTATCCGCATCCCCTGGCTCGAAGATCTCTGGTATCAAACCCCTTGGGGCCGCAATAACGCCCCACGGCCCCGTAGCCGCATCCCCAACCTCTCCCCTGAACCCACCTCCCTTGATCCCACACCTTCTCTCCCCTCCGATAACGATACCTTCCTTGAAATTCTCGCCGCTATATCCGCTCTCCCTACCCATATCCCCCTCACCGGCTCCGAAGTCCGCCTCGGCCGCTCCGAACTCAACGCCGATATCATCTTCGCCCAAGACCCCACCGTCTCCCGCCTCCACGCCACCCTCATCCTCGATACCAATGGCTACCGCCTCTACGATGAAGGCAGTCGCAGTGGTACCCTCGTCAACGGTATCCCCGTCCCCGCCCACGGCATGACCCTCATCGATGGTGACGAAATCCATATTGGTGCCGTCCATCTCCGTTTCCGCCAACCATAATGTCACCAATTTAACACCTACTTGACACTATCGATCTGGTCGTCTATAATCACCCCCTCTCTTTATTAAGAGCGATAATCAATCTCAAATCTGAACCATCCCTCAAAAATCGCCTTGTTTTCCGCAGCGGCGTTTTGACCACCCCCACAATCCACGTCAAAAACCACCAAACCCCCTACCCATATGCACCAAACCAACCCCAAATTCCTGCCGTACCGTAAACAAACCCTTTCTAGGATACTCTTATGACTGATATTTCACCCCCAATCAACAATCAATCAACCACCACCGCTAACCAACCCTCCCCAGCCATCACCCTCGCTTGGCGTATCGCCAAACAATTTGGCTTTATCCTGACCGTCATCCTCGCCATCATCTATCTCAGCCACGTCGGGCTCTCTGTCTCCCCCCAAACCCCGCTCTCCCAAGCCCTCATCGATGGCGTCCCCCAATCACTCACCTACATCCAAAACGCCCTCTCCGGTGACTTCGGCATGACCCAACCCAATACGGTCGGCCGCCGTACTTTCCCCGTCACCGAAATCGCCCAACGTGCCGTTTTCCGTAGCCTTTACCTGCTCACCGTTACCTTTGGCATCTCTATCCTCGTCGGCCTCTTCTTCGGCATCCTCGCCGCCCGCACCCAGCGTAAATCGCTCTCCTCCGCTATCTTGCTCATCTCCTTCGTTGGTATCTCCACCCCCAGCTTCTTTGCCGCCCTCTTCCTCCAAATTGGCGCTATCTCTATCGCCCAATTCCGCGGCCGTAGCCTCGTCCCCGTCGGTGGCTACGATGGCTCCGATTGGAAATATTTTGTCATTCCTGTCATCGTCCTCGCCGCTCGGCCCGTCGCCCAAATCACCCGCGTTACCTTTATCACCATCCGCGAAACCTACGCCCAAGACTTTGTCCGTGTCGCCTTCAGCAAAGGGCTCCGCTCCCATTACATCCTCCTCGTCCATGTCCTCCGCAACGCCAGCGTCCCCCTCATCACCACAATCGCCATCTCCCTCCGCTTCGCCCTCAGCAGTCTCCCCGTCGTCGAACAATATTTCGGCTGGGGCGGTATCGGCCAAGTACTCATCGATAGCTTCTTCACCCGCGATATCAATATGACCATCTTCCTCCTCATCGCCCTCGGCCTCATCTTCATCACCCTCAATAACCTCCTCGAACTCAGCTACGGCTTCCTCGACCCCCGTATGCGCCACCGTGATACCGAAACCGCCGGCGGTACCGACTTCTCCCTCCTCGCCACCATCCGTACCATCCCCAGCGAAATTCACGCCCTCTTCTTCTACAATCCCGCCTCGGCCTGGATCAAATCCCACCTCCGCCCCGATACCGAACCCAGCCCTTTCCGCACCATCCTCGAACAGGATGAAAACCGCACGATGCCCGAAGATATCACCGATAACACCAATACCTGGGCCTTCTGGTATCGTGGCGTCATCAACAACCCTTCCCTCCTTGTCGGTGGCTTCATCGTTGGCTCCATGATTTTCCTCCTCTTTTTCGGCCCCAGTCTCGCCCCCCACAGCCCCAACACCACCCAACCCATCGCCATGATCGACGGCGAACTCACTACCCCCCCCTTCCCTCCCAGCGAAACCCACCCTTGGGGCACCG
>DATHYN010000254.1:0-3145 GCA_035459145.1 Anaerolineae bacterium | reverse complement strand
GATGGCGGGGGTGTTTAATTTGGAGCGGCATGATGGGGAGCTGGAGGCGGATTTGGCGTTGCGGGCGGAGGTGGCACGGTTGTATCGGTTGACGGGGGCGGATACGGTGTTGACGTTTGATCCAGATTGGGCGGGGCAGATTCATCCGGATCATCGGGCGGCGGGGCGGGTGGCGGTGGATGCGTATATGCCGTCGAAGATGCCGTTGTATCGGCCGGAGCAGTTGGTTGAGGGGGTTGGTTTGGGGAAGGTAGAGCGAATTTTGGCGTTTATGACGGGGGAGCCAGATGTGGTGGTGGAGGTGACAGGTGTGTATGAGCAGAAGATGGCAGCGTGTCGGGCGCATGTGAGTCAGTTTCCAGAAGGGGATAAGAGTTTAGAGTGGATGAAGCGGTTGGATGAGGAGCGGGGGAAGAAGGTGGGGGTGCGGTATGCGGAGATGTTTAAGCAGATTGGGGTGTGGTAATGATGTCGAAGAAGTGGCGGACGTTGTGGTTGTTGGCGTTGGCGGAGTTATTGGGGATGGCGGTGTGGTTTTCGGCCTCGGCCGTCGTGCCGGCCCTGACGAATGAATGGCATTTAAGTGCAGGGGGGCAAGCGTGGTTGACAATGTCGGTGCAGATTGGATTTGTGGTGGGGGCGTTGGGGTCGGCGGTGTTGAATGTGGCTGATCGGGTAGATGGGCGCTGGTTGTTTGCGGGGTCGGCGGTAGTAGCGGGGGTGGCGACGGCGTTGATTCCGGTGCTGGCCGAGGGGGTGAATGTGGCTATCGGATTGCGTTTTTTGACGGGGATGAGTTTGGCGGGGGTGTATCCGGTGGGGATGAAGATTATGGCGACGTGGACGAAGGAGGATAGGGGGTTGGGGATTGGTTTGTTGGTGGGGGCGTTGACGATGGGGTCGGCGGCGCCACATTTGTTGAATGTGTTGGGTGGGGTGGGGCCGTGGCGGAATGTGTTGTATGGGGCGGCGGTGTTGGCGGTGTTGGGCGGGGTGATCGCGGCGTTATTTGTGGCCGAGGGGCCTTATCGGAGTCAAACACCGCCGTTTAATTGGAAATATGTAGGGCAAATTTTGCGGGAGCGAGGGGTGGTATTGGCCAATGTGGGGTATTTGGGGCATATGTGGGAGTTGTATGCGATGTGGGCGTGGGTACCGATTTTTGTGCGGGAGAGTTTTGCGACCGTAGGGGGGAGTGAGACGGCGGCTAATTTGGTTGGTTTTGGGACGATTGCGATTGGTGGTTTGGGGAGTTTGGTCGCGGGGCGATGGGCGGATATGTATGGGCGGACAACGGTGACGACGATGGCGTTGTTGATTAGTGGGGCGTGTTCGTTATTTATCGGATTTTTGTTTGGTGGGCCGCCATGGTTGATTGGGGTGGTTTGTTTGGTGTGGGGGGCGGCGGTGGTGGCGGATTCGGCACAGTTTTCGGCGTGTGTGAGTGAGTTGAGTGCGCCGGAGTATGTGGGGACAGCCTTGACGTTGCAGACGAGTTTAGGGTTTTTGTTGACGTTGTTTACGATCCGATTGATACCGACATTGGAAGGGGTAGTGGGGTGGCGGTATGCATTTATGGTGTTGGCGTTGGGGCCGGCGATTGGGATTGGGGCGATGCAGATGTTGCGGCGATCGCCGGTGGCGGTAAAGTTGGCGAATGGGCGGGGGTGAGGTTAGAGGTAGGTGACGCCGGTTAATTTTTCGGAGGCTTCCCAGAAACGTTTGAGGAGGGTGGCGTCATTGAGGGCGTCGTTGCATTTTTGTTCGGCGGGATAGCCGCGGACGCGGAAGGTTTTGGGGCCGTAGAAGAGGCCGCCTTTGGCCGAGGGGGCGGTGGTGGCGTAGAGTTGGGGCAAGACGCCCATACTCATATCTTGAGCGAGTATGGCACCGAAGATAGGGTAGAGAATGCGTTCGAGGAGGGGAGAGCCTGATTGTTTGAGGCTGTTGCTTTGGAGGTTGCCCATGACGAGACCAGGGTGGGAGGAGTTGGCGATGGTGTCGTGGCCGGCGGCTTGGAGCCGTTTATTGAGTTCAGTGGCGAAGGCGGCGTTGGCGAGTTTGCTTTGGCCGTAGGCGGTCCAGCGGTTGTACTCTTCTTTGCCCATGAGGTCGTCGAGGTTGAGTGTGCCGCCGAAGGCGGCGCTGCTGGAGGTGTTGTGGATGCGGGCTTGGGGGGTGTTGGTGAGGATGTCGATGAGGTGGCCGGTGAGGGCGAAGTGGGCGAGGTGGTTGACGCCGAATTGGGTTTCGAAGCCGTCTTCGGTGAGTTGGTAGGGGATGGCCATGAGGCCGGCGTTGTTGAGGAGGATATCGAGGCGGTTGTATTTGGTTTTGAAAGCATCGGCGAACGCTTTGACGGAGGCGAGGCTGGCGTTATCGAGGGGCATGACAGCGACTTGGGCTTGGGGAGTTTGGGCGAGGAGTTCGACTTTGGCTTGTTCGGCTTTGGCCATATTGCGGCAGGCCATGATGACGGTGGCGCCTTTGGCGGCGTACGCTTTGGCTGAGGCGAGGCCGAGGCCGCTGTTGGCGCCGGTGACGATGGCGACTTTGCCGGTGAGGTCGGGCATGTCTTGTTGGGTCCATTTTTGGGTCATGGTTTGGGTCCTTTATAATAATTACTTAGAATGAGGTTAATACTGAGTATTATAGCATTGAGTAGAGTGTAATGGAAAGAATCTAGAGTGGGAAGTAGGGCAATTGCATACTCTTAGATTTCTCCACTCCGTTTGCCCTTTTTCTGACTTGGAACGTATTAGTAATGAAAAACGGGCAAACTCCGGTCGAAAAGGACGTTTCTAGTGAGAGATTGAATGGAATAAGGCGAGTATGCGATTGCCCTGGAGTGGGAAGTTCTTCATGCTGTCAGATTATAAGTGGATTCCGGCCTGCGCCGATGCTGTCCGTTTTTGTTGAGCAGGTAGGATTTGCGGAGAACGAAGCCGAAATAAAGGTGATTTTAGGCGTGGATCCCCGCTTTCGCGAGGATGACAGCCCTGACCGGGCTGTAAATGGTTGTTGACATAAGAAAAACGGACAGTATCTGCGCAGGTATGACAGCCTTTGGGTTTAAACAAGTTGAAAATGTGGTAAACTCAGGTTATGAAAGCGTATTATTATTTTTGGGCGTTGATTCGGTATC
>DATHYN010000253.1:0-42615 GCA_035459145.1 Anaerolineae bacterium | reverse complement strand
TGGCGGGTGGGGTGTCGGCGCGGATGGAGGTGGTGGTGTGGGTTGATGGGGGTGGGGAGGCGCGGCGGGTGGTGGTGCGGCGGCCGTGGGGTGAGGAGCGGGTGGTGCAATCGGGGGGGATGGATGAGATTTATCGGATTTTGGCGGGTTTGTGGGGGGCGGTGGTGCGGGTGCCGCGGCCGTGGGGGTATGGCGAGGCGGGGGAGGTGTTTGCGGAGCCGTGTTTGGTGATGGATTTTGTGGCGGGGGCGGCGGTTTATGGGCCGAGGGATGGGATTTTGTATGCGGAGAAGATGGGGGAGGTGTTGGCGACGATTCATGGGGCCAAGGGGGATTGGAGCTGGTTGCGGGGGGCGGGGTGGTATGAGGGGGTAGATTTGAGGCCGAGGGAGGGGGGGCGGGACGGGTCTTATCGGCCATATGATGAGGGGTTGCGGGAAAGGGAGATACGGGAAGCGTTAAGTGGTGGGTGGCGGGTGGTGAATGAAGCTTGTTTGTTGCATGGAGATTTTTGGCCGGGGAATGTGTTGTGGGCGGAGGATGAGATTGTGGCGGTGGTTGATTGGGAGGAGGCGATGGTGGGGGATCCGTTATTGGATGTGGCGGTGACGCGGTTGGATTTGTTGTGGTTGGTGGGCGAGGCGGGGATGTGGGCGTTTACGGAGCGGTATCGGCAGTTGACGGAGATTGATTGGGGGGCGTTGGGGTATTGGGATTTGTGGGCGGGGTTGCGGCCGTGTGGGGGATTGGGGGTGTGGGCCGAGCCGTGGGCGGGATTGGGGCGGGTGGATGTGACGGAGGGGATGATGCGGGCACGGCAGAATTGGTTTGTGGGGGAGGCGTTGCGGGAAGTTGGGGGGGGATGAGATATAATGGTAGTTTCCATTGATTAAAAGGGGGGGATAGGAGTATGTTTAGATGAAAAGTGGTTATCAATATTTCGTTGTGATGCTAATATTTGTTGGATTGGTTGTGTCTTGTGGTGGAGAAGATGGCGGTGTTACGGAGATTGTGGAAACTGCTCAAGTAGCTGTAGAAGAAGAACTAGATTTTGGGGCAACTGCGGTTACGGATCTGAATCTTGATGTTAGTGTACCGTTAATTGTGTTTAATTCGACGAGAGATGGTAATTTTGAGATATATACGATGTTGCCGAATAGGTCAGAAGTTAATAATTTGACAAATCATCCAGCTGAAGATGTGATGCCATCATGGTCAGGTGATGGTAAACATATTGTGTTTGTGTCTGATAGGGCGGGAGATTACAATCTTTATGTGATGGCGGCTGATGGGTCTGGATTGAGACAATTAACGGATGATGTGGGGGCTGATATCATGCCTCATTGGTCACCACAGGGGGATAGAATTGCGTTTACATCGGAACGAAATGGTAAAACAGAGATTTATACGATAATGAGTGATGGATCTGATTTGCGACAAATTAGTGGTGAGGGGTTGCATGAAGAGATGGCACCACGATGGTCACCAGATGGTGCCGCGATTTTGTTTTTAGCGGATCGGGATGTATTGAGTGAGAGTGAGGATGGGGGGAATCCTGTTCTGTATATGATGAAAGCTGATGGGAGTGATATAGAGTTGATTGATAGTGAATCTAATTATTATACGCCAGCGGCTTGGTCGCCTGATGGTCGTAAAATTGTCTATGGGGCCCAAGAGGGGGATTTTTTTGATCTGTTTATTTTAGATATGGAGACAAAAGAGCGGGTGCATTTTTTAAGTTATTCATCACGTGATATATGGCCGAGTTGGTCACCTGATGGGACGCGGTTGGCATTTACATCTTTGTATACAAGTAATCCTGAAATTTATGTAGTAGATTTGGTTAGTGGTGATGTAGAACAGTTGACAGATAATGTGGATCAGGTTAATAGTTTGCCGGAATGGCAACCAGTGGGGGGTGGGGGAGAGTAGGTTGTTGGTTTTTGGGTAGGTGGGAGGCCGAGGAAATAGTTGGCAAGAGGTTAGGTTGACCGGTACGTTGGGCTGGCGCGGGGGCGGTGGAGGTGATGAGAGGGGGCGGAGGCCGAGGGGAGGTGATGTGGGAGGTTAGATTAGGGGAGCGAGGCATCGTGCGAGAGGAGGTAATAAGTTTTTAGGAGCGTTAGGCGCACGATGCCTCGCCGTTACGTTAAGGGCTGGCGCGGGGGCGGGGGATGGGGGACGAGGGGGAGAAGGCCGAGGGGAGGGAATGAGAGAGAGGAGATGATGGGAGCGAGGCATCGTGCGAGAGGAGTGTGGAAGTTTTTTGGGAGGGTAGGCGCACGATGCCTCGCCGGTACGTTAGGGGCTGGGGCGGGGGCGGGGCGGGGGAAGCCGAGGGAGGAGGCCGAGGGAGGTAATAATATAGGTTAGGGTAGGGGGGACGCGGCATCCCGCGAGACGAGTGTGGATGCTGATGGTTAGTTTAGGCGCGTGATGCCACGTCATTACGTTAGGGTGAGGAGGCGAGGTCAGGGGACGGGTGGGGGGGTGTAGGTGGCGAAGGCGCGTTGTTGGTAGAAGCAGGTGAGGGTGTGGCCGGGGCGGTAGCCGACGCGGACGGCGGTGCCGGGGCTGAGGTCGAGGGTGTGGGGTTGCCAGCTGTGGAGGGCGGGGCCGCCGTCATCGACTTGGAGGCAGTAGAGGCGGGAGATGCCTTGGAAGTGGACGTCGGTGATGCGGGCGTTGGGTGGTTGGTCGGGGTAGATGAAGATGTCATCGGGGCGGGTGGCGACGGTGACGACGGTGTTGGGGGGTAGGGAGAGGGATTGGTTGAGTTGGTCGAGGGGGAGGGGGCCGAGGGGGGTGGTGATGCCGAGGGGGGTGATGGTGCCGGGGATGAGGTCGGTTTTGCCCATGAATTGGGCGACGAAGTGGGTTTGGGGGCGGTGGTAGACTTGTTCGGGGGTGCCCATTTGTTCGAGGTAGCCGTCGTTCATGACGCCGATGCGGTCGCCGAGGTAGAGGGCTTCTTCTTGGTCGTGGGTGACGAAGATGGCGGTGGTGCCGCTTTTTTTAAGGAGGGAGCGGACTTCGGTGCGGACTTGGAGGCGGAGTTTGGCATCGAGGTTGGAGAATGGTTCATCGAGGAGGATGACGGTGGGGCGGGGGGCGAGGGCGCGGGCGAGGGCGATGCGTTGTTGTTGGCCGCCGGATAGTTCTTGGGGCATTTTGGCGCCGATACCGGGGAGGCCAACGAAGTCGAGCATTTCTTGGGCGCGGGCGGGGCCGTCTTTGTCACGGCCGAGGCCGAAGCGGATATTATCGGCGACGCTGAGGTGGGGGAAGATGGCGTAATCTTGGAAGACCATGCCGATATGCCTTTTTTCGGGGGGGAGGTGGCGGCGGCCGTCGGTGACGATTTGGCCACCGATTTCGATTTGGCCTTGGTCGAGACGTTCGAAGCCAGCGATGAGGCGGAGGGTGGTGGTTTTGCCACAGCCGCTGGGGCCGAGGAGGGCGATGATTTGGCCGGTGGGGACGGAGAAGGAGATGTCGTGGAGGACGGTGGTGTGGCCGAAGCTTTTTATCAGATTTTGACAGATGACAGCGGGATTACTCATGGTGGTTGTTTAAAATTTGGTTGAACTGTTGATTTTCGGTGAGGAAGTCGTCACATTGGCGGCAGGCGTTGAAAAGGGGGAGGTCGGTGGTGCGGCGGAGGTTGGCGTAATGGGCACCGGTCCAGATTTCGGTGAAGGTTTGGTGGCGGAGGTCGCCGAGGATGGGTTGGCCGCGGAGCATACAGCAGAGGGAGACGCGGCCGAGGTGGTCGATGAGGGCGTGGGTCCAGGGGGCGAAGCAAGGGTTATCGTTGTAGTAGCCTTGGGCGTAATGGCCGGCTTTACTGCGGCGGATTTCGTCAGGGGTGCGGCCGAAAGGGTAGGCATCGTTTTCATGTTTGATGAGGCCGTGGGCGAGCGCTTTTTGGGCGATGATAGGGGCGATTTCTTGGTTGTAGTGGCGGATTTGGCGTTTACTGAGGCGGTGGAGGTCGGGGGTATGTTCATCGAGGGGGATGAGATTGAGGCCATCGGCACCGAGGTCGAGGGCGAGGTCAGGCAGGTCGACGAGGGAGGCGTAGTTGAGTTGGCCGACGACGGTATTGATGCGGAGTTTCCCTTTTTTGAGTCGTTTACGGAGGTAGCGGGTGCCTTTGTAGGTTTTTTTCCAAGCGCCGTTGAGGCCACGGATTTGGTCATGGATTTTACGGTTGGGGCTATCGATGGAGACATTGACGGCGCGGAGGCCGGCCGAGGCGAGAGCGCGGGAGTTATCACGGTCAATGAGGGTGGCGTTGGTGGTCATATTGACGCGAATGTTGTGGTTGGACATATGGTTGATGAGGGTAGGGAGTTGAGGGTAGAGGGTTGGTTCACCGCCAGTGATATGGATTTTACGACAGCCCCACTCGGCCAAATCAAGGACAAGTTGATGAAGTTGTTCATCAGAAAGGGCGAGACGTTCACGGCGGCGCCAATGATTACACATGCCACATTTGAGATTGCAGTCCCAGACGAGTTTGAGTTTAACGTAGAGAGGGCGATAAGGTTGACCGTTAAGGACGGTGAGACGGAAATTATCGGCATCGGCGGTGACTTCATCAAAAGCATACATGAGAGGATTGTAACGCAGGAGAGGGGTGGGAGGCAATAGGTAGGCGTATTTTTAGAGAGGGCGCTCATATTTTGTGAGCCGATGATAAAATTTCTAAAAAATTAGCTGTTTGTGGTATACTATGATGGGATAATATTTGATTGATTCGTATTGAATCATAAGGTGGCGAAACCATGGATAAACAGCAACGACAGGCGTTCTATGAACAGATAACAGTGGCGCAAACGGCGCGGGATTATAATCAGGTGCTCATTTGGGCGGACGAGTTGCTGGCGGAGATTGAAGCGACGGCATTGGATGAAGATGCGGTTGAGATGCAGAAACAGTTGCGGCGGATTAAGGGGGATGCGTTTCGGTTATTGCGGCAATATGATGAGGCGGCCGAGGCGTATGATAGTTATGAAGCGTTATTGGAGCCGGAGAGCGAAGATTTTGTTGATTTATTGTGGCGGCGAGCGGTTTTGTATCGGAACTTGCATCAGTTAGATGATGTGCGGCGGGTGTTGCATCAGGCGGGGCAATTAGCGGAAAAGTTAGGTTATGATCGAGGGTTGATGCAGGTAGCGCGGGAGCAGAGTACATTGGCACGGTTTCAGGGGGATGTGACGACAGCGATTGAGTATGGGCAAGTGGCGGTGCGGTATGCGGAGAAGATTGGCAAGCCGGGGGATTTAAGCGCGATTTGGACGGTAATGTCGTTGGCTTATCATGATGAGGGGCGTTTAGACAAAGCGATTCATGGGTATAAGGAAGCGTTGAAATTTGGGCGGCATACGGAGACAAGTTCGGTGGGGGTGTGGTTGAGCAATTTGGGGGAATGTTATCAAGATTTGTTTGCGATGGAAGAGGCGCGGCAGTATCATCAAGAGGCGTTGGATCATGTTTTATCGGTGATGGAGCGGACGGGTCAGCCGATGCGGGCGATGGGTGATATTTATCGGAATTTGGGATTGGATTTGTTTTATTTGGGGGATGTGGAGGGTGGCCGAGGGCATTTGGCGCAAGCGTTTAAGGCGTTGGAAGTAGCCGAAGATGTAGATGTATTAATGCAGACATTGTATACATCAGCCTTTATTGATTTTAAGCGAGGGGCAGTGGATGAAGGGTATGAAACAGCGCAACGGTTGTTTGATTTAGCGACGGAGATGAAGGCGAATTGGCATTTGGCACGGGCGCATTATTTGTTGGGGTTGGGACAGCAGGCGCGGGGGGAGGATGATTTGGCGCAGGCGTCGTGGCAGCAGGCACAGTTTATGGCCCATGATACGAGTCAGCAATATTTGTTGTGGCGGGTCCATGCGGTGTTGGGGGATACGGCGATGAATCCGGCGTTAGCGGGGGTACATTATCAGATTGCGGCGGAGACAGTCCGGCAAATCGTGGCCCCGATACAGGATGAGGGGTTACGGGCATCGTTTTTGGGGGCGACGGAGGTGAAAGAGGTGTTGGATAAGGCTGGGGGGTAGTAGATTTAGTTAGGCAGGGATGTAGCGATATATTTTTGGTATAAATTATTAATTTGACGATGTTCGGGGATATTCGTTAAGAATATTGTTCTGTAAATGGTGTCAATTTGATTAGCTTCTGTTTGTAAACGATCATAGGCTTGTTTGAGCATGGTTAAGGCTTGTGTTTTGTTGGTGGCAAGGAGTACTTGAATGCAAGTTAAAAGGAATTCATAAGGGGATGTTAAGCTGTTTAGCTCTTGATTTTCTTGAAGGTAGGTAATTGCTGTATCTATCTTTATTTTGGCCTCATCTAAGTTATCGGTTTTGACAGCAATAAGAGCTAATGCAGCTTGACAAGAGATTTCGTGATGAAGTTGATTTAGCTGTTTGGTAATGGTAATGGCTTGTTGGTAGTAATACTGTGCCTGATTTAGATTGCCTTTATTTAATGCAAGTTTGCCTAAAGAAGTATAGCGTACGCCTTCGCTATGGCGGTTACCTGTTTTTTTTGTAATCGCTAGGGCTTGCTCTAAATATTTTTGAGCTGGTTCGTAGTCTTGCATATCGATTAATGTTTGCCCTAAGTTGTTTAAACAAATACTTTTTATATATTGATTATCAATGGCGTTGGCAATTGATAATGCTTGTTGGTAGTATTTTTGTCCTTGAGTGAAATTGCCATAGCGGCAAGAGATAACACCAAGACTGGTTAAACTGTAGCTTTGACCTAAGCGGTCATTGTTGTTTTCGCGAATAGTAAGGGATTTTTTATAGTACAATTCGGCTTTTTGAAATTGGGATTGGTCTATGGCTATGTGGCCGAGGGCATTGAGAATACTGCTTTCATCTGGCAAATTAGGATGAATTGAGTAGATATGATGTGCTTGTTGGTAATATGATTCGGCTTGGGAATAGTGACCAAGCTTGCGAGCAATTATTCCTAAATAATGTAAAGATTTAATCTTAATGATTGGTTGATTCGTTTGTTGGGATAAAGCGAGACTATGCTTGAGTTGTGTTTGGGCTGCAGGATAATCGCTCAAATAGATTAAGGCGTAGCCCCAAATAAGATAACCGTTGGCTTCTAAAGAGATATTAGATATTTGTTGGGCCAATTCTATTGTTGTTTGGGCATAAGTAATGGTTTGATGATAATCATCAATCGAGATTGCATATTGAGCTAAACGCAAATAAACATTGGTTTGGTCTAGAGTAGAAAGTTGTGTTGCTAATTTTTGAAGCTCTTCTAGGTCATTTAACTGTGATTCGCGGTTACCTATAATTTTATGACTTTGTTCACGGTGTAATAGCAACTGATATTTTCCAACAACATTGGATGGGTCCGTTGACTCATACGCCAGATTAAAGTGATGAATTGCTTCTTTGTGGGCATGACGATTGGCTGCTTGTTCAGCTGCATATTGATACCAATGTGCTGCTGAATCAGATTCACCCGCTTGGTAGTAGTGATAAGCAATATGAGGGGCGTATGTGTCAAGACGATTATTCGCTTGACATACTTGTTCGAGCCAAATAGCAGTTTGTTGATGGTATTGGCGGCGTTGTTGTTTTAAGATTGTTTCATACGATATATCACGTAACAAAATATGTTTGAATGTGTATTCGATTGTGTTCGAAAATGTTGTGGATTTACGAGGGAAAATGATTTCTTTTTGGTGCAGGTCGTCAAGGGCTAATATGACCTGTTCGGGTTGATCGTGGAGATGATATATAGCGGTATTCCAAAAAGTACGGCCAATGACAGCTGCCTGTTGCAATATAGTTTGTTGAGATGAGGTTAACCGTTCGATGCGTGATTGCAGAATTCCCGTCAAGGATGGAGGGATAAGATTATCTGTCCAATGATTCATATCGATATGCCAGGTTTCAAAATGTGTGATGATAATTTTGTTATCAATTAGGACCTTAACTAATTCTTCAAGATAAAAGGGGTTGCCTTCGGTGCGTTCAAGTAGTGTTTGTTCTAATTTAGAGGGAACTTCAGGCACTTTTTGTAAAATTTCAGCAATCAATTGGCGATGGGTTGAAGTAGTTAGAGGGGATAAGGCGATCGTTTGATGATTTGTTAACCAACTTGGGCGAATATCACTTAATTGTGGTCGAGCTAAACTAAGACTAAATAAGGGGAGATGGGGAGCACGGCGCCAAAAATCTTCTATTGCATCTAGTGAAGGTTGGTCAGCCCAATGTATATCTTCTAGAAGAATTACGACCGGCTTTGTTTCACTTAGAGTCGTGAATAATTGGGATAAATAGAGTAACCCATAATTAAGGAGAAGTTCTGGATTTTGTTCAAATTGGGAGAGGTAGGGGCTGTCTTTAAATTGATAGCCAAGTAATTTACCCAGAATATGGGCTTTCATCTCACCATCTTGAGAGAGAATTTTAGAGATACTAGAAGTCATTTTATCAGCGACAACAGTTTGATTATCGGTTTCAAGGATTTGGAAGCGGCGGGCAAACATGTCACGAAGGAGATAGTAGGGATTAGAAGAGGATTGTTGGTAGGCGCGGCCACTAAAGTACCAAACCTCTTCAGGTTGTAATTCGAGCCATTTTTCGAATTCATGGAGTAGTCGGCTTTTGCCGAGTCCGGCCTCACCGATAATAGTAATTAATGTTGTTTGCTGTTTGGTATGAGCATTGTGGTAAGCGTGTTTAAGCTGTTGAAATTCATCATCACGGCCAATCATGCGTGTGTTTATGCCTTCTAGGCCACGGTTACCGATATGAAAAGCGCGGGGTTTGGCTTTGAGGATGAGATAAGATTGGAGTGGTTCAGACTTGCCTTTGACGGTTAAGGGGGGTTGGGGGGCGACATCGAAGAGGCCGCGGACTTGGCGGTAGGTGGTGTGGGCGATTAGGATACCGGTGATGGGGGCGGCATGTTCTAAGCGACTGGCGGTGTTAACGGTATCGCCCACGGCCGTATACTCGTCACTATTGCCGACATGACTGAGCACGACGGGGCCGGTGTTAATGCCAATACGCATAGCGAGTTGGGGGATATCGGTTTGTTTAAGCCGTGAGGGCCAAGATTTTGTGGAAGCGGACGTTTGCAGGAATGCTTGCATGCCGAGGGCGGCACGTATGGCTTGCTCAGGGTCACTTTCGCGGGTTTGGTCGACACCCCACAAAGCCATGACGGCATCACCGATATGTTTATCAATAAAACCACCATGTTGGATGATGATATCATCGATTTGTGTCCAGAGATGGTTCATGATATCGGTGACATCTTCAGCATCTAGCTGTTCGGACATGGCGGTGAAGCCAGATATATCGGCGAAGAGGACAGTGATTTGTTTGCGTTGGCGGGTGGCGGTGGTGGGGGGAGGGGTGTCGAGGGCGGCGAGTTGTTGGCGGAGGCCGAGGAGAGCGGCATCGACGACGATATCGCCAAGAATAGCGCGCTGGGCTTCAAGCGCTGTAATAGATTGTTCTAATTCGGCACGAGTTGGCATATCAAATACCTTTGAGAGAAATTGATATTATAGATAACTATTGGGATTGATGATAAAGAGAAAGAATATCTCTATGGTCAGCGATGTTATTAAAAAATTGCTGTTCATTACTGTTTGGAAACTTAGACATTTTTTGTTGCAATTGATGATATGCTGTTTGGGTCCATGCCAATGCTTTTTGTTTATCCGTTTTTTGCAAGATAAGTATAACAACTTTATACAGACGATAGGGATGAGTTAGACCAGTGAGTTCTGGATATTGTTCAAGATAAGTTAGGAGAGTGGGTAATAGTTCTAATGATTGGGGCAAATTGTTTTCTTTGAGATACGCAAGGGCTACACCAGCTTGTGCTTCAATGATGTAATGGGGTTGATTTAGTTCTTGATGTAAAGTTAATGCTTGCAGATAAAGTTGTTTAGAAGTTGTAATATCATTTTGGTAATCATATAAAGAGGCTAATTCACGCAAAGCTACCGCTTTCCCTTCACGGTCGCCAATGTCTTCAGCGATGGCTAATGATTGTTGTAAGTAGTTGCGTGCAGCGGAATAGTTCTGTTGGTCAATGGCGAACATGCCTAATTTATTTAGACAGTTGCTTTCTCCCCAGCGTTCACCTATTTGTTGGCTAATAGCAAGGGCTTGGTTGAGATGTTGTTGAGCGACTTGATGATTGCCTTCTTGGTAAAAAATCAGTCCAATATTAATTAAGGTAAGGCAACTGCCACGTCGATCGCCATGGGCTTGTTTGATGGCCAATGATTTTTGGTAGTATGTTCGTGCTGAATCATAAGCATTCATATCATAACTGATAATACCTAAGTTGTTGAGGCAAATGCTTTCGCTGTGACGATCGCCAATGTAGCGGGCAATTTCTAAGCTTTGCTGATAGTAATTTTGGGCAGAATCAAAATTGCCTAAATACAAGGCAACGATACCTAAGCTGTTGAGGCATTGACTTTCTCCTTTACGATGTTTAAGAGTTTGAAAAATAGTAAGGGCTTGTTGATAAAATTGTTGTGCTTGAGGATAATTAGTTAATTGGCGATTGGTTTGGCCGAGGCGGAGCAGGCAGGTAGCTTCTATTGAGGAAAAATTATTGGTTTGGGCAATTGATAGCCCCGTTGATAATTTTTCGATAGCGAGATGATATTGTCCCTGCATCCTGAGCATCGAGCCCCATAATTGGTAGGCTTGGGCCTTTTTGTCAAAAGTTTGATCTGTGGTGGCTAAGTCAATAGCTTGGTGCAAATAAGTAAGGGCTTGTGAATAGTCGCTGCGCATGATTAGCATGGTGGCCCGACGGAGTAATAGTTCTAGATGTGCTTGATTATCAAGGTGGGGGATGATGCTTGCTAACTGGTCTAATATATGGGCTTGTGCGGTGCGATTGGCTTGTAGACTATAAATATGCTCGCTTTGCAAATAAAGTTGATAACGGGTGTGGTAATCGGTTTCATCAAGGATAGATAGGATTTCATGAATAAGTTGGAGCGCTTCTTCGTGGGCAAAACGTTCCATCGCTTGTTGGAGGGCGTATTGATACCATGTTTGGGCTTCGTTATAATTTTGGCCTAAGAGATAATGTTGTGCGGTAAACGAGGCGAAATCATCGTGGCGCTTGTTCGCGGTTAATTGTTGACTTAGCCAGTTAGCTACTTTTTGATGATATTGGGCGCGTTCTTTCTTGAGGACGGTATCATAGGTGATGTCACGAAATAAAGCGTGTTTAAAGCTAAATTGTTGGGTATTCTCAAAAGAACTAGGTGATTGGAGGGTGATAAAATCTTTGAGGATTAATGAGTCTAATATATGTTGAAGCTTAGGTGGGGTTTGATTGGTGGTGGTTAGTTGTAGGGGGGAGAGGTGGGCTAATGTTTTGTCCCAAAAGGTGGTACCAATTACGGCGGCTTGTTGTAAAGTTTCTTTTTCAGCGGGGGTTAAGCGATCGAGACTAGCTTGTAAGAGCCCGATTAGGGTGGTGGGGATTTTGTGGGTGTCGAATTTATCGGCGGCGAACTGCCAGTTAGGTGTTTGGGTGATGAGGATGCCTTCATCGATGAGCATTTTGAGGAGTTCTTCGAGGTAGTAAGGGTTGCCGGCCGAGCGTTGGTAGAGTAATTGGGTTAAGTTAGAGGGGATGGTATCTAGTTTGTGAAGGATAGCGGTGAGGAGTTGTTGGTGATCGGTTAGGGATAGGGGAGAGAGGTTAAGGATAGAATCTTTGTGGTCCGATTGGGGATGGGTTTCGAGGTAGTGTGGCCGAGCGCTTAAGATGATAAGTAATGGCAATTGGGGAAGGCGGTTGATAATTTCGGTTAAAGTATCTAGTGAATGTTGGTCAGCCCAATGAATATCTTCTAAAATGATGATTGTGGGGCGATGATAGGTGATGGCGGTTAGGAACTGGGTTAAATAAAGCAGGCTCCGATTGCGGAGTTGTTCGGGATCATCGTGAAGCTCTTCCAAGTGTAAACTTTTGGGTAGATTGTAGCCAAGTAATGTGCCCAAGAGATAGGCTTTCATTTCAGTTTGGTCTGGTAAATAGTAATGCAAGGCTTGGGTAAGCTTATGAGCAATAGTGTCTGGTGTATCGGTATCGAGGATGTGGGCATAAAAAGTAAAGAATGAGCGCCAAAGGGAATAAGGTGTGGTTTGGGTTCGTGGTTGAGCTTGACCCATTAGAAGTAGAGGATTGGTGAATTTTTGTTGAATAGTTGTGGTAAATTGATGTAGGAGGCGGCTTTTGCCCATACCAGCGGTACCGATCAGCAGTAATTGGGCGGTGATGGCGTTTTGTTGCGTTGTCAGCCAAGATTGATATAGTTTTTCTTGTTCGGTTATACGGCCAACAAAAGGGGTTGATATATTGGCGACTTGCCAATGTTGTGGCCATAAGGAACGAGGTTGAATCGCATTTAATGTATAGACATTAATCGGGTCTTGTTTGCCTTTAATGGTTAGGGGGGGATGGTCGGATAGTTGAATATAGTGAGGAAGATGACGAGCTGTATCTTGGGTGATAATAATGTGATTGGGTGGTGTTTTTTCGGCAAGGAGGCCAACTGTGTTGATGGTATCACCCATAACAGTTTGGTTTTCATCAGTACCTAAAGAGCTAAGGAGAGCGGAGCCGGTATGGATAGCAATCGCTAAGCCTGAATAGGTTGGATATAGAGAATTGAATAGATGTTGTAGTTTAACGGCGGCGCGAGCGGCTTGTTCGGGGTCATCCTCGGCCACCGCCCTCATTCCCCAGACAGCCATCAAAGTCCCTTCCATATGCTTATCAACATAACCATTATGATTGACAATAATTGGATCAAGATGTTGCCATAAAGCAATTAAGAAAGATTCAACATCCTCCACATCCATAAATTCAGCGAATGTGGCAAAATCGGGCAGAGAAGCGAAGAGAACAGTTACTTGTTTGCGTTGTTGGTTATTTAATTGGGCTAATTGGGCTTGGAGGCCGGTTAAGGCGGCATTAACAACGACATCACCTAAAATGGCGCGCTGGGCTTCGAGGGCTATAATCGATTGTTGGATTTCGGATTTAGTTGGCATGTGAAAGAGTTCCTTGCCGATGATTATAGAGGATATTCATTAGGTTGCCCACTGTGTTGACGATATGCTTGATGAGCGTTACTAAACTGTATCGAGGAGGGTGTCGTAGGTGGCGAGGAGGGCCATTTGAGCGCGGCGCCAGGTGAAGTCGCGGCTGGCGCGGTTGGCGGCGCGTTGGCCGAGGATGCGGCCGAGGTCGGGGGCGTTGAGGAGGGTGAGGATGCCGGTGGCGAGGGCCGAGGGGTTATCTGGTTCAACAAGGAGGGCTTCTTGGCCTTCGATGAGTAGTTCGCGCACGACGGGAAGATTGGAGGCGACGATGGGGCGGGCGCAGGCCATATATTCTAAAATTTTGAGGGGGCAACAGCCTTGGGTGACGTTACGGTCGTTGTAGCTGAGGGGGGCGAGGCAGAGGTCGGCGGTGGTGAGGAGGGCGGGGATTTGTTCGTAGGGGAGGGCGGGTTCGAGGCTGATCCAGTCGGCGATGTCGAGTTTACGGGCTAATTTGAGGAGGGCTTTGCGTTGTTGTTTGCGCCCACGGCCAATCAAACGTAATTTAGCTGGTTGGTCGGCGACAACAAGGGCCCAAGCGCGTAACAGATTTTCTAAACCTTGCCATTCGGCTAAGGTACCGATGTAGACGGCGGTTGGGTATTCCTTGTGGCTAGTGGCGGGTTTGGCTGGGGGGGCAAATTTTTGGATATCGACGCCGTTGGGGATGACGGTGATGCGATTGGGGTCGATGCCCCAGCTGGAGAGGTAGTGGGCGGTGACGGCCGAGGGGCAGATGATGCCGGCGGCGGCTTGGAGGGTGAGATATTCCCGTTCCCGCATTTTGGTTTCGACGGCAGTGCCGCGAATTTGGGGGTAATGGTATTTCATTTCGATGCTGGGGAGGCCATTGACTTCGTAGAGGAGAGGGACATCATTGTCTAATTGGGAGACGAGCGGGTAGCCGCCCCAGATGGCGCGAACATGGTATAGATCGAACGTCTCTTTTTGGGCTTGTTGGGTGACAAATTGGCCGAAGCTTTCGGCGCGGGCGAGGAAGTTTTGGTCGGGGAGGGCGGGAGCGCGGAGGAGGCGGGCGCCATGCCATTCTTCTTCGGTGGGGAGAGAGGGGTCACCAGCGGTGATGAGGGTGAGTTGGTAACCGGCTTTGGTGAGGGCGGAGATAAAGTAGCGGATATGGGTGGTGGAGCCTTTGGGCCGAGGCACGAGATCGAAAGCGGAATACAAAACTTTGGGCATCATGTTATAATTGTAGCAGATTTTATAGAAAGTTTCGCTAAGTGGTTAAAATAGAAGCGTGGAATCTTTAACTTAGAGAGATTAAAAGAGGGAAATCGTGATGATATGTTACAACTGTCAGCAAAAAACAGAAGAGCCTATTTGTCCGGCATGTGGTCAGTTGGCGGATGCTTTGCAGGCGGCCGAGTTACGGCAGATTGCGGCGAAATTACGACAACGAGATCCTTCAGCCCCGGTCGCCTATGTTAAGTTGCGGGAGCGGGTGGGGGCGGTATATGAGCCGCAATTGCGGCGGTTGTTGGAGCAGTTGCTGACACCGCAAGCGGAGCCAGAGCCGGAACCGGAACCAGAGCCAGAACCGGAGCCAGAGGTCATGGTTGGTGGCGGGGTGGTGGCGGTCGGAATGGATGATGATTTAGAGGAAGCGATAGAGACGTTGTTGGACGAGGAAGAGGTGTATGAGACGGGGGAGGGGGCCGAGGTTGAAGAGCTGGAGCCGGAGCCGGAGCCGGCGATGGGGACGAAGACGGCGGCTGATGCGGCGGCGGTGCCGGCCGAGCGGTTTGTGCCCGAGGCGTCGGTGCAGACGATTTTTATTGATTTTAATCATAAGCCGGAAGAGATTGTGCGTTTATTAGATGAAACAGAAGCGAAGATGAAGGCGTTTCAACGGCAAAAGCGGTTAGGGTGTGGCTTTTTCTTCTTTTTGTTATTCGCGGGCGGTTTATTTCCATTTGTGGATTTATTATTGGGATATAATCTGTTTACATTTAGTTTGTTGGGGGGAGCATTATGGGGAGGGGCGTTGATTACCTTGATGGCGATTTGGGGGCAAGCCAAGCCACCAGAACTGGGACCTAAGTTTTTTATAGCGCGTGAGATTTTACATATTTTGGCCGATGATAATGCGCCGAAGCGAACGTTGACGGGCTGGTTAGATTTATCGGGGGTACAACAGAAAAGCAAACGGTATCGGCAGAAAAATTCAGCATCGGGACAGCCGATTGGGTATTATCGCGATGAATGGTTGAATTTCAAGATGCGATTATATGATGGGAATGTGCTTCGTTTTCGTTTGGTAGAAAAACGAAAGGTACGGCAAGCGTATTTTAAGCGGAGTAGTTCGGGGAAGATGAAGTGGCGGACGGGGGCACAGCAGCGTTTTCATCAGTTAAAAGTGAGTATTAGTGCCGACCCTGATTATTTTGAAGTGAAACCGTTGGCTAATAAGCAGATGAAAATTCCAGATAGCGAATTTATTTGTGTTAATGGGGTTGTTGATGGCAATCATTTGAGTATGGAAGGGGAGTATTCAAATATTAATGATTCGATTTTATTGGAAGCGAAAGATGTATTAACGGCGTTGCAATTTTGTTATCAACATGTGGAACAGCGGTCTTAGGAGGCGAGGCGAATGAAAGATTTAAATCGATTTATCATCATATTGTCGGTTTTGTTAATGATGATTATCATGGGGACGGCTGTATTTGTAACGGTAACAGGTATGGCACGGACGGAACGGGTGACGCGGCAAGATGTGTGGATGGTGGGGGCGAATAACAGCAATAGTATGAATGTAACCGATGTGACGGGAGATGGGGTACGGGATATATTTGTGCAGGATGCGGAGGGGTTTTATATTTTAAATGGGAATGGGGAGGTGATGTCGTCGCAATCATTTGAACAGGTATTGGCGACGACGCAGGGGGATGTCGATGGGGATGGGTTGCCTGATGTGATTGCGTATACGGGGCGGGGGGATGCGGCGATGGTGACAGTTTATAGTGGTCGGAACGAGTTGATTTGGTCGCAGGAGCTTGAGCAGTTGGGGATGCCGGGGCGGGCGTTGGCGTTAGATTTTGAGAATGATGGGCGGCATGAGGTGGTTTTGGGGGATTTGGATAACGGCCGTTTACTCGCATTATCCTCTGATGGCGCCATTTTATGGCGCTATCAATTGGCGGGTAGCGGTAGTTTGCGGGGATTAGATGAGATTCAGTTGGCGGATGGTGATTTAGTGACGGCCGGCTTGGATAGTGGGGAAGTGGTGGTGTTGGATCGGCAAGGGCGGTTATTGTGGTCGGGAGTGGCAGGTGGCGGGTTACGTCGGTTGCGCAGTTTTCCTTTGGGGAGTGGTATTGATGGGCGTTTAATGGTGGGGAGTGTGGGAGGCTTGCTGGAAGTGTATCAATTTGATGATGGGCAAACGTTGGCTTGGTCGGCACAGGTGGGACAGGCGGTGAATGAGGTGCGGCCGGCCGAGGTTGATGGTGATCCGGCGACGACGGAGGTGTTGATAGGGGGGAAAGATGGTGGGTTGTGGGCCTATAGCCAAGCGGGTGAGCTGTTATGGTCAACGGTGGTGGGGGGGAAATTGACGGAGTTGTTGAGTTTGCAGTTGCCACAGTTTGCGGAGCCATTGGTGGTGGTGGGGACGGATGAGGGGACGGTGGCGATTTATGATCGGGCGGGGATATTATTGCATCGGTTTGGGATGCCGAGTGGGATTAATCGGTTGGAAAGTGGCAATTTTGGGGAGAGTCAAGGCTTTTTGGTGGCTGATGCGAATCAGGTTGTTTATTTTAGTTTGGGGACGGAAGCGGCGCCGTTTTGGTATACGCCGTTGTTAGCGGGGGTGCTGGCGTGTCTGTTTGTGGCGGCGATTGCCTTTTATTTGAGTTCGCGATTGGTGCCGACGCCGACGTTGTATGTTTCGGCACAAGATAATAGTGTGAGTGCCCAGTTGGCGCGGCGGCGGATGTTGCATGAATCGATTGGGGATTTGAAAGAGATGCAACGGGAAGGGGCATTATCGGGACAGGCGTATTTGAGCCGGATGCGGCGGTTGCGGGAGCAGTTAATGGGTGTGAATCAATCATTAATTGATGCGGGGGAGAGTGTGGCAATGGAGACATTTGTTTGTCCGCATTGTAATGGGCCGTTGGAATTAGGGACGGATAAATGTGAATATTGTGGACAGGTGACGATTGTTTAGACGTATATTGTGGTTATTGGGGCTGGGGATTTTGTTGATGGGTTGTGGTCAAGATGATGGTGATGGGGTGGGGACGGTGGTGGGGGAACGGCCGTTGGTGCCGACGGTGCCAATGGCGACGGTGCCGACGGTGACGGTGCCGACGATGGTGGAGCCGGTGGTGACGGTGATGGAGACAGTGCGACCGAGTCAGACGCCGACGGGTGAAGTGGTGGTGGCCACTTTAGAAGGGACAACGGAATTTAATAGTTTTGTGCCCATTATACCCAAGCCGGCTAACACGGCAACGCCACAACCGGTAGCGACCTCGACACCATTACCAACGCCAACGCCCTCACCGACATGGCCGCCACCGGTTGATTTTGCGGGCATTGAGGCTGGTTTGACAGCGGGGGAACGGTTAGCTTACCATAAAATCGGATTTCATACGGGGGCTGGGGGGTCGACGGTGGGGTTGGGGGCATGGATGCGGCAGTTAGATGGGGCGGGGGTACCATTTTTTTTGAAGTCGGCGGATGAGCCTCGTTATTTGGTGGAAGCGCAGCGGTTGGCGGCGGCGAGTGGGGTGGAACATACGTTGGTTTTTCGGCGGAGTGGGGATGCGTATGATACGCCGAATTATGATTTGCCGCCGCGTGAGGCGGCGGTGGCGCATTGGGCGTTGCATGTGGCGGCGTGGCCGGCGGAGTTAGATAAAGAGTTGGTGTGGATGGAGACGATGAATGAGGTGGATAAGGAGCGGGGGGAGTGGATGATTACGTTTGCGATGGCGACGGCCGAGTTGGCGTTGCGTGATGGTTATCGTTGGGCGGCGTTTGGATGGTCATCGGGGGAGCCGGAGCCAGAATTGTGGCGTACGGCGGAGATGGCTGATTTTTTGCGCTTAGTGGCGGCGTATCCGGAGCAGTTAGCGATTGCGTTGCATGAATATAGTTATACGATTGAGGCGATTGATGATGGGTTTCCGTATAAAGTGGGGCGGTTTATTGATTTGTTGGCGGCGTGTGAAGAGATGGGGATTGAGGCGCCGACCATTTTGATTACGGAGTGGGGGTGGGAGTATCAGACGGTGCCGGATGTGGCGCAGGCGATGGCTGATATTGAGTGGGCGGCGGCATTGTATGCGCAATATCCGACAGTGCGGGGGGCGGCGATTTGGTATTTGGGCGGTTATTTTGGAGAGATTGATCAGCAGACACAGCTATTGATTCGGCCGGTGACGGTAGCGGGGTTACGGAATTATTATATTGTGGATTAGCGGAGGGTGAGGGTGCCCCATGTTTGGGGGAATCTGCGGTTGAAGCCGGTGGTGATGTTGCTTTTGGTTTGGGGTGGGGTGGTGGGGGCGTTGTGGTCATTGAGGAGGAGGGTGAGGCCGAGGGGTTGGTTATTGAGAGGTGTGTGGTCGAAGTTAGCCCACTCTATTTGAGCTTCTAACTGGTAGCCGGTGTCTGTTGGTTGGGTGTTGAGGGTGATGGTGGGGGAGATGGGGATGGTGAAGTTGCCATTACGTCCTTGGAAGAGGCGGGTGGTGGAGGTATTGAAGTCAGCGGCGGAGATGACGAGGCGAAAATCATCAGCATTGACCCCGCTTTCGAAATTATCACCACGGTTAAGGTCGAAGTAGAGTTCGAGTGAGTCACCGGCGGCGAGGTCATCAGTGGTCGAGGCGGGTTGATGAAGGGTGTCGTTGACGATGACGAAGATGTAGAGATGGGTGTTATCCCAAGCAAGGCGCCAACTGGCCGAGGCGGCGTTGGGTGGTTGGGTTTCATCAGTTTGTGTGGGTATGTTGGTGAGCGCGGCCGGCATTAAAGGCCAATCAGAATCATCGGCATCGATGGTGAGCGGGGAGGTTAGGAAAGGTGCGTCGACTGTTTTGGGGGGGAAGGGGGGGATAGGTGTGGGTGGGGCTGGGGTGTTGGTGGCTTTGTTGCCAGTGGCATCTTGGGTTCGGGAATTGGTGAGATTGTTGGTGAAATTGCTAGGTGTAGCTGGTGTGGCGGTTAGTTCGGCGATGGTCGTTGGGGGTGGGGGGAGCCGCTGACCGATGAGAGCCCAAAGGAGCAGGCCGAGGAGAGGAATGAGGGTCAGTGTGGCCACAAAACTAATTAAGAATTCATACTTGTTGGCGGGAGTGGGTGGTGGGGATGGAGCTTGTAATTCTGGTGGGGGGAGAACGAGGGTGTCGACATGTTGTTTGGGAGTGGTGGGAGGTGGTGATGGGGGTGGTGGGGGAGTGATAGGCAGAGCGGCTGTTGGTGGTGCTTCTTCGCCGGTTAATAGTTGTTCTAAGGCATCGGCGAAGTGGGTAGCGGTGGAGAAGCGGGCTTCTGGTTGTTTGGCGAGGGCTTTATTGATGATGAATTGATAGCCGAGGGGGATATCGGAACGGTATTGGTGGAGGTTGGGGATGGGGTCGGATAGATGTTTGGTGAGCATGATGGTGGGATTTTTGTCGTAGTAGGGGAGATGGCCGGTTAAGGCTTGGAAGAGGATGATGCCGAGGGCGTAAACATCGGTACGGTTATCGACAGGGAGGGCCTCGATTTGTTCGGGGCTGGCGTAGGCGGCATTTTGGGTGAGATGTTTTTTGGTTAAGTTGACGGTGGTGACGATTTGGTGAGGGTTAATCGTTTTGAGCAGACTGAAATCGGTGAGGTAGGGGTAACTTTCTTCGTCGAGGAGGATATTGCTTGGTTTTAATTCGCCGTGGATGATATTTTGTTTGTGAGCGGTGTCGAGGGCGGCGGCGAGGTGGTTGATAATGGTGGTGATGTTAGGGATGGAAAGAGGTTTTTGTTGGAGGCGGTGGTCGAGATTATGCCCTTCCATGAGGCGCATGACCATGTAGGGGCGTTGTTGGTATTGGCCGAAATCGTAGATAGGAACGATAGCGGGATGTTCGAGTTTAGCGATAAGGCGAGCTTGACGTTCGAAATGTTCCCGTTCCGCATGGTTAGTGATAACGGCGGTATCGAGCAGTTTGATGGCGACATCGCGGTCGAATTTTGGATCGCGGGCTTGGTAGATGGTGGCGGTGTCACCGTTGTTAATGGGTTCAATGATTTGATAACGGCCGATGAAAGTTAAAGATGAAGTCATACAGAGTTCGTGAGTCGGTTATTGAAGAGAGAAAACGGCAACATCTTCAGCCATATCAATAATTTGGAGATTGCCGACCATAGGTGCCAATTGGGGCTCATCATCGGGTGATTGGTGGGCAGCCAGAGCGCGTACAAAATAAGGGGGAAGGTTGCGGAAGCGGAGGCGGGCATCAATGGTGATTTCAGTAGTGGAGAAAGGGATTTCCGTTTGGTAGAAGAAGGTTCGTTCATCATTGTTAATGAGAATACGGGTCATAGCTTGGCCATCGAAGGGGCGGATACGGGCGGCGGCACCACCATTTAGATGTTGCCAAACGGTTTCAACGCCGTTAGGGTCTTGGATACCGATCGTTTCGCCCAGTTGGTTGGTGACGAGATTGCCTTGATCGTCAGTGAGGGGGGCAACATCGGTGACCAGCTTTTGTTGGAAGTTAACGAGTTGAGGGTCGAAGGTAGTACAGCCTTGCATAAACTCGGCGAGAACATCATCCATGGTGTCTTTGTCGCAGAGGTCGTCAGTATTGTTGGCGACAAAGCCGGAGCCAAAGATAGGGGAGCCATTTTGGTCACGGACGATAATTTCGACCCACATTTGGCGGGCGAAGGCGAAGCCGGTGGGGAGCCGGTGGCCGAGATTATTGTTATCGACATTAACGGCGAAAGTGAGGGTGTTGCCATTTAGTTCCACGGTATCGGTGTCGATGCTGAAGGTAGCGGCGGAGCGAAGGAGTTCGGTACGTTCTTCTAATTGGTGATTAGGGTCTTCGCCGACTTTATCGAGGGGGTAGTCAACACCGATGAAGCCATGGCTACGAACGACCCGTTCCGGGGCATTGCGATCTTGTTCGAGGAGGATAGAGGCTTCTTCGGCACTACGGTCGAGAGTGGTGAGGGGCATGTGGCAGGAGACACAGGTATCAGGGCCATCGTACTCATTGAGATATTCATTGTAAGTTTGTTGGAGGACGAGGTCGATACCGGGGTCATTTTTGCGGCCATCCCCATTGATATCGAGTTCAACATTGTGGCAGTTGTAGCAGACGAGGGAGGTATCTTCGTAGAGAGGGGCGAATTCGCTTTGGTGGTAGGCGTTACCGACGGGGTCGTCACGGTTACCGAGATAGACGCGGCCAGGGACGAGGTGGTCTTGGAAGGGGAGGAAAGCGGCCGAGGCGGACGCGGATTCACCGGCAAATTGGTGGCAAGTGACACAGTTAACCCCTTCATTAGCCATTTCATCGCTGACGAAAAAGTTGCCTTCGAGCGGCAGGGTCGGGGTTTCTTGGCCGGTGAGGAGCATACCGCTGGGGCCGTGGCAGTTGTTGCAGACGAGTTGAACTTCTAACGTTTCGTTGTTGAGGCTACGTTCCATGGCTTGATTGGTTTGGACAATCATGATGGGGCCATTCATGGCGTGGGCGTGCATTGATTCTGACCATTGGTCGTAGATAGCTTGATGACATTCGGCACAATCTTCAGCGGGTTGGAAGCCGCCGAGGGCGGGGATGAGAGGAGCGGGGACGATTTTAGCGGGGATATCGAAGACAGCGATAATGTGAATGATGAGGAGAGGGACAAAAATAAAGACGAGGGGGATATGGGCGTAGCGCCAACTTTGGAGGAGTTTGTGGTAGCGGCCTTGTTTTTGGTACCGTTGGGTAGCGCGTTGGTGGCTAGCGGCGAGTTCGCGGAGGGGGGAAACGGCCGTTTGTTCCTCCGGCGGCAATTGGGTAATCAAGCCGGTGACTTGGGCTTCATCAATCGTTTCTTGTTGGAACAGCTCTTTTAATTTATGGAAATTATCAGATTTGCCCGCGGCCAGCTTTTCCATGGAGAGAAGGCGATCTTGAGCCAGCGTTAAGGTATCTTCTTGTGAGTAGTTATAGACCTCTTTGACCGCTTGTTTGGGGATGCGATTGTAGACGAGACGCCAGACAACGCCACTACCGATGAGGAGGAAAAAGACGCAGTAGAGCATGGTACCGGTAGAGAGGTCAAAGTTGAGGAGGCCGTAGCCGGCGTGGATGGAGGCGGCGAGGAGGGCGAAGAGGCCGAGGTAGACATGGCCCCAGAGCCAAGCCATCATGGTACCTTTGAACCGGTTTAATGTGCGTTCTTGGAAAAGCCGTTTGCGGGCACTGTAAAGGAAAGTGATAAGGGCGAGAACAACAGCCAGAATCCCCCAAGTTAGGCCCATAAAGGTGTAGCCACGAATGTGGCTACCAAACAGCCAGAGAACAGAGGTTAGGGAGCAACTAAAGAAAGTGGCGATGGCGGCAACGATGATCCAGGAGCGATGTTTTTCCCAAGAGCTAAGCTCACGTTTTATGTTAGGTGGAGATGTCATAATTAAGCACTTTGTTTCATTTCGAGACCTATGAGAAGGTCATCACGATTAAAAGCTTGGACGGGGTCGATACGGAAGGCGGCCCCGACAGGACAAGCGGTGACACAAGCATAATCATCGTAACCGGCGCAAAGGTCACATTTGACAGCGACGCGAGCGGATTGATGGTGGGTCGCGGAGAGGGTTTGGGCGGGTTGGGGTTCGGCCTCGGCCGAGCCGCGCATCATATGCCATAAATCCATGAGTAAGCCACTAAAACCTTTGGCCTCATATTTATCTTCGACATTGTGCATACGAATATTGCCATAAGGGCAACGGGAGGCACAAGAGCCACAGCCGATGCAGTTATCTTCAACGATGGTGATTTCCCCATTGGGGAGGCGGACGATGCCATTGACGCTACAGAGGAGGCAAACAGGGTCTTCACAGTGGCGACAAGCGCTGGGGAAGAGGAGGTCGCCGAGTTGGAGGCCGCGCCTTTCGAGACGACTGTAGCCATGACGACGGCCGCAAGAGTCGACACAGTTATTGCAGTTGGTGCAGATAGATTGGTCGATGACGAGGACTTCGTGCCCTTGGAGGACCCCTTTGTCGATGAGGCCGGTCCACGAGAGGTTGAGGTGCGTGGTGTTGGCGGCGGGTGCTTGGGCGGGCATCTGGTTAAATTCTGGGGAGCGTAAAATCTTTTCGGCGTCCATGGCTTGGGCGATGAGACGGCTACGGGCTTGGGGGAAGCGATTGAGGACATCTTTGACGATATCGCCGGGGATGCGGATGAGTTCGGAGCGGGTATTGGCTTGGACGGTGATGGTGTTGCGGCCACCGACGAGCAGGGGGACGGCGCCGAAGGCGTCGCCTTCGCGGAAGTAGAGGAGAACGCGGTCACTCCGACCGAAGGGGCGACTGACACGCAAGAAGCCGCTACGAACGAGATAGAGGCTATGGGGCTCATCCCCTTGCTTGTAGACAGTTTCACCACTATTGAGGAGCATAAGTTCCGCTTTTTCCAGCATTTGTTCGGTGGCGGCTTCGGGGAGAGCGGCGAGAATGGGGGATTTGCGGGCGTGGGTCCAAACGGCGCGGCGACGATAAAGTTCATTCATCGTTTCTTCGAAATCGGAGGAAAGATTCATTAATTGGTAGACAGTGCTTTTGGGGATTTCGAGGATGAGACTAGGGTCGACGGCGACAACGGTAAACTGTTCCATTTGATTGGCCATGACAGCCATTTCACCATGAAAAGAGCCAGGGCCCATGACGAGAATACGTTGTTGGCCTTGGGAGTTGGTGGTGGCGGTTTGTTCGACAGCGCCATCGAGAACGACATAGAGACGTTCGTGGAAGGTACCTTCTGTGCATAAGATTTCGTTGACATTTAGTTGGCGGAGCGTTGATTTCATGATGGTGCGGCGGAGGTCGGCGGCCGAGGCCCCTTTGAAGAGGGGGATTTGGAGCAGATGTTGGCTTAAGTCATCCAATGTCCAGCCGGAATCGACGATGAGGTCCCCCATCTGTTTTTTGAGGGCGTAGTTAGGCAAAGCGTCTTCGACTTTAATTTTGTTAAAGAGAACCATATCAGCCCGATGGAGGTCAGCGGGACAAACGGGCACACATTGACGGCATTGGGTACAGGCAGTGACAAATTGGATAACATTGGGGTTGGTGATAGTGGGTTGGTGGATAGCGGCATTGAGTTCACCGATGGTGACCAGTTGGGTTTCGGGGAGGGGACAAGCGAGCATACAGTCATTACAACCGATGCAGGCCATCACTTCCTGTTCGACCAGATCCATTAATTCAGAGTGGAAATCTAAAACGGTCATTGTTTGAACTCCAAGGTAACATTAGGGCCGAGGCGGATTTTATCACCAGCCTTTAAGCGGACTGGTTCTTCCCCGATGAGGGTGTTGTTGATGAAAGTGCCATGGGTACTACCACGATCTTGGATATAGTAGCCATCCTCTTGTTGCCTAATGAGAGCGTGTTGACCAGAGACAGTGGTATCTGTCAGATGAATTTGACATGTTTCAGCGTGACGGCCAATCAATATATTATCGGCATCAAGAGGGAAAAGAGTGGGCTTGCCATCTGGTTGGGGGATAACGATGATGGGGGCGACAGCGGTGATGTCAACTGGTGGTGGTGTGGCGGGGGCATTGTGTGGTGATTGGCCGCAGTGAGGGCAGAATTTGATGTCCGGTTTTATCGGTTTCCAGCAGTGGGGGCAAGGGATTTCACCTGGCTGGGGCAAGGCGGCATCAATGGTGGGGGCTGGTGTTGTGGCTTGAGGGGGTTGACCGCAGTGGGGGCAGAATTTAGCGGCGGGGTTGACCGGATTACCACAATGGACACAAGTTGATTCAGTGGTGGGGGAGGTGGACGGTGGGGTGGTGGGTTTGGGAGGGGTGGATGGGGAGGTGATAGTGGGTGTGGGGGGAGGGGCCGAGGTGGCTGATTTATCACCTTGATAGAAGCGGAGGGTGACACGGCCAAAGATGATTTCGGTATCATCGGTGAGGGTAACGGTTTGGTTGGCGGCGAGACGTTGGTCATTGTATTGTGTGCCATTGGTGCTGCCAAGGTCGGTGAGTTGCCAACGGCCGTTCACAAAATTCAGCGAAGCATGTTGCCAAGAGACAGAGAGGTCATCAAGATGGACGTCGGTATCGGGATTGCGGCCGATATGATTTTGGTCATGGGGCAATTGGAAAGTGAGGCCTAATTGGTTGCCGGAACGGACCACGAGCCGTGGGGGTTGGGGGGGAGTCTCGGTGGCGGCAGGTTGGGCGGGAGTTGTGGTTGGTTCGGCGTCCGTGGTGAAGGTTAAAGTAGTGCGGCCAATTTGGATTTGGTCATTATTTTGAAGTTTATGGGGGACGACAACTTGACTGCCATTGACCCAAGTGCCGTTACGACTGCCAACATCACGGAGGTAGAGGTCATGGCCATGGCGAGTGATTTGGGCATGGAGGTGGGAGGCGGCGGTGTCATTGAGGGGGATGGTGTTGTTGTCATCGCGGCCGAGGCTAACGATCGCTTCTTCGAGCGGCCAGATATGTTCATTAGAGGTGAGGAAGGCGGCGGCACCGGTGGCTAGGTTAGGTGGTGTTAGTTGCATGGTGCTGAGGCCAACGGAGCCAAGTTGTTGGCCGCCAGATTGTTGTTGGGGGACGAATTGGGGATTAGAGACGACGGGTTGGGCGGAGGTAGAGGCGGTTTGGCGTTGCAGATTCATTTGGCCGCGCATTTGGGCCGAGTTGGCGATGATAAGTTCACCGGAGGCGGCTTTGGCGATATCGGCGGCAGAAAGTTTAGCTAAGGTACGGGTGACTTGTGGTTTATGAATGACCACATTGGTGTTGAGCCAACCTTTGAGATCGAAACTAGAGTCGAGGAGAGGAGGGAGTTGGCCTTCAGCGGCTTGGGTGAGAGAGCTGATATCGACTTGGGCGTCGATCAGTTTTTTATAGTCACGGCCACGCAAGCGAACACGTTCTTGGCGTAAGCCGAGGAGTTGGGCGCCGACGAGACGGCCGTTTTTGACAAGAAGTTTACGGTAGCTGATACGTTGGCTATCTTGGGGAAAATCGATCAGTTCTTGGGCGCCATCGACATTGATGACTTGGCCGACAGTGCCGAGGTCGAGGTCGAAGAGGCGGGTGGCATTATAATGGGCACCGGGGCGATAGTGGCGTTCTTTGCCGATCATGCCATAGGCGGCGACGCGGCCTTGATGCCGAGCTGGCTCCCACAGTTGGGGCAGAAAGTTATTAACGACAGCGATATCGCCAGCGGCGTAGACATCGGGGATATTGGTACGCATTTGGTCATCGGTGATGAGGGCGCCCCGTTTATCGATATTGAGGCCAGAGCCTTGGAGGAATTGGGAGTTACAGACCACGCCGATGGCGACGCCGACCAATTGGCAGGGGATTTGGTCCCCTTTTTTGGTGCGTACAGCGACGACTTGACCATTGGGGCCGGGGATAGCCTCCTCGATTTCGGTATGTGTGTGGATCTCAACGCCAGCGAGACGCATACGAGCGAGGGTGAGGTCCGAGGCGGTTTTGTCGATAGCGCGGGACATGAGCCGGTCACCGCGGAGGAGGTAGGTGACTTTAATGCCACGTTCGCGAAGACCTTGGGCCCATTCGAGGCCGAGGGGGCCACCGCCGATAATGACCGCTTCTTTGAGACCATGGACACGGATTTGGTCCATAACGGTACGCACATCTTGGAGGGTGCGCATGACCATGACACCGGCTAAGCTGGCGCCGGTGAAGGGAGGTTGGCGGGCGCTGGCGCCGGCGGCAATGAGCAGTTTATCATATTTTTTAGGAGGGCCACCTTGGCTGAGGTAAAGCTGTTTTTGTTGGAGGTCGACGTGCGTGACGCGGGCTAAGGTGCGGATAATATTGTAATCGTTATAAAAAGTAGGGGGGACAGCCCAGATTTGGTCTTCGCGCAGTTCACCGATGAGATAGTTAGTGAGAGCGGCGCGGAAATAAGCAGCGTTGGGGTCATCGGCGATAATTTCAATATGGGCGTTGGGGTCATTAAAGCGGAGATATTGGGCGGCGGTGGTACCAGCGGCGCCATCACCAATGATGAGAAAACGTTTTTGACTCATGAGGACTCGACTAAATGGGTAATGACCACGCCAATATTATCGTGGCCGCCAAAATCATTGGCAAGTTGAATAAGAGAGGGGATGGCGGATGCTGGTGGTTGGGCGAGACGTTCGGCGATCATATTTTCATCGGCGACCATTTCCCAGAGGCCATCACTACAGAGGAGGAGTTTATCATCGGGGAGGAGTTTGAAGAGCCAGACATCGATATCGACCTCTGGGTCACTGCCGAGGGTGCGAGTGATGAGATTGCGGCGAGGGTGGATACGGGCTTGGTCGCGGGTGAGTTGGCCGAGGCGCACGAGGCGACCGACATAAGAGTGGTCTTCACTAATTTGGATGAGTTCATTTTGGCGGAAGAGATAAGCGCGGCTATCGCCGATGTTGGCGACAACGGCCGTTTGCCCATAGATAAGCGCGGCAGTGATGGTACTGCCCATATTGCCCGTTTCGATAGGATTTTGGTGGGCGTGGTTGATGATGGCTTGGTTAGCTCCTTTGATAGCGAGGCGGAGACGGCGGGCTAGGTAATGGTCATCACCGATTTGTTGAGGTGTTTCTGAAGGGGGTGTGGCGGAGAGAGGGGCGGTATCATTTTGAGGGTCCCGTTCTAAGAGCCAAGCTAATTGTTGGTGCATGGTTTCGACAGCGATGCGGCTGGCGATTTCACCGGCTTGGTGGCCACCCATGCCATCGGCGACGACGGCAAGGCCACAGGGGGTGTTGTTGGCTTGCCGGCTGAGGCCGAGGACAGAATCTTCATTTAGTTCGCGATTAAGACCAGTATCGGAGTCAGCGACAATGGTTAATGTGTAAGCCGGCATAGGAAATATCCTTTTAGCTGGTCCAAGAAAGGGCGGTGATGGTTAAGGCGACACGACCAAAACGGATGGTATCGCCAGATTTGATGGGTGTGGGGGAGGTAATGCGTTGCTCATTGATAAAAGTGCCATTGGTGCTGTTGTTATCAATCAAAACGGGTTGCCCATCAAGAATTGAAAATTGAGCATGGCGACGAGAAACTCCCCCGCCCTCACCACCGTGAGAGGTCATATTGACAGCCGGAAACCAATTGTTGGCCGGATCGATACGACCGACATCATATTGAAGTTTTCCGTGAAGCGTCAAGGTTTCATTGGTGGTAAATGTAAGGGTTATACTAAGTTTGGGAGGCGTTATGATTGTGGTTGCTGGCGCGGGGGGGGGCGTGGTTGGTGGTGGTGTGGGGGTTGGTTCTTTGGCGAGAGCGTCTTGGAGGTCTTTGGGGGTTATGATTTCTGTGGCTGGGTGGGCTGGTGGCGTTGGCTGTGGGGGTGGGGCGAGAGCGTCTTGGAGGTCTTTAGGGTTTATAATTTCTGTGGCTGGGTGGGCTGGTGGCGACGATGGTGAGGGGGGGAGTGGGATTAGTGGTGTGCCGCACTCTTCACAAAACTTGTAAGAAGTGGCGTATTTTTTCTGACATTGGGGACAAATTTTTTGCGTACTCATAAATGCCCTGATTCCCAAATAATGATTAATACGTTGAAGTTGTTAATTTAAAAGTACAAAATCTTTTAGTTAAACAACTTAAAGAAAATATGAGAAAGGATTGTGGGGGATTTTACCACGATATAGTAGATTAGCAATTTTGGCCAAGGTTAGAACGACTTGTGATATGGTTTATGAAAGTGAATTGGTTATTGTGAGGCGAGATTGGTGATAATGAGGGTTTCGTCATTGCTGGTGGAAGCGAAGCGGGTGCCGTTAGGGGCGAAGGCGAGATGAAAGATAGGGTTGTCGTGGAGGTCGAGTTGTTGGCGCGAGGTGGCAGTGGGGATATCCCAGAGATGGATAAACTGGTCACTATCGCCGGAGACGAGCAATTGGTTATTGGGGTGCCAGCTAAGGGCGCTGACCGGTCTAGCGTGATTGGTGAGGGAGGCGCGTTGGTTTAGGGTGAGGGGGTTCCAGAGGTGAATATTGGTATCGAGACCAGCGGAGGCGAGAGTGAGGCCATCGGAGGACCAGGCGAGGGTTAGCAGAGGGCCGTTGTGGGCGGGGATAGTTTGAGTAGAGGGGGGGGTGAGTTGGTGGAGGTGGAGGTGGCCTTGGTCATCGCCGAGGGCGAATTGGCGGCTATCAGGATGCCAAGTGGCGGCCAAGAGGTTGTTATCATGGGAGAAAGTGGCTTGATTTTGGCCGGTGGCGTTCCAGAGGTGGGTGGTGGATTCTTGATTGCTGGCTGAGAGGAGGGGTTGGCCGTTGGGAGCCCAGACTAGGGTGGTGACAGGTGCTTGGTGAGCCTTATCGATTTTGACCAAGGGTGTTGTTTGTGTAGTGAGCCAAAATTGGATGGAGCCGTTTTGGTGACCGGTGGCGATAAAATCACTATTTTGAGCCCAGCTGATAGATGTGATTTCGCTAATACCGGTGGTGAGTTTTAGTTCTTCTTGGCCGTTGTTGAGATTACGAATGGAAACAAAGCCGCCGGTAATAGCGACGGCGATTTGTTGGCTATTAGGGGACCAGGCGATAGCTTGGATGTTCTCGTCTTGGATAAGGCGGTTGGAGTTATTGGGGAGAATGGGATTGGTATTAATCAGGGTGGGATTTAACTGCCGAGGGGTGGTAGTGGCAACGGTGATAGGGATAGGAGAGGGGGTGGTATTGGGATTACGGGTGTTGGTAGGGGAAGGGGGGATGGTAACGGCGGAGATAAGGGTTGGGGTGGGGGAGGGGAAGATGGTTGTGGGTCGATAAAATATGAGAGCGATGAGTATGATCAGAGCGGTTAAGGGGAGTAGCCATTTGAGAGCTGATGGTATTGTTGGGGATGGTGGCGAGGGATTGGTGGACGGTGATGGGGAGGATGGGGTAGGACGGGTAGGAAATTGGCGTGTGGGGGGTGCGGGGTGCGGGTTATCGATGGCGGCGGCTAAGGCTTGGGCGAAGGCGACGGTAGTGGGATAGCGATCAGCGGGGTTTTTGGCGAGGGTGGTGTGGAGGATCTGTTGGATAGCGGATTGGTGGGGGACGGTGTTAGGGGGGAGTTCTGGTGGGGGGTCGATGATATGTTTCATGGCTAATTGCAGGGGGGTATCAGCTTGGTAGGGTGGGGTACCGGCGAGGATTTCGTAGAGGATGATGCCGAGGGCGTAGATATCGGAACGGCCGTCGATGGGGCGATTACCGTGGGCCTGTTCGGGGCTCATGTAGGTGGGGGTGCCGATGACCATGTCGCCGGTGTAGGCTTGGGTGCTATCAGCGGTTTTGACGATGCCAAAATCGGCGAGGTAAGGGGCATTCCATTTATCGAAGAGGATATTGGCGGGTTTGATATCACGGTGGATGAGGCCGTGTTGGTGGGCGGCGTCGAGGGCGGGGGCGAGGCGGGTGATGAGGTGGCTGGCTTGGCCGAGGGTGAGAGGGCCATGCTTGAGCTTATCGGCGAGGGAGCCACCGGTCATGAAGCGCATGACGAGATAAGGTTGGCCATTATCTTCGCCAAAATCATGGACGGGGACGATGGCGGGATGTTCGAGGGCGGCGATAGTTTTGGCTTCTCGTTCAAAGCGGGCGCGGAAGGTGGGGTCGTGGAGGAATTGTTGGGGGAGGACTTTAATGGCGACATCTCGTTGGAAGCGGGGGTCGTAGGCGTGGAAGACGGTGGCCATGCCGCCACGGCCGAGTTCTCCTTTGATTTGATAGCGATTTATTTGCGTTGGTGTACTCATAAGATGATTTTACCCTTTTGTTGTGTTGTTGTGTAGACGCTAGGTAAGGGGGAATAGTTCCATACATTAAGTGAGATGAAGTTTAGGATGTTTGAGTCAGGTGGCGAAAAGGTTTATACTTAAGAGATTGTGTTAAATTTAACCAACATATCGGTTTTACTTATGAAGGAGTAATGAATTGAAGAAGATATTGGCTATATTAATGATGATGTTATTGGTTTTGGCCGCTTGTGGGCCAGCCACACCAGCTGAAGATGGTGACGATAACAATGAATCGGATTCAAATACAAATGTCAGTGAAACTGATGATGGATCTGATGAGAATGATGACGATGATAGTAGCAGTGGTGAAGGAGCTGGTGGAGCTGAGTATGAAGGGCAAGGGATTGTAACAGATTCTGGCCTACGTTATATTGAAAAGGAAGCGGGTAGTGGGGCACAGCCACAAGTGGGCGATTTAGTTGAGGTCCATTATGTGGGGACATTATTAGATGGAACACAGTTTGATAGTTCCCGTGATCGGGGGGTACCGTTTTCGTTTCCTTTGGGGCAAGGACGCGTGATTGCTGGTTGGGATGAGGGGATTGCGTTGATGAAAGAAGGGGGAACGGCAACATTGGTGATACCACCAGAATTAGGTTATGGAGCGCAAGGGGCTGGAGCGAGTATTCCACCTAACTCAACATTGGTATTTGAGGTTGAGTTGGTAAGCATATCGGAGCCACCAACACCAGTACCAACAGCGCCACCATTGCCAACGCCGACAATGAGCCCTGATGAGACAGAGACAGAAAGTGGGTTGCGCTATGAGATTTTGGTGGAAGGTGATGGTGAGCCGGTTGATGATGGTGACATTGTTGAGGTTCATTATGTTGGGACTTTAGCTGATGGGACACAATTTGATAGTTCGCGTGAACGTGGCGAGCCATTTGCCTTTCCCTTAGGGCGTGGGGCGGTTATTCAAGGTTGGGATGAAGGGATTGCGTTGTTGAACGTTGGGACGCAAGCACGGTTCATTATTCCACCTGAATTGGGCTATGGTCCCCAAGATAATGGTGTTATTCCACCTAACTCGACATTGATTTTTGAAGTTGAAGTGATGGGGATTTTACCACCGCCACCGGAAGCACCGGAAGATATTGCGGCTGAAGATTATGAAGAGACGGAAACTGGCTTGCAGTATTACGTTTTTGAAGAAGGTGATGGGGAGACATTGCCGACCGGAGCGACGGTGCGTTTGCATGTAACGATGTGGACGGAAGATGGCGCTTCATTGGGTAGTACGATGGAATCGGGGCAGCCGTTGTTCTTTGGTGTGGGTGCTGGCCGAGCGTTCCCAGGTTGGGAAGAAGCGGTGAGTTTAATGTCAGTTGGTAGTAAATGGCAAGTTATCGTTCCGCCGGAATTGGCGTTTGGGGAGACAGGTAGCCAAGATGGTGTGATTCCGCCGAATATGCCGATTGTGTTGCAATTGGAAGTGTTGAGTTTGGTGGAAGCGGAGTAAATGAAGAAACCAGTATCATTTTGACCAATTGTTAAAATGATACTGGTTTTTGATGGGGGGGGAGCGGGAATGGATGGGAGTCGAACCCACCGCCGCTTACTCGGTGCAACCGGCCACTCGTTTTGAAGACGAGGATGCCCACCGGGACACAACCACTCCCACCTAGGAGTTTAACTAAAATTAGAGAGGAGGGCAAGAGAGAAAAAACGAATTTAACGAATTACTTGACAGACTCGAACTTATTAGGTAGAATTCAACTCGCTTTGGCCAACACGAATATTCGCCGGGATAGCTCAGTTGGTAGAGCACTGCACTGAAAATGCAGGCGTCCCCAGTTCGAGTCTGGGTCCTGGCACTAAAGCATGCCTACAAAACAGTGTGTGTGCTTGAAAAAATTTGCGGGCGTAGTTCAGTGGTAGAACGTCTCCTTGCCAAGGAGAAGGTCACGAGTTCGAATCTCGTCGCCCGCTTTACAATTCGGCAGGCCATAGGTCTGCCGAATTTTTTTGGCGACGTCGCCAAGTGGTAAGGCAGGGGTCTGCAAAACCCTTATCACCGGTTCGAATCCGGTCGTCGCCTCAGTCAGCCCTTGTAAGACAAGGGCTGTTTTTGTTTATAGGCCTAATAAGCAGAAGGAGTTGGTCATGGCATTTCCAGCATTGCCACAGTCGTTTGATGATATTGATGTTACAAAGTGGGAGAGTTTTGCGCCATATTTTGAACTTTTGGCGGAAGTGACGTTATCGGAGAAGAATGCAGAAGAGTGGTTAGAGAATTGGTCGAATATTGCTCGTTTTTTGAGTGAAGCATTTTCCAAGATTTATGTGGAAAAAAGTATCGATACGACAGATGAGAACAAAGAAGCGGCCTTTATGGCAATGTTAGAGAATGTGGTGCCGCCAGCGCAAGTGGCGGAGCAAAGATTGAAAGAGAAATTGTTGGCATCGGGATATAATTTACCGGGGATGGAGATTCCGATGATGCATATGCAAGATCAAGCGGATTTATTCCGAGAAGAGAATATTCCGTTGCAGACGCAGGAAGAGAAGTTAGGGAATGAGTACGAAAAAATGACCGGGGGGTTGAAGACGGAATGGGAAGGGGAAGAGAAAAATGTTAGCCAGCTAGATGTTTTCTTAGAAGATAAAGATAGAACGGTACGGGAGAAGGCGTGGCGGACAAAGATGGGGTTGTGGGCTGGTATTCGACCAGATTTGAATGAACTATATACAAAAATGTTACCGTTGCGGCATCAGATTGCGTTAAACGCGGGATGTGCTGATTATCGGGAATATTCATTTCGGCGTTTGGGGCGGTTTGATTATACGCCACAGGATTGTTTAGATTTTCATGAGGCGATTGAGTCGGTGGTGGTGCCGGCGGCGGGGCGGATATTGGCGCGACGGAAGAAGGCGTTGGGAGTGGAGCGGTTGCGGCCGTGGGATTTGGATGTGGAGACGAGTGGGGGGGATCCATTGCGGCCGTATGAGGGGCAGGCGGAGTTAGAGCAGTATGGCCAATCGATTTTTGATCAAGTTGATCCGGAATTAGCGAGTTATTTTCGGACGATGGTTGATGAGGATTTATTAGATTTGGATACCCGTTCCGGTAAGGCATTGGGTGGGTATTGCATGAATTATCCGTGGCAACGAAAAGCGTTTATTTTTATGAATGGGAAAGGGACACAAGATGATGTGCGCACATTATTGCATGAGTGTGGGCATGCGTTTCATGCGTTTGAGGGAGAAAAACAGCCGTTGATTTGGCAGGTATCGCCCGTGATGGAATTTTGTGAAGTGGCGTCGATGGCGATGGAGCTGTTATCGACACCGTATTGGGAGCGGTCGCGCGGGGGGTTTTATAATGAAGAGCAAGCGGCACGAGCGCGGATTCAACATTTAGAGGGGTGGATTTTGTTCTGGCCGTATATGGCGGTGGTGGATGGATTCCAGCATTGGGTGTATACGCATATTGATGAGGCTCAAGATCCGGCTAAGTTAGATGAAGTTTGGGATGGATTGTGGTTGAAATTTATGGGGGGGGAAGATTGGACTGGTTTAGAAGAGGTGCGCAAGTCGGGTTGGCATCGGAAAGGGCATATTTTTAGTGTGCCGTTCTATTATGTTGAGTACGGGATTGCGCAGGTGGGGGCGATGCAAGTGTGGCGTAATAGTTTAGAGAACCATGCGGAGGCGTTGGCGTCATATCGGCGGGCGTTGGCGCTAGGGGGGACGGCGTCGTTGCCGGATTTATTTGCGGCGGCGGGGGCGGAGTTGCGGTTTGATAAGGATATGTTGGCCGAGTTGGTGGGGTTGGGCGAGGAGACGATTGCGTCGTTGCGGTAGAGGGAGTTGATTTGATTAGATTTAGAAGCGGACAGTGACTATTAAGTTGCTGTCCGTTTTTTTTGTTGGTGGGGAGAGAAGGGGTGTTCAGTTGGAAGTCTGGCGATTTAACAAATCGCGCCACCTCCAGTGTGGCCAGAATTTGCTTAGGTAAGTATGACAGTAGGCAGGTGGCAGGCTCTCGTGGGTGAATGGGGATGGGGTTGTGGGTGGATTCCTGCGTGCGCGGGAATGACGGTTGTAGGGGGTTTGCTATTGTGATGGTGTGTAGGGGGTGAGGGTTGGAGATTTTGCGCGGATTTTGGGGATTGGGGGGATTTTTTTTGTGTTGGTGAAAAGAGGATGGTTGTTCTGGCGTGGAGCGCGCGATTGTGAACGTATTGGGCTGGTTGGGACGCCTCCTCGAAGATGCTGTCGTTTTTTAGATAAGAGAAGGGGTGTTTAGTTGGAAGTCTGGCGATTTAACAAATCGCGCCACCGCCAGCGCGGGCAGTGAAATGTTGAAAAACGATAGTATCCTTGAAGGAGGGTTGGAGGTTGATTTGGGAGTGAAATGTAAAAAAATGGCAGTATCGTTTAGGGTGGGCTATTAGTGAGTTAAGCCATCTTCCAGATGGAAGGCGCTGGTGGGTAAGTGTTGTGTTAAGCGAAAGCTGGAAGATGGCTTGTTGTTGTAAATGGTAGAAAGTCATCGGAACAGTGGTTGTTGATAAAAACTTTCTAAGATTTACGTGTGAAGTGGTTATATTGTAAAATAGAAGTGTGAAGAAATTATGAAGGTAATGTGTGGAATAAGTGTATTAAAGGATCTTGATGATGTTTGGCGTAGAGAAGGGGTATCGGCGGTTGTGGACGATTGAGAGGGGGCGAGTGATGGTGGTGAGTGATTTGCATGGGAATTGGGATTTGTATGAACGGTATCGGGCGCGTTTTGTAGAACTTTTGGGGGAAGGGGAGGTGGATTGTTTGTTGTTTTTGGGGGATTTGATTCATACGCGTGAGGAGGAGGTGGTGGATGAGTCGGTGGCGATTGTGTTAGATGTATTGGCGTTGCAAGAGAGATATGGGGAGCGGGTGATTTATTTGTGTGGGAATCATGAGTTGCCACATATTTATGGATTTCCGTTGAGCAAGGGTGGGTGGGAGTATACGCCATCGTTTGAGCGGGCTTTGGTGGCGAGTGGGCGGCGGGCGGAGGTGATGGGATTGTTTGAGGGGTTGCCGTTTTATGTGCGGACGAGTGGGGGGATTGTGTTTATGCATGCGGGGGCGTTTCCGTATGGGTGGGGGGAGGAAACGGCCGTTAACCGTCTCTGGAATTGGGACCATGAGGCGATACGGCAAAGGGTGCGGGCCCGATTAGCTGGTCTGGATAAGGAAAAGCTACGGCAAGCGGTGGTGAAAATGTATGGGGCGGAATCTTATCGGCAATTAGTGGCGGATTATTTGGCGGTATCGGGGGAAGAGAGTGCGCGGTATGATGATTTTTTAGTGGGGGCGATGGTGGTTAATGAAGCTGAATTTGAGCATTTGTGGGCGGCTTTGTTTACCAAGTGTGAGCGGCAGTATGGCTGGCGGCGGTATCAAGCGTTGGTGGCGGAGATGTTAGCAGGAATGGGCAGGGGATATCGGCGGCAGAAGGTGATTGTGGCGGGGCATATAACGATTAAAGGTGGGTATAAGGTGGTGGGTGAGGGGCATTTTCGGTTGGCGAGTGGGAGTCATGCGGAGCCGTTGCGTGAGGGGGCATATTTGGTGGTGGATGTGGGGGATGGGGTGGCCGAGGCGGGTGATTTGGTGGGGTCGGTGGGGAGTGTGTGGTGATGAAGGCGTGGTATCAACGGGTGGGGGATGGGGAGAAGGTTGTTTTGCTGTTGCGGGAGATTTTGGGGAGTGGGGTATTGATTGAGGAGGGGTGGTTGGAGAAGGAGATGGTGGATTATTGGGTGGTGCGGTTGCGGTTGGCGCGGCCGGCGATGGAGGTGGTGGTGAAGTTGGCGGGGCCGAGGGCGGAATATGGGTGTCCCTTTGAGCGGACGGCGATGTGGTATCGGTTGGTGGGGCGGGAGACGGAGGTGGTGGTGCCGGAGGTGTTGGCGGCGGATGAGGGGTATGGGGAGTGGCCGTGGCGGTATTTGGTAATGGTGGCGTTGCCGGGGCGGGAGTGGGCAGTGGTGCGGGCGCGAGTGCGGGGAGAGATGGATGAGCGCTCTTGGCGGCGGGGGTATGAGGCGTTGGGGCGGGCGGTGGGGCAGTTGCATGGGATCCAGTTTGAGGGGTTTGGGGAGGTGGGGCGTGAGGGAAAAGTGGTGGGGGGAGGTCGGCCGTGGGGTGAGGCGTTGCGGGAGCGGGTGCGGTTGATGTTACCTAATGAGCGGTTACGGGATTATTATTTTTCGGTGTTAGAGCGGTATGGTGATTGGTTGGCAGGTATCGAAACGGCGCGGTTGTGTCATGAAGATTTGCATGGTTATAATATTTTGGTGGCCGAGGGGTGGCGGGGGTGGGAATTGGCGGGGATTATTGATTTTGACAAGGCGTGGGCGGGGCATCATGAGATTGATGTGGCGCGGATGGATTTGTGGACGGATATGACGAATGAGGATTTTTGGCGGGGGTATGAGACGGTGGCGGCGGTGGGGGCGGGGTATGAGCGACGGCGCTTGTTGTATCAGTTGTTGTGGTGTTTGGAGTATGGGCAGGAGACGGAGAAGCATTTGGGGGATACGGCGCGGGTGTGTCAGGCGTTGGGGGTAGAGGTGGTGAGGGGGTTTGGGGGAGACCTCGCAGCTTTTTAGAGAGGTGTTGTAGGTTGGAAAGGAATGGTTAGGAAAGCTGTGAGGTCAGGTGGGGGCTGGGCTAAGGGAGGGTGAGGGGATAGGTGAAGGCGGCGGTGTGGTTGGAGTTGGGGGCGGTGGCGCCGCAGGCGGCTTGGCTTTTGAGGTAGTAGGTGTAGAGGGCGGGGGTGGCGGCGTGATTGGTGTGGGTGTAGGTGTTGGTGCCGATGACTAGGTCGCAGTTAGGGGCGGTGGTGCAATCAGCGGTGGTATCGAACCAGGGGGTGGTGTCCCACCATAGTTCGTAGGCGTCGGCGGTGGTTGGTGTCCAGGTGAGGATGGTGTCGCTGAGATTGGCGGTGACGGTTAGGTCGGTGATGGCGGGAGGGGCGGTGCAGACGGGATCGAGGGTGCAGACTTCAAGGCTCCAACCGGTGAGCTGGCCGTCGCGGGGGCCGGTGGCATCGGTGACATGGAGGTACCAAATGCCAGCGGCGTCCTCACCGTTGTAACTGCGGAGGGTGCTGTAGGGGGAGTAGACGGTGTTGTCGTTGATGTCGCAATCGGTGGGAACGCCATCGTCATCGAAATCGAAGTTGAAGTCGGCGATGTTGCTGCAACCAGTATCACGCAGAGAGAGGCGGATGAAGAGGGAGGGGCCATCGAGGAAGAATTCAACATCTTGCATGGTGCGGGGATGGGTGCCGGTGACATCACGGAGGTTGAGGTCGACGATGGTGCCGGTGCTGATGACGGGGGAGGCGGAGATGAGGGTGGCGTCGCCGCTGATGGTGCCACCGATATCGGTGCTGGGGTAGATGGTGCAGGTAATGCTTTGGACTTGGAGATTGATGGGGATGATTTGGAGTTGATCAGCGGTGTCGATATCGTCATTGTTGAAGCAGAGGTGGGCGGTGTAGTTCCCATCGGTGAGGGAGCTGGTATCGATGTTGAGGGTGAGGGGGGTGGATTGAGCGGCGGGGAGGGTACCAGAGGTGGCGGTGGTGGTTAGCCAGGGGAGGTCGGCGGGGGAGAGACAATCGGCATCGGTATCTTCGGAGAGGTTCCAGGTGAGAGGGGCGGAGCCGGTGTTGTCGATGGTGATGGTGTGGGTGGTGATGGTGGCGGGTTCTTGGTTGGTGGTGATGGTGGTGGGGGTGAGGTTGATGTGGGGGCCGGTGGGTTGGACATAGATGAAGATGGCGGAGATGGCGCCCCAGTTACCGTCGGTGTCTTGGCCGCGGACGAAGATGGTGTGACGGCCGAGGGGGAGGGAGGTGGTATCGAGGGTGGCGGTGACGATTTCGGTACTGTTATCGAAGGCGCCATCGAGGGGGAGGAAGGGGATGGGTGTTGGGGAGTTGGTGGTGTCCCAAGGGGGGGTGTTGATGTAATATTCGGCGGCGGCGATATTTTGGGTTGGTTCGTTCCCGTTGCCGCCGTTATAGTTGTTATCGGTGATGGTGGCGGTGAGGATGGTTGTGGTGTTGGCTTCGATGTTGTGGGGGGTGGCGGTGAGGCCGAGGGTGTCGGGGCCGCTGGGGGTGAGGTAGGGGGTGCGGGCGACTTTGGCGGCGTAGATGAGGGCGGGGAGGTTATCGGGGAGGATAGTGTTGTCGAAAGTGGAGCAGGCTTCGTAGAAGACATTGCCTATTTCGAAGACGAAGGAGGGGATGCCAAGTTCACCGTAGCCGAAATCCATACTGGCACCATCGGCGATATAAAAGTCAGAGGATTGGTGGGGGGTGTAGTTGTTAAAGTAGCCAAGTTTGCGGGCGAAGGTTTGGAGTTGGTCATTATTGGGGGCGGCGCTGTTGGAAGAGCTCCACGGGAAGAGGATGAAGTTACTGTAGCTGTGGAGGTCGAGGAAGACGCCAGTGGCGGTGAGAGGGGCGGCGGCATTCATGTCGGGGAGGCGTTGGTCGGGGAATTCAGCGGTGAGGTAGGTTTGGATGGCTTGGACTTCGGGTTCGGAGGCGGGGGCGATGCCGTTGTAGGTGACATCACATTCATTGGCGCCGTGGCCGTTACAGCAGTCCCATTCAAAGCTGTAGTTGCGATTGAGGTCGATGCCACGAAAATCGGTATCGGAACAGAAGTTATTGTTGACATTTTTGCGCCAGAAGGTGCCGGTTTCGGCATGTTTACGGCCATCGGGGTTGGCTTGGAGGAGGAGGTGGATTTCGTGGTAGTCGAGGAGCCAGGTGGCATCGGCATCGATGTTGTAGTTGTAGACGAGATATTCGGCGTAGCGGGTGGCGAGTTCGGCGGGGGTGTATTCACGGGCGTGGATGGCGGCGGAGATGAAGAGTTTGGGTTTGGGGCCGGGGATGTTGTTATTGGTGAGTTTGAGGACCATGATATCGTAGCCGCCGAGGGCTTGGGTTTTGTCCCAGGAGTCACCGATATCGAGCCAAGAGGCGAGGTTGGGGTAGTTGGTGGCGAGGTTTTGGGCGGTGGTGAAGGTTTCTTCGACGGTGCGGTAGCAGGCGTAGCCGGGGATGCCGGCGATGTTTTGGGGGTTATTGGTGTGGGCGGGGATGATGTTTTGGGTGGCGATGGGGTCGAGGGTGAGGTAGAAGCGGCCGAGGGCGACGATTTCTTGGTATTGGTGTTTATTCAGGGCGACAAGGACGTAACTTTCTTTGAGGTTGTTGTATTCAAAGAGGTCGTAACTTTGGAGGAGCGAGATATCGTCTTTGTTTTGATAATAGACGCGGGCGACGAAGATGTCATCGGGGAGAGGGGGGAGGGTGGATTGATTGAGGTGGGGTGAGAGGGGGAACGTGGTTTGTGTGGCGTGGGTGGGTGGAGAGGTGTTGAGGATAAGGATGAGGGTGGTGGGGATGAGAGTAAGCAGAATGAGTAAGAGATATAATTTTTTCATGGGAGGTTGTCCTTTTAAGTGGAGGGTCATTAGATGAAATGAGCGGGATGATTTTATAATGGTAAAGGGTGATGGGGGAAAAGGCAAAGTAGGGGAAGGATTTGTTATTGGTGATTTGGTGTTGGTGAGGGGAGGAGGGGTGTTTGGGTTGGAAGGTGGGGATTGGTGGAGGGTATTTTGCTTGAGGTGGGGGTTGGGTTTGGGTAGGTTTGGTGGGATTTGACGCAGATTTTGGGGATTGGACAGATTTTTTGGTGTTGGTGAGGGGGAGGAAGGGTGTTTGGGTTGGAAGGTGGTGTTTTGTATGAGGGATGTTTTGTATGGGGTGGGGTTATGAGTGGATTCCCGCGTGCGCGGGAATGACAGTGGTAGGGGTTTTGCTATTGTGATGCTGTGTGGGGGGTAGGTTTGGTGGGATTTGACGCGGATTTTGGGGATTGGACAGATTTTTTGGTGTTGGTGAGGTTGTTTGTGTTGGAGGGTGGGGGTTGGTAAAGGGTGTTTGGCTGGAGGGAAGCTTTGGTTTGAGGATGTTTGGCAGGTAGTGGCTATATGTTGCGAGGAGTGGGTGAGTGGGGCACAATTGGAGGGTATTGTTAAAATATGATTGGAGGCAGGCTATGACTATGAATTTGGGACAAAGTCGATTGGTGGCGAGAGGGGCATGGGTGATTTTTGGATTGAGTGTTATGATTCATGTGACGGCGGTGTTGGGGGTGAATTGGTTTAATTTGTTTCCGCCAATTATGCTTATGCATTTGGTGGTATTTATACCATTTATTGCGTTGGTGATGACGGGCGGGGGGCGGATGAAGGGGCGTGATTTTTTTGGGCCGATACCGATATGGGGGCGGGTGGTGATGGGTTTGGTGCTGGTTTATACGATACTAAACTTTTTCTATTTTATGCAGTTGTCGGAGGGTGGGGGGCCGAGTATTGTGGATGGACAGTTTGTGATTCAGAGCCATGGGACGATTATTCGGGAGATTACGGAGGCGGAGTATAATCGGCAACAGGCGTATGTGGTGCGCGGTTTTTCGGGGCATTGGATGTTGTTTGCGTTAGCGCCGGCGTTGTTTTTTACGTTTGGAAGAGATAAATAAGGAGATCGTTATGGAATTGGGTAATTTTTCGGTGAGTTTGGCGGTGAAAGATATTGAGAAGTCGAAAGCTTTTTATGAGAAGTTGGGATTTGAGCAGTTTGGGGGAGAGATTGAGCATAATTGGGTGATTATGAAGAATGGGGCGTGTATGATTGGGTTGTTTCAAGGGATGTTTGAGCAGAATATTTTGACGTTTAATCCGGGGTGGAATGATAAGGCAGAGACGTTAGATGGTTTTATGGATGTACGGGAGTTGAAAGAGAAGGTGAAGGAGGCGGGGATTGAGGTGTTGCAAGAGGCTGGGGAGGAGACGGGGCCGGGTAGTTTTGTGGTGGTGGATCCGGATGGGAATCCGATTTTGATTGATCAGCATGTGTGAGAGGGAGAATTGGTGGGGGGAGGTTTGGAGATTTTGATGCAGATTTTGGGGATATTGAGGATTTTTTGGTTGTGTAGTTGGAGGAGAGGTTGTGGTGGGGGTAAGGTTTGGAGATTTTGACGCGGATTTTGGGGATTGGACAGATTTTTTGGTGTTGGTGAGGTGAGGGAGGTGTTGGTTTGAGGAGGTTTGGTGGATTTTGACGCGGATTTTGGGGATTGGGCGGATTTTTTTGTTGGTGAGGAGAGAAAGGGTGTTTTTTATACACAAGTAGTAGGAGATGTGAAATGGGTTTACATGTTTTAGAGAGGGAAATGTATGAGCGGGTAGCTGGTTTGATGGGGGAGATGAGTCAGTATCATATGTTTTGTGCGGGGGTGTTGGCGGGGAAGAATGAGGGGTTGGTAATTGTGGATGACGTGGGGCGGCCGCGGGCGGCGATGGTTTATCGGCCGGGGATGT